>JBCBKE010000009.1:0-48530 GCA_038522375.1 Pseudomonadota bacterium
CGGTTGTGTCTGCGGCGTGGGCGGTGAAAGTGCTCGGCATGGCGGTGAGCGCCGTGGTGGTGAGCGCGCTTGCGCCGAGTGCCTTGATGAAGTCTCTGCGGCTTGTGGGCATGGTTTTTTCCTAGCGCTGGACGAGGTAATCGGGTGACGTCATGACGAGCATGACCGCGAGCGACACCCGATCGGCAAGCGCCCCGGTGTCGCTCGGTCCATCGACGGGCTGGGCTTCGAGTGTTGCCGTGATGGCAGCCTTGGTCTCTTCTGACAGGGAGTCGTAGACCAGCAGGCTGTCGAGATGGTCGACCAGCAAGGCGGCATCATTGGCGAGCGCCAACTCGTCGTCGTAATCGGGCACGAAGGCGCGCTCAAGGGCAGCGCGCTCCACCGGCACGCCCATGTCTTGCAGCTCCGACTCAAGCTCGTCGGCGGGGATCATCGACTGGCCACCAAACGCCCAGAAGGTCATGAAATTGATATAGCCCGGCGTTGAGCTCGCATTGACGATTTGCAGCTCCGGCACGGTCAGCCCCGCCGCGCCACTTTCCGTGCCGGGCGCGACATAGCCGGGACGGTAGAAATTGAAGACGGATCGGGCGCGGTAGGGATGCTGGGACAGCGCATCCGGCGCGCTCAGGTCGAACAGCTCGATCCCATATTCTGGCTTGGACGCATCGGCATCAAAGGCGCGGGCCCAATGGGTGAAGCGCAGGAGCGGTTCGCGGATCTTGCCGAATTGCGGATCGCTCAGGCTCGTCTCACCGCGCACATCGGGATCGAACAGAATGGCAGCCAGCGTTGCTGAAAGGTCGCCCTTGCGCCCGTCACCCACGCGGGTCCCGTCGGGCAGCGTATAGGTCCCGGCATCGAAGGTGGAGGCCACGCGCTGGACATAGTCGGGGACTGGCGCCGACGTTGTGAAGCGCTGGATCAGCTGGCGCGAGACAAAGGGCGCGACATTCGGATGGGCCATGATGCAGTCGAGCGCCTGGTCGATGCTGCTCTCGGTCGGTGTTCCCGCAGCGATATCGCAATTGAGAAAGCGCTTCGCCTCCGGTGAATGCCTGTCCTGATTGACCGCCATCGGCCTGAGCAGGGCGTCTTCAAGGTCCTCCCACTCATCGACTGCGTCCACGACGGACGGAAAGCGTTGCCGGTCCAGCCCGTCCAGGTCCAGCCCGGTGAAGACCCTGGCAAGGCCCGTAATGTCCTTATTGCTGTAAAGCTCGACCGGTCGGCCGTTCTCCAGAACGGGCTCCCCGTCCGAGCCAAGCTGCACCACACCGAGGGTGAACAGCTGAAGGATCTCCCGCGCGTAATTCTCATCAGGCATGCGTCCCGTCGCCGGGTCGGCCTTCTGGTTGCCCATATAGGTCAGGTAAAAACCCATGGCGGGCGAATAGGTGACCGCCTCCAGGAGATCGCGGTAATTGCCGAACGCTCCCTCGACCAGAACATCCTGATAGCCCACCACGGGTTCGGGAATGTCGGTCAGGAGTTCGCCGCCAAAATTTGACACGACCAGGATTTGAGACAGCGCGAAGGCCATGCGCTGGCGCAGCTGATCTTCGCCCTCAATGGCATTGCGCCAGAAGGAAAACGTGCTCGACTGCACCGCCAGCAAAGGGAAATCCTCGTCCGGGTCGGCGATCATCGCGCGGTAGGCTACAAGCTGCGGCGTGTGGAGGCTGGCTGGTTTCCCCAACTCGGCCAGGAACCAGTCCGAGGCGCTCGTGCCGGTCAGTGCGGACACGTCCTCGGCGCTTGGGCCGAAGGTTGCCTGGGTGAGGAAGCGCGACGTTCCGGCCTCCGTGGCAAACGCGCCGGTGGGAGGTGGAGGTGGAGGCGGAGGTGGCGTTGGCGATGGCGGCGGAGGAGTTGGTGGAGGCGTTGGTCCAGCGACCGGCCCGTTGTCATCGCCTGACGCGCCGCCTCCGGAACAGCCACCTGCAAGCATCAGGACACCGAAGCTGGCGCCCAGCAGGGCGGTGAGGACGGGATGGGTAAGTTGTGTCGGCATCTGTGATCCCCTGAACAGCCAGACCTTGCGGGTTCAGGATGCTTGTAACCCGATGCGGGCCTGCGCGGTTTTACAAGTCAGGACGCGAAACCATACAGATCTGTATGCCTGCTCAGTGCTCGCGCAGCGGCAGGCTGACTTCGAACACCGCTCCCGGCTCGGTCGCGACCACGCGCACATGGCCGTTATGGAGCTCGGCGATAGCACGCACCAGGCTCAGGCCAAGGCCATTGCCAGGCGTAGTCCGGCTGGGATCCAATCGGACGAAACGCTCAAACACGCTGTCGGCGGCGTTGGAGGGCAGGCCGGGGCCATCATCGCCGACCTCCAGAAAAGCGGTGCAGTCCGAGATGCGCAGCCGCATCCAGGCATGGGCCCCGTCGCGCGCGTGCTCCAGCGTGTTTTCCAGGAGGTTCGAGATCATCTGGGTCAGCAGGTCCCGGTCGCCGTTCACCGCCACATCCGGCGCTGCGCGCAGGTCGAGCTGCTTGTCGGCGTCCTCAAAAAGGGGCTGGAAACTGTCGGCCATGTCTTCGACCAGTTCCGACAGATCCATAGCGGCGAAGGCCGCGCGGCGCTGGCCCGCTTCCACCTCGCCCAGCCGCAGCAGCGCATCGAGGGTTCGCAGGAGAGTGGCGATATGCTTCTCAGCCGCCGCCACATGGCTGGAAACGGCTTCAGGGTCGCCAGCGTCGCGTTCCAGGAGCTGCAGGCGGCCGGCCAGGTTCGATACCGGTGTTTTCAGGTCATGGGCCACCCCGACCGAAACGCCTTCCAGGTTCCGGGTTAGCGCGCCGATCCGGTCGAGCATGTCATTCACTGCGACGGACAGCCGGTCGAACTCGTCGCCGTTGCCACGGAGTGGAACACGCACATCCATCCGGCCTTCATCAATCGCTTCTGCGGTCGCCGAAATCGTGTTCAGGCGACCGACGACCGACCGGCTGGTGAAAAAGCCGGTCAGGAACGAGATCGGGATCACGGCCAGCGCGACGAACCCGCCCGCCCGCACCAGCCACTCCTGGAGGATCACCAGGCGGTCGGGCACGAAACGGGCGGCGATCACCTCCGCTTCGCCGCCCTCCAATGGCAGTCGAAAAGCTAGAACAGGATGGCCGGACAGCTCCTCATGTTCAACAAAGGTGCTCGATTTGCCGCCCGGTGGGTCAATGCCCCCAAAGCCAGCCACGGTTTCATCATCGCCGGCCACCACCCGGATAATGAATTCGTCTTCCTCGAGGATCGCGTAGAGCCAATCGGGATCCCAGATCGCCCGGCCATCATAGCTGAGCGAGGCCACAAGACCTTTGAGCCCCTGGTCGGCGTACAGACTTTCCAGCCCCTCCATTTCCATATCGAGGCTGGCGCGAACTTCGCCGAGCGTTTGCGCCCGGTGTATGGCCAAGCCGGCCCAGACAAGCCCGACCAGGCCGATCACACCGATCAGCCCGGATAGAACCGTGCGGCGAAATACGGTCGATCTGATCAAGGCGTTATCGCGCGCTGAGGACATAGCCCGCCCCCCTCACGGTGCGGATGAGTTCGATCTCAAAGGGCCGGTCAACCTTGGCGCGCAGGCGGCTGAGATGGGTTTGCACCAGGCTCGTCTTAGGGTCGAAGCGGTAACCCCAGACCCTCTCCAGCAGCATTGTGCGGGTGACAAGCTGGCCTTCATTCAGCATCAGATATTCCAGGATCCTGTACTCGCGCGGCAGCAGGTCCAGGCGCTCGCCGGCGCGGGTCACGGTCTGGGTGGTGCGTTCCAGAACGAGGTCGCCGACCGTCAGGCGCGTTGTCTCCGCCTCAACCAGCGGCTGGCGGCGGGCGAGCGCGCGGAGACGGGCGTAAAGCTCGGCAAAGGCGAAGGGCTTGGTGAGATAATCATCGGCGCCGGCCTCCAGCCCATTCACGCGGTCATCGATCCCATCGAGCGCGGTCAGCATCAGGATTGGGGTGACAATCCCCGATTGGCGCAGCACGCGTACCGCGTCCAGCCCATCCATGCCGGGCAGCAGCCGGTCGAAAATGATCACATCGAAAGTATGGGCCGACGCCGCCAGGAGACCTTCCTGCGCCGAGGTCGCTGCTGTGACCGCATCTCCCGCCTCCTCGAGACCGCGGGAGATGAACGCCGCGGTTTCCTGATTGTCTTCCACCAGAAGGATATGCACTCGCCCGACCCGCACTTGACGCAGCCAGCGTAAACAAGACCGGCGGCAAAGTCTCCCATACAGATCTGTATGCTTAGGTTGGGCCGCTCGTGGCCGAAGAGCGAGCACTTTCGAACGAAGGTGACCGCCCCATTTGTGCAATTCAAACAACTACACCGCTTCGGCTCGATTGACCGATTAAGAACTGTGAGTTCGACGGGTCGTCGCTGAATCCGAAAGTTCGCAAATGCGCCCGTCCAGCCGTCCAGCCGTCCAGCCGCCTAGCCGCCCGAAGCGACCAGCGTGAGTGGCGCGAACTCACCGATACAGATTTGTGCGAGATGCGATTGGAACGGCGCCTTTGAAACCGCGCTCAGCCAATCGGGCGGCTTTCTGAAGTCGTGCATTTCCAGAAAAATGAAGCAAGCGCAGCGACTTAACTGTTGATCACCATACTGAAATCACCTGCCGGTGAAACGCAAGGCCCTGCCTAACCTTCCCCGTCGGCTGACATCCAAGTGGCCTGGACAACAGCGACAAGGTACAAGCAAAACATCTTGACCGATGTTCAGTCCGTGAAAACAGTGATCGCGAGGGTACGGGCGATGTGTAAAGTCAGTAAGTCAGCGAGCCGGCCAGGCATGAAGCCACACTCCGTGTCAAATCAGAATTTTGTGCATTGACTGACAGCAATTTGGTCGGCTTGGCCGAGCGAGCTTCAGGAACCAAGAAGTGGGACTATCAATGGTGCATTATATTACTTTAGCGTGTTTTGTCGCTGTATGGTCAGCGCCTGTGGTTGCGCAATCTGCTGAAGAAGACCAGACGCGCGACGCCGTTCTTCGGATCGCCCCCGTTACAGTCAACGCGCAAAAACGGGAAGAGACAGAATTTGAGGTGCCCCTCACCATTTCCGCCCTGACCGGAGACAGGCTGGAAACGCTTCAAGTGGATACTTTCGATCAGCTTGCGAACTTCACGCCCGGTCTTACCGTCCAGGTGATCAGCCCGAACAACCCAAGTTTCGTGATCCGCGGCATTTCCTCTGAAAACGGAAACTTCCAGGATCCATCCCGCGTGTCGGTTTACCTCAACGGCGTTGATGTTTCCCGCTCGCGCGGCGCCGCTTTTGAGCTTTTTGATCTAGAGCGCGTCGAGACGGTCAAAGGCCCGCAGGCCACCCTTTTTGGCACAGCAGCGCTCGTGGGCGCCGTCAGCGTCGTCACAGCACGCCCAGAAGAAGGCGTGAGCGGTGAAGGCCGACTGAGCTATGGCAATTTCAATGCAACAGAGTTCGGCGGGTTCTTTAACGCCGGAAACGAACTCGTGCAGGGCCGCATAGCCCTGTCCTATCGAACTCGAGACGGGTATGTCGAAAACATTTCGGGCAGCAGCAATTCTCAGGCGTTTTCTGCTCAGGATGATCTGAATGGACTGGACGTGTTTGCGATCCGTCCGTCCTTGCGACTGACGCCGGACGACGCCTTGACCATCGACCTGATTTACAATTTCGAACAACACGAGCCACCGGGCACGGCGTTCGCCTCGGCGGTCATCCCATCCGATGGAAGCACCGATCCGTTCCGGGACCTCGACCTCGGCGGTGGTTTCAACAATTTGCTTCTGGGATTCAATGGCCTTGGACCCGCCGGACCCGAATTTGCGTTACTGCCAGATAATGCCGTGTCACAGCAACTCGGCAGGGATGAGCTCGGCTTGGACCGCACCATCCATGACATCAATCTCTCCGCCACCTACGATCTCAGCGAAACGCTGACCTTGTTCGGTGTCGCCGCGTACCGTGAATTCGATAACCTCGAAGTGTTTGATGTGGATGGTAGCCAAGTACCGCTGTTTGAATTCGCCGATAACACCGAAGGCGAGCAGTTCAACTTGGAGACTCGTCTGAGTTTCGACAATGGCTCGAACCTGAAAGGCTTTGTCGGCGCGAATTATTTTAATGAAGAGGGCTTCCAGAGCCTGCGTTTCGCTTTCGATGAGACCATCTTCGCGGCTTGCGTCGGTGAAACGCCTCAGGGTCAGCCCATTTTGGCGCCGACTTGCGTGAACCCCGACGGCTCCTTCAACCGCGTGAATATCGATCCGGCGACCTCTGGCGTGGCGCCCCTCATTCCAGCAGCCGGCTCGCCCGGCATCGCACTTTTCGGAGAGACGAGCAATTTCGGCGATCACAACAGCTTCTCGGTTGTGGCCGACGTCACTTACTCGGTGACACCGCGCCTCGAACTGACGTCTGGTGTGCGTTACATCAATGAAGATCGTGAAAGCGGCATTTCCACCATCGTACCGAACTCCCCGCTCATCCTGCTACAAACCCTGGCTGTCGATCCAACCATGCCCGTTTTCCAACCGATCCTGGCTGGTTTTGTCGATACGGGCGGCGAGGTGAATTCGGTTTCAGACAGCTTTGACGCCTTCGTGCCTCGGTTCAACGGGCTCTTCCGCGTCAATGATGACCTCAACATCTACGGAACTATTTCGAAGGGCCGCCGCAGCCCGACCCTGTCCATCACCGAAAGCGATCCCTCAACACCACAGTTGATCGATGAGGAAATCGTCTGGAACTACGAAGCAGGCTTCAAGGCTGTTCTGGCCGGAGGACGAGCACGCATTGATGGCGCGTTCTATTTCCAAGACTATGAGGACTTCCGGGTCACGGTGGTTGACGTGGTCGCCGGCGGTGTGAACGCGGTTTCCGCAGGTAAAGCCACAAATGTCGGATTGGAACTCGAAGGCGACTTCGCTGTATCCGACGCACTGACGCTCAGCGCTGGCTACGCCTGGACCGAAGGCGAAATCGACGAGGACGCAGAAAACGGTCTGCTCGCGGGCAATCGTTTCGCCCTCCAGCCAGAGCATTCCTCCTCCATCGTCGTGGATTACCGGGATGAAATCGGTTTTCCGGGCAATCTCGGACGGGTGGTCGGTTTCGCGACCGGCTCATGGAGCTACCGCAGCGACATCAACTTCCAAGCCGATGCAACAGAGATTGCGGGCATTCCCATCAGCCAGGATGGGTTTTCACTCGTCAATCTGCGCGCAGGCCTCGATTTCCCAGACGGGGGCCTGAGGATCACCTTGTTCGGCTCGAATATCTTCGACGAGGACTATGTGATCGATGGCGGCGGTATCGGCGGCGTTTTTGGCACACCGACGTTTGTGCCCGGACCACCGGCACTTTACGGTGTGGAACTCTCCGCGCGCTTCTGAGCGCGATTGTCCGTGGGCAGGGTATCAACCCTCGCCCGCGGCCACTTCACGCATGTGATCCAGGAGCGCCGGGAAACCATCATTCTTCACGATGGCAGAGAATTGTGCGCGGCGCTCTACATTCACCGACAGGCCCTCTACCATCACATCGACCAGTCGAAGCTTGTCGTCATCTTCGATCGCACGCCAGTCGATCCTGGCCCGTTCATCACCGGATTTGTCGAACAGCGTCGATCGGACAATGAAGTCTCCAGGCCGTCTTGTGATGACTTCATCGATGCGGATATCGCGCCGAACGAGATCGTCGATCTGGTCGCTGAACACAGCGGAGATGTAGTCTTCAAAGAGACTGTCATAGGCCTCCAAATCGGCGGGGTCAGCTGCCTTTCGGCTGTCGCGGGACAGCACAAATCGGTTCATCCGGCTCAGCGATAGGATTGACGTCAAGTAAGTGCGAAGCGCTTGATTTCGAACAGCCTCATCCCCTGTCACATCGGAATCGATTGCCCTGAGGTCAGTGATCATAACACTGATGAAGCTTTCAGGATCCATCATCGATTGTTCGGCCGCAGGCATTTCATCGTCCGCCCAGATTGGCGTTACTGGCGTGAGAGCCAAGCCGAGGGCCAGGCCGGTGTGTTTTAAAAGTCGAGCGGTCATTCGCGTACCTTCAACGAGGGATCCCCGAAATCTTAGTCGCCGCTGCCGCCATCGCCAATTGGGAAACTCAGCCCTCGCTGCCTTATGATGGCCCGTTTGCGGCGGACTTCGGCGAGCCGTTCAACGAGCCAGGGCTGGACAATCACAGTGCATATCAAAGTGAAGGCAATGGCGATGGTGAGCAGTGTGCCCATGCTCGCCACACCCTGGTGAGCGGAGAATGACAGTGTGCCGAAGGTCGCGATGGTGGTGACCGCGCTATAGAACACTGCGCGCGGCGTGCTCGTGCGGAAGACGCTGGCAGAACTTCCACGCTCATGCGCGCGCAGTCCCAGGTGGATTCCGCTGTCAGCGCCTACACCAATGAGGAGCGGCAGGACGATGATATTGGCGAAGTTGAAAGGCATGCCAATCAGCACACCCGTGGCCGCGGTCAGAACCCCGGCCAGTGACAAACAAAACAGAATGATGCCGACGAGCCAGATGTCGCGAAGCACGAGCCAGAGGAGCATGGTGACAGCGATGAAGGCCAAGGCCATGGCCTGAACCATAGCAACAGATATGACCCGCCCGGACTGTAGAACACTTCTGGCCGGTCCCGCCGCCCGGGGGTCTGCTGCCCTTACGGCATCCACAAAGCGTGCGCGGGCCTCGTCGCTTCGCAGATCCTCAACGGGCTCGATCTGAAGGCGATACTGGCCCTCGGCACCGATGTAACGGTCTCGCAAGGCTTCGGGTAAATCATCGACCTCAAAAGGCTGAGCCATGGTTTGCTCACGCAGCAAATCAAACTGGTCAGGCCAATAGGCGAAGATGTCGCCGGCCACGCCGGCCTGCACCTCTGCTGATGTGGGCGCCATCAACCGTAGCGCAGAGGCCAAGCGCTCGGTTTCTGTCGTCCCGAGACTGTCGAGACGGTCAAGTAAATCGTCGAGCACGTCGGGATCAGGTGCCGCATTGGTATTGTCGGCATCAGAGAAGGCAAGGCCCAGTCCAATGGAGGAAATGTCGATAAGATCGGCTTTGTCGAACTGATCCTCTGGAACAAGGTCATCAAGGCCAATGACCCGTTTTACTTCAGGTAGCGCCTCTAATCGTGCTGCGGTCTCGGCTGCTTTTTCAGCATCCGTTGCCAGGACGGAGAGCGTGAAGGGCTGTGTGTCAGGATCGTCGAAGAGCAGGTTAAAGCCCTGAACCGAAGGTGCCTCGGGGTCTCTCAGCGACATCGGGTCGGCGTCAAACCGCACATAGGGCATCAGGAACAAGGCCGCGAAACCAAGCAAAAGCACCACTATCACCGCCGATTTGTGGCCACGGCTGAACCAGCTGGTCCATGTCTTTCCCGGTGTGTGCGCTGCGGCTTTCGCCATCTCGACCTTGGGCAGCAGAACAAACGCCGCGGGCAGCAGTGTTATTGCGGTGACAAAGGCAACAAGAACACCGACACCGGAGATGATGCCCAGTTGGGCCATGCCCACGAACTGGGTCGGCGCAAACGCGAAGAAAGCGATCGCCGATGTGGGGGCGCATAGGGCCAGCGCGGCACCGATATGCTTTACGCTGCGCTCCATGGCCCGGGGGGTGAGGGCACCTGCGAGGCGTTCCTCTTGGACCGACATCGCGAAGTGAATGGAGAAATCGATCCCGAGACCGATCAACAAAACAGCAAATGCTACCGAGACCAGGTTCAGGTCGCCAAACACGACGCTGGCAAAGCCAAGCGTGATCGCGATCGAGACGACCAGTGCGCCGAGGCAGCTGACCACGAGAACCGCCGATCTCAGAGCCAAGGTGAGCAGAATGGCGACGAAAACAAATGACGTGCCGAGCGCCCAACCCATACCACCCGCAACGCTTTGCAGCTCCTCGCTCCTGAGCGCCACATTGCCGGTGATGGCGGTTTCGACCTCAAAACCCTCAGTTCCTTCAATCTCAGCGATACGCGTCCTGATCGCGTCCACAGCCGGGCGCGCGGGCTGTAGCCTCAAATAGTCGAGCTTCGGGGTAATCGTCAGGATTTGCTGGTTCAGCCCGTCCACGTCATCGGGTTCTCGGAAGATGTTCTGCCATGACAGGGGCTGGGGGTGACCCGCCAACCTCGCCTCAATCACCGCCGCCGTGGCAGCAAGCGCGCGTGACATGGCATCAGGAAGCGGCTCTCCAGCTTCGGTTCCATCGGTCGCGAAGAGCAACGCTGCATAGAGGTCATCGAGATCTGGCTCTCGACCCAATCGCCTGATCAGCGGTGCGGCCTCGGAAGTGCGCGGCAGGACTTCGTCGAGCTCGTCAAAATCAAGAAACAAGAGACCGTTTCGGCGAAAGAAGGGATCGGTGCTGGGCGCAAAGACGGCCTCCACTGCTCCGGTGTCCTTCATCAACTCGTCGCGGACCAAGGCCGCAAACGCGGCGGCTTCATCGGATGTGCGCCCGCGGATCACCAGAGCGATGTCATTGTCCTGGGCTGGAAAGGCGGCGTTCAGCTCCAGATGGGCTTGGCGATAATCGAGCGAGGATGACACCATGCGAGACGTGTCACTGTTCACACCCAGAAATTGCGACGCGAGCAGCAGTCCTGCGATCGCCGCAGCAACAAGCGTAACAATTGCTATTCGTGGTCGTTTCGAAACTCCAATGATCCAGGCGCCGAGGCCTCGCTCCAACAAGCGGAGATGGCGGGTCCGGTTGGCCGCCATGTGGGTGTCGTCACGTTCCATCAGGCAAGCCCATCACGATTCAGCATTGGCGAACACGCATCGGTGTTTGCGATGAACCCACAATTCCGATAGCCCGTGCCAGCCATGGCAGAGCATCCGCCCGTTTTCATCGTCGGTACAGGGCGCTGCGGATCGACGCTGATGTCGAAGCTCATCCATCGGCACAAAGACATTCTGAGCCTTTCTGAAGTTTTCACCACATTCACGACAAAAGCCTTTGTGTCACGCCAACTCGACGGCGTGGCCTTCTGGAAGATGCTGAACCATGCATCGCCGGTACTTCGCAAATCGATCACCCCGAAGACAAGCCCAGTTGAGTTCACCTATCCGTTGGGTCCTTGTGATCGATACGGACTGGACGATCTCCCCGCCTGCCTCATGATGACACTGCCACACCTGAGCGAGCATCCAGACGCGCTGCATGCGGAATTGAGGCCGGTCATCGAGGCGCGCCCCAGAGCGCCGCTGGCCGATCAATACCGGTTCTGGTTCGACTGGTTGACCGTGCGACACGGCAAAACGATGTGGATCGAGCGCACCGGGTCATCCCTCACCATGGTCAAAGCGATCACACGCGTGTTTCCCGACGCGAAATTCGTCCATATTCACCGCGACGGGCGCGAAACGGCGCTCTCAATGCGCGCCTTCCAACCGATGCGGGTCTTTCTCCATATGCGGAACCGGCTGAAAACGTTCGGGATCGACATCCTGCGCACGCCTTTCCGCTATTCTGATAGCCGCGTGATCTATTGGCTCGCGCCGATGATTGAGCGTTTCACGCCGGCGGAACGGTTCCTGGAGACCGAGCCGAGCCTTTCCGAAGTGGGTCAATTCTGGTCCGACATGGTGGCGGTCGGCATGACGGATCTGGCAAAGATCCCTGCTCACCGGGTTCACACGGTGAAGTACGCAGATCTGGTGAGTGCACCGCGGCAGACGCTTACTGCCTTCCTGGATTTCGCCGCGCCAGGGCTCTCGCAGGATACGTGGCTTGATGATGTGTCATCCATTCCCCAAGGGAGACCACTCGCCTGGAAGGCCTTGACCTCTAAAGATCAAGAAACGCTGGCACGCGCGGTGGCGAAGGGTCAACGCCGGCTCGGTTATTCCGGCTGACGCTTCGGCGGCCACATCATGAGAGCAGAGCTCTTTTTGATATGTTCCGCAAAGGCCGGACGCTTGGCCACGCTTTTCTTGTCCATCATGGGGATGGAGATGAAAAGGAACAGGATCAGCATGGAGAGCGCTCCAATCCCGGTCCAGGCCAGCGATAACCCTCCGGCTGAGAGCGCAAAGAGAAAAAGGCTGGTCCACATGGCCACTTCGCCAAAGTAATTCGGGTGGCGTGACCAGGCCCACAGGCCCTTGTCCATGACCGCTTCATTGCCCATGGCACCCTTGCGGAACGCGCGCATCTGCTCATCCGAAACCCATTGCACCGTGACTGCTCCGATGCCGACCACAAGCGCCACGAGTTCCCAAACCGGATTGGCCGGGTACTGGTCCGTCATGAGCACATAGACCGGCAGCATGCCGGCAAACACAATCAGGGTCGGGAACATGCAGATGCCGAACAGGTTTACGAGCGGATATGCCGGCCCACTGCCGCGGCGGAGATCCTGGTATCGCCAATCCTCGTGTTTGAGGCCCGTCCAACCGCACGACCAATTCGCCGTAAGCCGGATCGCCCAATAGAACAGAACGAGTAACAGGAGCATCTGGCGATAATCCATCGCAGCCGCGCCGGCATCATACCACCAATAGATCGCCATCACGGGCGGTGCGACACTCCAATAGGGGTCGTAGAAACTCGCATTGGAGAAGGCGGTCCCAAATCCCCAAACAATCACTGTCGCCACCACGTCAGCGAGCAAGACACGCCAGAGCGGCGACAGGTCGGGCGTCACGAAGACTGTCGCAACGGCGGCTGCGAGCGCGACGAGGTAAGCCAGGATGATCCAAACAAAAGACAGCGAAAGAGAGTATTTTTGATTTTTATCCAAATGGGGATTCATCACCGCGCACCCTGTTTTTGCATCATTGCTTTACCGTGCACAAAGCGCGATCGACAACGCATTTCCATAGGCGGGGCTAGCCTCCGTTGCCAGATCGATCAGCGATGCTTCAAGCGGGGATTGTCAGCCCGACCGGGCGATTGAGCGGGCCGGGCGGGCGACGGGGTTAGCCAAGCTCCATGATGTCCCGAAATCTGTTCCGCAGGGTCAAGACATCACCTGAGATCATCCAGCTTGCGGTGATGATGTATGTCCGGTTCCCGCTGTCGCTTCGCAGTGTCGAGGACCTGCTGCATGAGCGCGGCATCGACATCAGCCGTGAAAGTGTACGGCTCTGGGTGGACCGGTCCGGGCCAATGTTCGCCGGCAAGAACCGGGTCCGCCGGGCAAGCTCCGGACACGGCGCCTCGGTCCATGCCTCGCTGCTTGGGCCACTTCAATCTCGACCGCCACATCAAGGCCCTTCGCGATCCAACACGCGGCGGGCTTGCCACAGCGATCAATGAGATCTGCCGCGCAAGCGGGACCGGCGCCCTGCTGACCGAGGCAGCTATTCCAATCCGTCGTCCCGTGGAGGCTGCATGCGAGATCCTGGGTGTGGACCCGCTTTATCGCGCCAATGAAGGGAAACTCATCGCCATCGTCGCCGCCGAGGATGCCGATCGGACCCTGAGGGCGTTGCGGGCGCATCCTTTGGGATGCGATGCCGCCATAATTGGAAAAATCGTCGAGGATCCCGATGGTTTTGTGCAGATGGAGACGCCGATCGGTGGTCGCCGCATGGTTGATTGGCTCGTAGGTGATCCTCTGCCGCGCATTTGTTGAATTCGCGGAAGGCACTACGCTGGTGTTCGCCCGGGGTCGGGGGCGTTTCGGTCTAGGACAGCCGCGGTCGGACCTCCAACGCCGCCTCCAAGGCTTCCCTTGCGCGGGCCGTGATGGCCTGCCAATCGCCTGAAGCAGCGTGATCGCCTTTAGCGATCCAGGTTCCGCCAACAGCGAAGACCGTCTCCTGACTGAGATACTCTGTGAGATTGCCGGGGGTGACACCACCGGTCGGCATGAAACCCATGTCCGGTAGCGGTCCACTGAATGCCCTTATGGCGGCGGCACCCCCCACAATTTCTGCTGGGAAAAGCTTTACGCGGTTGAGGCCGGCATTGCGGGCGGCAATGGCTTCGCTGGCCGTCGCGATACCGGGTATCACGGGTATCGGGCAGTCGGCCAGCGCGGCCAGAAGCTCTGCGTCGAAGCCGGGCGTAACGATGAAGTCGCTGCCGCCGTCCCGTGCGCGCCGGAGATCGTTGATATCAAGCACTGTGCCGGCGCCGACGATCATGTCCGGGCAGGCGGCCTTGAATGCGGCAATGGATGGTAGCCCTGCCTCCGTACGCAAGGTGATTTCCGAAACGGTGATACCGCCAGCGGCGAGGGCGTTCGCAAGCGGCTGGGCGTGCTCAACCCGATCAACGCTGAGAACAGGCACGATCGGGCATGCACGCAAAGCCCTGAGGATTCTGGTCCAGTCCATTGCAATTCCTTCCGATCGGCGTTCAGCCCTTGAACACCGCTTTGGAGCGCGCGGGAACAGGGTTTAGGAAACAGCGGTCCTTGTGTGGTTGCTCTGGTGCCCATTCGAGTATGCGGGTAACCACAGCCGGCAGCCTGGCCGCTATCGGCGGTATCGCTTGCGGATAGCGTTGAATCTTGCGAATTGACGCAAACCTCCGGTGGTGTTCAGGGACTGGTTGCGGTCGCCCTGTCGGCTATCAACATTTGTTGCAGGAGCCGTGCACCGTGGCCGAATTCATCCCCGTCGCTCCATTCCAGATTGTGATCTTCGGCGGCACTGGCGACTTGTCCCAACGCAAGCTGCTGCCTGCCCTCTTTCACCGCTGGCGCGACGGTCAGATCCCCGAGACCAGTCGCATTATCGGCTCCGCGCGAACGGAGATGAGTGCCAAAGCCTATCGAGCATTCGCGAAGGATGCCTGTAAGCGTAGCAAGGTTACTGATTGGGACGATGATGAATGGAACCGGTTTGCTGCCTTGCTCGACTATAAAACGCTCGACGCAGCGGATGCTGCCTCGAACTGGGCAGGACTGAAAAAGAGGCTGAACGGGACTACGAAACCCCGGATATTCTACCTTGCGACAGCGCCGCGGCTATACGTTGATATCTGCGCAGCCATCGACCGGGCAGGCCTGATCACACCCGACGCACGGGTCGTTCTTGAGAAGCCCATCGGGACCGACCTTGCCTCGGCCCGTGCGATCAATAGAGGCGTGTGTGCCCATTTCGATGAACACCAAGTTTACCGGATCGACCATTACCTGGGCAAGGAGACCGTCCAGAACCTGATGGTGCTGCGGTTTGCCAACCGCCTGCTGGAGCCGATGTGGAACCGGGCTGCGATTGATCACGTTCAGATATCGGTTGCCGAGGACCTCGGCCTTGAGGGCCGGGCTGGCTATTATGACAAGTCGGGGGCGCTGCGGGATATGGTGCAGAACCATCTTCTTCAACTCCTGTGCCTGATCGCAATGGAGCCACCCGCCAGTCTCGACGGCGATGATGTCAGGACCGAGAAGATCAAGGTGCTCAAGGCTCTGAAACGGTTCGATCTCCAGCGGGCGAGACAGTATACCGTTCGAGGTCAGTATGGGGCAGGGCTCGTGAACGGGGCCGCCGTCAAGGGTTATCTGGAAGAGTTGGGCGAGGGCGCTCAAAGCACGACGGAAACCTATGTGGCGATCCGCGGTGAGATCGACAATTTCCGTTGGGCAGGCGTGCCCTTCTACCTTCGGACGGGAAAGCGCATGGCCGGGCGTCGCTCTGAAATTGTGATCGCCTTCAAGCCGGTGCCGCACAATATCTTCGGCGCGAGCGATGTGGCGCCCAACAAGCTGGTGATTCGGTTGCAGCCCGACGAGGCCGTGCGGCTGTTCATCCAGATCAAGGAGCCCGGCCCCGGTGGGCTGCGGATCAAGTCCCTGCCGCTCAACCTGTCGTATGCCGAGACGTTCACCGTGCGATATCCGGACGCTTATGAACGGCTTTTAATGGAAGTCGTGCGCGGCAATCTGGCATTGTTCATGCGCCGGGACGAAGTAGAAGCGGCGTGGTCCTGGGTGGATGGCTTGGTCGAGGCTTGGGCAGAGGAAGGGGACACGCCCCATGCCTATGCAGCTGGCAGCGATGGCCCTCTGGCGGCCGCGGTGATGCTGGATCGCGACGGTCGCGCCTGGTCGATGGATTGAGTTATGCCCACAAGCCTGAGAATTTTTCCTACCCGCGATGAAGCGGAGATTTTCCTGTCCGGCCTCATGGAAGGCGTGCTCCGGTTGCAGCTTGAACAGGATGTTCATGCCGGCCTGCTTCTGTCGGGTGGGTCAACGCCAGGGCCAGTCTATGAACGGCTAAGCCGGGCGGATCTCGACTGGTCACGGGTCGATATCGGCCTTGTTGATGAACGGTGGGTGGAGTTGGGTGATGAACAGTCCAACGCAGGATTGGTGTCTCGCACCTTGCTGCAGAACCAGGCAGCATCGGCTTACTTCATGCCGATGAAGACGCCTGATCCAACCGCTGAAGCGGGCGCTGAGCAGATTGAACCCCGCTATGGGCGTCTGCTGGATACCGGGCCGCTTATGGTTCTTGGTATGGGCACCGATGGCCATACGGCGTCGTGGTTTCCGACGATTGTCCGGTTGGAGGACATCATGGATCCTGACAATGAGGCGGCGGTCGCCGCCATCGATGCGACGGGCGCTGCCCTGGCGGGCGGGGTTCCAAACCGGATCACGGTTACGGGGCGGGCCCTGGATTCGGCTTCGGTGACGGTGCTCTACATTACCGGAGAGGAAAAACGGCGTGTGCTGGAAGACCGGTCGGCGGGGTTGCCAATCCACCTTGCCGAGGATGTTCTTGGCGAGCGACTGGTGAAGGTTTGGGCGCCATGACCAGCCTTCACCCCACGGTCGCCGAAGTGCTGGCACGGATAGAGGACCGGTCGCGGGACAGCCGCGCAACCTATCTGGAACTGGTCAGGGCCCGCCGCCCCAGCGGCTTTGCCCGCAAACGGCTGAGCGAAGGCAACCAGGCCCATGCCTCGGCAGGCTGCACAGTGGTGGACAAGGTACAGTTACTCGGCGACGGATGGCCAAATATCGGCATCGTGACCGCCTATAACGACATGCTTTCCGCCCACCAACCGTTTGAACGGTTTCCCGAACTGATCCGCGACGCTGCGCGGGAGGTGAAGGCGACGGCCCAGGTGGCAGGCGGCGTACCGGCCATGTGCGATGGCGTGACACAGGGCCAGGCCGGGATGGAGCTTTCGCTGTTTTCTCGCGACGTGATCGCCCTGGCGTCGGCCATATCGCTCAGCCATGACGCGTTCGATGCAGCGATACATCTCGGCGTCTGTGACAAGATCATTCCGGGGCTGGTTATCGCAGCGCTACGTTTCGGTTGGTTGCCCCATGTGTTCGTGCCGGCAGGGCCGATGCCGTCGGGGCTGCCAAATCCGGAGAAGGCCCGCATTCGCCAGCGCTTTGCCGAGGGGAAGGTTGGCCGTGACGAGTTGCTCAAGGCGGAAGCCGAAAGTTATCACAGCCCCGGCACTTGCACGTTTTACGGGACGGCGAATTCCAATCAGATGCTGATGGAGGTCATGGGCCTGCACTTGCCGGGCGCCGCTTTTGTGAACCCCAATACGCCGCTGCGTGATGCCCTGACCCGGGCCGCGACCCGGAAGGCGGCCGCAATGACAATCAACGGCGACTATACGCCCATGGGCGAAATCATCGACGCCCGCTCCGTCGTGAACGGTATTGTCGGGCTCGTGGCGACAGGGGGATCGACCAACCACGCGCTGCACATTCCGGCCATGGCGGCGGCGGCTGGTATTCAGGTCACCCTCGAGGATTTCGCCGACCTGTCGGCTGTCACACCGCTCATGTGTCGGATTTATCCGAACGGGGTCGCAGACGTAAACCATTTCCATGCGGCCGGCGGTATGGGCTTTCTGGTCAGGGAATTGATCGGTGCCGGGCTTATGATCGGCGATGCAGCAGGCATTTCCGGACCGCTGACCGCCTATACCCAGGAGCCTTATCTCGATGGCGATCGCCTGGCCTGGCGCGAAGCACCGACCGAGAGCGGCGATAGCGATGTCCTCAGGCCCGCAGCTGACCCCTTCCAGGCCGATGGCGGCTTGCGCCTGATGGACGGACCACTCGGACGTGGCGTGACGAAAGTGTCGGCCGTCAAGCCTGAGAACCGTATCGTTGAAGCGCCTGCGCTCGTCTTCGAAAGCCAGGAATCCCTCAAGGCTGCGCACCGGGCTGGAAAACTGGAGCGGGACTTCGTTGCCGTTGTCAGGTTCCAGGGCCCGGCGGCAAACGGCATGCCCGAGCTGCATTCCCTCTCGCCCGTGCTGGGAGCCCTCCAGGACGCCGGGCATCGGGTTGCGCTTGTGACCGATGGGCGTATGTCGGGGGCATCCGGCAAGGTACCATCGGCGATCCATATCGGTCCCGAGGCTGCAGCCGGGGGGCCGCTGGCCAAGGTCCGCGAGGGTGATGTGATCCGCGTCGACTGCGAGACGGGAACGCTGGATCTGAAGGTGGATGCGGCTGCGTTCGCGTCCCGGGATCCCGTCCCTTTTCGTCCGAACCAGAGCCATGTCGGGCTAGGGCGGGAAATGTTTGGAGCGTTCCGTGCGGGCGCGACCCATACCGAAACCGGCGCGAGCCTTTTTGATTTTCTAATGCCTCAGGCTGCTGAATAGTGGATAGCGTCCTTGTTGGTGATGTGGGCGGTACAAGCTGCCGGTTCGCCCTTGCCGGGCGAGGCGATGGCAAGATCGCGCTCCGCGCATTCGAGAAGCTCAGCAATGACGATTTCATTAGTTTTTCGGACGCCCTTTCTTCCTACGTCTCGGGGCTTGAAGCGCCTGCTCCAGCGGTCGCCCTGTTCGCATTGGCCGGACCACCCCGGAGCGATGGCTCGGTGACGTTGACGAACCGGGATTGGCCCACGGTTCATCCGGCAGACCTTGAGGGATCGGTCGGTTTCGACCGGGTAACCCTCGTGAATGATTTCGCGGCGATGGCGCGTGCGATCCCTGAACTGCCGCGCGATGTGTTTGAAACCATCCTGCCCGGCGAGCCAAGGCAAGGAGCGCCGATCCTGGTAACCGGTCCGGGGACAGGCTTCGGTATCTCGACGCTGATCGAGCAGGAACCGGGAACCTGGCGAGTGCTGACGGGTGAGGGCGGGCACGCGGCATTTGCTGCCCGTACGTTGCGCGAGGCGTCGGTCGCCGGAAAGCTGGGGGAAGTGCACGGGTTCGTCTCAACCGAAGCCATCGTCTCGGGTGGCTGGTTGCAGATGGTTTATGCGGCGATCGCAGACCTCCACAATGCTCCGCGCCGCTCCTATTCAGCCCAGGACATTCTCGATCGCGCGGAGTCAGGCGATCCGGTTTGCGTCGAAGTGTGTGAGTTGAGGGGCCGGGCCATCATGGGTGCAGCGGGGGATGCTGCGCTTATCACCGGCGCCCAGGGCGGGGTCGTCCTGACAGGGGGCGTGGCGGAGCGGATGCCCAAATGGCTTCGCGCCGCCGAAACCCGCTTCCGCGACCGTGGGGCCCGCACGCCTTGGATGGCTGATATCCCCGTGTCGGTGCTGCACGCGCCCGAAGCACCCCTTATCGGTGCAGCAGCCCTGGCGTTCGACAGCGGGTAGGGGCTCCCGGCCGGATCCAGCGTCGTTGGACAAACTTGCAATCAGCTCCGGTTGTGGCAACGAAGCATCTGTCTTCGCGCATGGCCGGATGGGGACGACAAATGGCTGATACCGTTTACGACCGGTTGACGGGTCGCCCTGGGATACAGCGGTATCCCGGCCAGAAGGTTCAGCTGTTCATCCTGCGTGAATTTCTGGATCCAGCCCATTGCGCGTCGCTGATGACGCTCATTGACGAAACAAGGAGGCCTTCGACGAAGGCCGATGACAATGGCGATCCCCTTTATCGGACCAGCGAAACGACCGACCTTGATCCGGCGCACCCGTCAGTGGCCACGCTCGACAGGAGGATTGCCGATCTGACGGGGCTCGATCTGGCGTGCGGTGAGCCCCTGCAGGGACAACGGTATGACGTTGGTCAGGAGTTCAAGGACCACACAGACTACTTCGAACCCAGCGGCGCGGACTTTCAGAAGTACTGTGCCGGATGCGGGCAGAGAACGTGGACGGTCATGGTCTACCTCAACGAACCAGGCGCTGGCGGGGCCACGCGGTTCCGAAAGATCGACAGGATCATTCGGCCCGAAATGGGCAAGCTGGTCGCGTGGAATAACCTCGATGCCGAAGGTCGGCCAAACGGAAAAACACTTCACCATGGCATGAAGGTGCGGGCGGGTCTGAAATTCATCACCACCAAATGGTTCCGGGAGCGGCCATGGCCGAACGGCTGAGGCTCGTCCCCCTTCCGCCAGCGGTTCAAATCAGCTAGTGCGGTCGCCTTCATGTGAGAAGGCAGGTCCCCCAACCCCATGTCCATCGCCGACGAATCTGGCCGCAGGCGCACATTCGCGATCATCTCGCATCCCGATGCGGGCAAGACGACGCTGACCGAAAACCTGCTCCTCGCGGCCGGCGCTATCCGGCTGGCGGGTGAGGTTGCAGCGCGGGGGCAGCGCCGTCGGACGACCTCAGACTGGATGAAGATCGAACGGGATCGTGGGATATCGGTCTCTGCGTCGGTGATGACCTACGAGTACAAGGACCTTGTGTTCAACCTGCTCGACACGCCCGGACACGAGGATTTTTCGGAAGATACCTACCGGACGCTGACGGCGGCCGACAGCGCTGTGATGGTGCTCGATGCCGCCAAGGGAATTGAACCGCAGACGCTGAAACTGTTCGAGGTCTGCCGGATGCGAGACATCCCGATTACCACGTTCATCAACAAGATGGACAGGGAAGCGCAGGACCCGTTCGCGCTGCTTGACGAGGTGTCCGACAAACTGCAACTCGATTGTGCACCGCTATACTGGCCTGCAGCCAGCGGGAACAGGTTTGCCGGCATGCTTGACCTGAGGACCGACGAGTTCTGCCTCTTCGAAAAGACTGCCGCGGACGAAGACCTGAGGGTGGGTCTGGCAGAACGGATTGCAGCGGGCGGCAACTCCATGGCAGCCGCAATGGATGAAAGCGTCAGGGAAGAGTTGCAGGAAGGCGCGGAGCTGGCGCGAGAAGCCCTGCCGGAGATCGACCGAGACGCGTATTTGGGTGGTCATATGACCCCTGTGGTGTTTGGGTCGGCGCTACGCCATTTCGGGGTCGGAGAACTGCTCGATACGCTAGCCGAGTTTGCGCCTGGCCCGCGGGTGCAGACGGCGCAGAAGGCTGGCGCTGGCGTGACAGTCGCGGCGGACGACAAAGAGGTCTCCGGCTTTGTTTTCAAGATCCAGGCGAACATGGATCCCAACCACCGCGACCGGGTCGCCTTCTTCCGGATGTGTTCGGGCGAGTTCAAGCGGGGTATGCGGCTCAAGGTCGCCGGGGGTAAGCAGATCAATATACACAATCCGCTGATGTTCCTGGCCCAGGACCGGGAGATCACGGAGACAGCCTATGGTGGCGACGTGATCGGCATTCCAAACCACGGCCAGTTGCGGGTGGGCGACAGCCTCTCCGAGACGGGCAGCGTTGTGTTTGCCGGGATCCCGAACTTTGCCCCGGAAATCCTGCGGCGGGCGCGGGTCAAGGATCCGATGAAACAGAAGCACTTGAAAAAGGCGCTGGAAAGCCTTGCCGAGGAGGGTGTGACGCAGCTCTTTCGCCCGGCAATCGGCTCTGACATGATAGTTGGCGCGGTTGGTCAACTCCAGATCGAAGTGATGAGCGAGCGGGTCGCGGCCGAATATGGACTGGACGTGGACTTTGAAGCGGCGCCCTACAACGTGGCGCGCTGGATGAGTTCCGATGATGGCACAAAGCTCGAAGCGTTTCTCGACAAGAACAAGTCCGTCACCGGTACGGATCTGGATGGCGCACCAGTATACTTGGCTAAGAACGCCTGGGATGTCGGATACGCGCAGGAGAAAAATCCGGCGATCCGGTTTACGGCAACAAAGGAACGCGCGGCCTGAGGGGGCCGGTTTCAGGTGGCGAAACGCCGACGCGCAAGGGGAGTAGAGCATGGACGAAGCAGATGCTGCGGGCGTACTGCCGAGATGGATGGGTGAGGCACTGCCGGGATGGGCGCAGGAAGGTGTTCTGTACCTGCTTGGGATATGGAACCAGGGCGCGTTGGGGCTAACTTACGGCGAGATCATCACCGCCGTCGGGATCATGCTGCTGGCCTTGCTGGTCCGGGGGGTCTTCGCGCGCACGGTTGTCCGAACGATCACAAGGGCGGCGGCAGGGACGAAGACCAATTTCGATGACGCCCTCGTGTCAGCGATTGCAACGCCGCTCAAGACGGTACCGATCATTATCGGGTTCTATTTCGCGCTCCAGGTCATCGATATCGGTCCCGATACCGAGGTGATTGCGAACAAGCTGGTCCAGTCGGTGATCGCGTTGGCGGTATTCTGGACCCTGTCACGGGCGGTGCACGCCTTTGAGTTCGTTTTCACAAGTCTGAGGGAGAGCCTCTCCTCGGCGATTGTCGACTGGATGCTGAAATTCCTCGAACTCGGCCTCATCGTCCTGGGCCTCTTGGCGGTCGCGCAGATTTGGGAAATTCCCATCGCACCGATCATCGCGTCCCTTGGCATATTCGGGATCGCCGTCGGTCTCGGCGCGCAGGACCTCTTCAAGAACCTTATATCGGGCATCCTCATTCTTACTGAAAAGCGTTTTACGCCTGGCGAATGGATACAGGTAGACGGCGTTGTCGAGGGCACGGTCGAGAAGATCAATTTCCGCTCGACCCTCATCCGCCGGTTCGACAAGAGCCCGGTTTTCGTCCCGAATGCCCTGCTATCGGACAACCCGGTTACGAATTTTTCGCGCATGACCCATCGCCGGATCAAGTGGGTCATTGGGGTTGAGTACCGCACCACGGTGGATCAGCTCAAATACGTCCGCGATGAGATCGAGGCCTGGCTCTGGAACGATGAACGGTTCGCAAAACCGCCCGCCGCAGCCCTCTTCGTTCGCGTCGACAGCTTCAACGCGTCGTCGATCGATTTTCTTATCTACACCTTCACCCACACGAAGAATTGGGGAGAGTGGCTGGCGATCAAGGAAGAGTTTGCGGTAGCCTGCATGGAAATCATCGAGCGGGCGGGAACGAGTTTCGCTTTCCCAAGCCGGACGCTTTACATGCAACAGCAAGACCCCCCGGAAATTCTCTCCCCACCGCTGCGGAGCGAGGGCGTCGTAAAAGCGCTGGCCGAAAAGCAAGCCCTCGAACAATCCAAGGGCATGGGCGAGGCAGACGACGACGGTTAGCTGTTGTTCGGCGATACCTTCACTAGAGAAATATGCATTAATGTCAGGATCCCGGGCCACCAGCCAATTCGGTGGTGAACAAAAGTGCCGTGTCGGTTGTCTTTGGCAGGTCGTGCAAGGGCGGATCGGCGAAGATGTCCTCGTGCCGCGCTGATCGACCGGACATCGTGCGCGGCTGGGCTTCGGGGATGCCGCCGCTCCGTTTCAATTCACAGATGGCCGCCGTGTCCTCATGCTTCGGGATATGGCTCCATGCGAGGCAACGGGCGTCGTTGGCGCAGAATTGGTCGCAGGCTTCATGGGTTTCCACCAACAGTCGCCGATAGGTCCCGCCGAAATAGTAGACGTCCGCCTGGTAACTCGCCGAGCGGTCCGTTGCGGCGTTCCGGTGATTGTCCCCAAAAGCGGACAAGCCAACACCCACGATCGTGAAGAGTGCAAAAACTAGCAGTGCGCGCATGCCGAAACTCCCAATGTCAGCCCGAAGATTGGGGTCATCGCGTTAAGGAACCGTTTGTTCAGGGTCTGTGGAAGATCGCCGATTCGTCTGTGCAAAGAGATGAACTTTCGCCCATGCTGGCAGAAAAGCCCATTGCGCAGAGATGCATAGCTGACATACTTTAACCATATTGGAGTGATCGTTTGCAGAAAATTGACGATAAAAACGGGCTAGGATCGGCGTCCCGAATCTAATCGCAGCTAGCCCAAACAACTGGTAGGCGCCGCGTTGGCGACAGGCGACTGCCGGTTACATTGGGAGGCCACGGCATGGACCGTCATTACGACACGACCTTCGACACACCGCCGCCACGGCAAGAACGGACGTACAAGCCCGGGCATATTGCTGTCGTTGCGATCGTCTTCTTTTCGGGGCCGATCTTCTGGGCGCTGGGAAACCTCATTGAGTGGGCATTCTACAACCCCACAGAAATGGGGTATCTTTATTGGGAAGTGCTGCCGCCACTGACCCAGGATCGCATTGCACGCTACTGGCCCTGGGCGGTTCGCGTGACCCTCGCCATCAATATCATGCTTGGGTTCGCAGCCTATCTGATCCTGCGCCAACGCGCTGCGAAGGCTGCCGATACCCCGGCCTCCGCCGAGGCGCGGTCTTTCGAGAACTGGTTGATCAAGATCACCGGCGCCGTGGCGTCTGCATTGATTGTGGTGTTCTTCTGGGTGTCGGCTGCGGCGGTCGGCTACCTGGTGATCAAGAACCTGTTTTTCGCGTAGACCGCGTCCAGCTTTGATGGAACCGGCCGTCGAGGCCGGGCATGCACAAGCGTCTACCCGCGCGGCCCCTTGACCGGCTGCAGCGTCGTTTTCCTCACCCCCCGACCGAGATCAACCTTGCCGCGGCCGTAGCTCGGTGCACCCGCCGATGCCCCAGACACCGCGCTTGATCCAGCACTTGGCGCCGGCGAACGCATTGTGCGCTGGGTCAGCGGCGGAACAGCCATGGCTTCGGGATGGAGACCTTCCGGATCAAACAGGCCGGCCAGTTGTTCGGTCATGACACCGCCCAGCTGTTCTGCGTCAACAATGGTCACCGCGCGCTTGTAGTAGCGGGTCACATCATGACCGATGCCGATCGCTATGAGTTCGACTGGGCTGCGGCCTTCGATCTCGGCGATCACCTGGCGCAGGTGTCGTTCGAGGTAGTTGCCGACATTGACGCTCAATGTGCTGTCATCAACGGGTGCCCCATCTGATATGACCATCAGGATCTTGCGCTGCTCGGGCCGGCCCAGCAGGCGTTCATGGGCCCAGAGAATCGCTTCGCCGTCGATATTCTCCTTGAGGAGTCCCTCGCGCATCATCAGTCCGAGATTGCGGCGTGCGCGGCGCCAGGGCGCATCCGCCGACTTGTAAACGATATGTCGAAGGTCATTGAGCCGTCCGGGATTGCCGGGCTTGCCGGCCTTCACCCACTCCTCGCGGGCCTGTCCGCCCTTCCACGCCTTTGTGGTGAAGCCGAGAATTTCGACCTTCACGCCGCACCGCTCAAGCGTCCTTGCAAGGATGTCGGCGCAGAGGGCTGCCACCATGATTGGCCTGCCGCGCATGGATCCCGAATTGTCGAGCAACAACGTCACGACGGTATCGCGGAACTTGCTTTCATCCTCCTGCTTGAACGACAGCGGTGCGGTGGGGTCGATGACAACCCGGGTGAGCCGGGCGGTATCGAGCACGCCTTCTTCCAGGTCGAAGGACCAGGACCGGTTTTGCTGTGCCATCAGTCGGCGCTGAAGCTTGTTTGCCAGCTTGGACACTGCGCCCTGAAGACCCTGTAGCTGGTGATCGAGGTAGGCGCGCAGACGCGCAAGTTCTTCAGCGTCGCACAGGTCTGGCGCGTGGGCCGTTTCATCATTCTGGTTCGAGAAGGCGCGGTAGACGAAGTCGTCGCGGTCATCACCATCCCGGTAGTTCGGGCGAAGCGGTTTGGACCCATCGTCAGCGTCGTCTGGACTGTCCTCGGCGTCCATGTCGGCTTCTGCGTCGACCGAGACGTTGGTCTCTTCCCCGTCCATGTCTTCGCTCTCACCCGCTTCCAGCTCTTCCATGGTGGAGCCCATGGGGTCATCGGGCATCTCATTGTCCTGGCCGTCATTGCCATCGGGCGCCTGGCTTTCGTCCTCATTGGCGCTTTCGTCCTGGTCGTCTTCCCCTTCATCGGGATGACTGTCTCCGGTGGTGAGGTCCCGGATCATCTCCTTGACCGTGCGAGCGAAGGCGGGCTGGTCATTCAGCTGATCGACCAGTTTTTCGATCGCCCCCCCGGCTTTCTCGGTGACCTCGTCGCGCCAAAGGGCGGCAATACCTTCGGCTTCTGCAGGTAGTGGCCGGCCCGTCAGCTTCTCCCGCAGGAGAAACTCGACCGCGGCCGCAAGCGGAGCGTCCTGCCGGTCGTCCATGCGGGTCAGCCCGTCTCGCTCGCACCGTGCCACGAGCGCGGCATCCAGATTGTCAGCCGTGCCTGTCATTGCCCGGGCGCCAAGGCTTTCTATTCGCGCGGTTTCGGCGGCTTCGTAGACGTCGCGGGGCAACTCGCCCTGGGGCCGGAACGAGGCATGGGCATCGACGTCATGGTGGGCCAGTCGCAGGGCGACCGCGTCGGCTTCCCCGCGCGCCCGGGCAGCCAGGACTGGCGACAGTTCCCTTGGCGGTGGCGCCAGCACCAACCGACCGGTTGCGCTGCGCGGGCCGTCGGATGCAAAGGTCACCTCTACATCGCGCTCCGCCGACATGGCCTTGGCTGTGACCTGAAGCGACTGGCGGAAAAGGTCGTGTGCGGTTTCTTCTGGAGACTTCGACATGGCTTTTCACATAGCGCGCTCCCTGCGCCTTGCGAAGGGTTGGTTTTTCGTTCGTGTTGACCCCGCTGAAACACAGCCGTACGGCGACGGGGTTCGATCGATGAAGGGGGGCTGACATGGTTGTTCGGAAGCTGTTCGCGGAGTGGCTTGGATCATTGATGCTCACGGCGACCGTTATCGGTTCAGGTATCCTGGCCAGTGGGCTGGCCGACGGGAATGACGCAGTGGCACTTCTTGGAAACACGGCGGCAACGGGAGCCATCCTTTTTGTCCTGGTGACCACGTTGGGACCGGTCTCGGGCGCCCACTTCAATCCGGCGGTGACGCTTGCATTCGTTCTTCGGCGCGAAATCGGTCCAGGCTTTGCGCTTGCCTTTGTGGCCGTCCAGATCGCCGGTTGCGTCATGGGTGCCTGGCTGGCGCATGTCATGTTCGAACTGCCTGTCATGCAAATTGCCAACACCGACCGGTCTGGCATCGCCAAGGTCGTATCCGAAGGAGCCGCTACGTTCGCCCTTGTGTTTGCGATTCTGGGAACCTTGCGCGGGCGCCCCGAGGCGGTCCCCGCAGCCGTGGCGCTGGTCATCACGGCGGGTTACTGGTGGACTGCCAGCACGAGTTTTGCCAATCCAGCAATCACCGTGGCGCGGGCGCTGAGTAACACGTTCGCTGGCGTACAGCCGGCCGATATCCCGGGATTTGTCTTTGGACAATGTGTTGGTGCTGCGCTTGCGGTCGGTACAGCAACCGTGCTGTTTGAACGGGACAGGATGAGTGGGACATGACGTCAGCGGGAACCAAACGGAGGCCTTTGCTCCGAACCCGCGTTAGTCGAAATCAGGATGTTTCATATTCCAGATCGGCGTCCGAATGATCATCCACATGATCATGGCCATCATGCCGGCGGCCGGAACGATGGCGACGCGCTGGGGATCGCCCGGGAATAGATCGGTCAGGGCCCCCATGATCGCGGCGCCGAACGGGGCACCGGCCATGAAGCCTAGCTGATAGATCGACAGTACGCGGGCAAGCTGGTCCTTTGGTGCGGCATCCTGCACGATGGAACGGCTCATGGCGATCGAGACGCCCGCTGCCAGGCCCCAGACGAAAACGATCACGAGGAAAACCCAATGGGGCGGTTTGGCGAGCATCACCAGAATGACAAGCGATCCGATGGCCTGGGCGGTAAGCAGTAGCCGGCCCTGGCGCTTTATCCGCTTGAAGACCGACAGCAGGACCGACGAGACAAAGGCGCCCATCCAGAAGGTCACGAACATGTCGCGGATGCCGTCGCTGTCCAGGCCGTAAAGGTCCCTGTTGACGATCGGAAGGACCACGAGGAACGAGCCGATCACGAAGATTCCGACGCCAAACATGAGTGTGGACATGGCCCAGAGGCGAGCATCGGCACGAACGGCACGGATCCCCTCCTTGATGTCGCCATAGGCTGCACCGAGACCGGAGCGGCCGGTTCGCACCTTCCGCCCACGGCCGAGAAACAGCGCGAAAATGGCGCCGCAGACAAGCGCCACACCCTGTACGAGGAGCAGCCTTTCCGATGAAATCGGACCGATACCAAACCCGCCGAGCCAACTCGGCATTGTTGTCATTTTGTCAGCATAGCCGCCCAGGGTCAGGCCAATGATCTGGGCGACGAACTGGGCCATGGTCGCAAGGGTCACCCCAAGCTGCAGGGTAACGCCGGAACCAACGCGCATCCGGCGCTCGACGACTTCGTTCACGATGGCATCGCGGGCCGGCATCATGAATGCGCCAACCGTTCCAATCGTAATGCCGTAAAGGATCATCAGGGGGTAGGTGAGCGACCCCGACGCCAGAGCGGCGGCAAGACCGATGGCAGGGACTGCGGCCATCGCATGGAGAAGCATCAGCAGGCGTTTGCCGTCGGCCCGTTCGGCGATCACGCCGCCAAGCAGCAGGAACACGACCGATGGTGCGGACAGGGCCATGTTGGCGAGGCCAAGCTCCAGGCCATCCCTGTTGAGATGCAGCGGGCTCGTGATGAGGTAGGGAAACAGCACCATCTGAAGGCCGAACGCCATGAACCAGCTGATCTGGATCATCAGGTAGGCCGGAAGTTCCCGGTGAACGCCGCGCTGCACGCGTTTCGCGAGCGCGCTCGTTTGCGCAGTGGCGCTCGACCGGTCTGCCATGGCGCCTGCGATTGCGCCGGCAGACATCGCGCTTTCCATGCCGGAAACAGGGCTGTTGACGGATTTCACGGCCTCGTCGTCCATGCCTGCTTCACTGTCGGCGCTTGCCACGTCGTCATCTGGAGGCAGGGACTTGCTCATCCCAAAGTCCTAGACGCGATTGGCTGTCTCGCCTAGCAGGCGCATGCCGCACGCTAGGCCTGCGGGCCCTGGCCCCCTAGCGGTTGAAGACCAGCTGCGCCGTGCGTTGGGCAATCGAATGGTCGGTTGAGCCGTTGTTGGCTTCATCCTTCAGCAGGCCGAGTTTCGGCGAGAACGTGCTCGACAGGGACCAGTTCCAATACCGCAGGGTCGTCTGCGCCTTGGCAACGGTCATGATCTCGTAGATTTCCTTCACCTGCGCCCAAATGGGGTGGGGAACCCCAAATGGGTCTGTCTGGGGGCGGCCCGTTGCAGCGAAGAGTTTGGCAAGGCTCTCCCGTTTCAACCCCGTTGCCTTGCATACGATGGCGATGCCTTCGCCGCCCTCATCGGACAGGATTTTCGCAATCGTGACCGGCTTGACGCCAGCCAGGTAGCCGATCTCCTGGGCCGTTTCTGGACCTATACCTCGCTCGAGGGCAACGTCGATCGCGTGCTCAAGTCCGCTGAACGGGCTACGATCAATGGCGGCCCGATTGCGTTGGCGGCGCTCGATCAGTTGAAGGGTCTTCCGGCTGACGGGATCAGACCACCCTTCCTCTGCTGCAATCGCAAAAACATCGCCGCAGCGCTGGATCAGCTCCACCCTGTCGGCGGCGTGTCGTCGCAGGATCTGCTCCCGGGTCTCCGTGTCAGACCACCAGAACATGGCCAAGGCGTGTGCGGGCGTGAGTTCGGGCCGATCGAGGAGCAGTTTGCAAAGTGAATTGTGTGATTGGCTCAGCGCAAGCACATCATCCAGCGTATCGTCGGCAAGGCTGGCGCCCCTGTTCTTCAAGACTGTCTGAACAACCGGAAAATCGGCCTGGTCAACAAGCGCGGCCGCCACCAATTGGTGGACCTGCTTCCGGCTTGCGATGAGCCTGCGGTGCTCGATCGTTCCGGTCTTGATGGCTTTCAACAGCGCGCCGTCGTCAAGCCCCACATTTTCCTCGAGCACCGGTCGGGCGACCTCAATGTCGCAGCAAGCCAGATAACGAAGCAGCCTGGGTCGGCGCTTCGGATTTCTCGGCAAGTCGGCGTGCCGCCAGCATGCGTTCCTCGTTCGAAGAAGCAAACAGCATCTCCAGAAGAATATCGCCGGCCACAGACCGCTCCTGGGGCGCAATCGTCGAAGATGGCATCGCCACGACGTCGATCAGGCGCCTGAGCAGTGTTTGTCGAGATCCCGCAGCCGCAGCCGGGGCAGGGGTTTCCAGAACCAATTCCATGGGAAACCGATTATGGGGGAGCGGTTAATAGCCGGTGGACGCCGGTCAGAATTTCAGCCTGTGCTTAGGCCGAGGATGAACAAACAGCAGCAGAAGGCTGACGACCAGCATGGCGATCGCCAACATGAAGAGCTGCCCGCCATCGGTCGCGGCGCCTGGCTCCAGGGAGACTGGGATCTCCCGCCCAAGCCATGGCGACAGGTGCAGGCCAACAGCCCCTGCCATGATCACTGCAGCCAAGCTCGCGCCGAACCGCCGCGTCCATGGCAGCAGAACGAAGAAAGCAGCCACCAGTTCCGCAATGGCGGTGGCGACCCTGAGGAGCGGCTCGAACAGGTCTATGCCGGATTTTTCCGCAAGCGTTGCGAACACAATGTTTTCGCCCGGCAAGTCAAACAGTTTCACCTGACCGATCGGCGGGTTCGGCAGGGGGTGGATTGCGGCTTGCACCAATATGAAGACGATGAAAAAGGCCAGAAGCCAGCTCGCGATACGGCGCAATGCATCCATGGTTCAATCCTCGCTTGCCCAAGCGCTAGCATGGCGATTGCGCGTCACAAAGGTGTGACGGCTGTGACAGCCGCCATTCGGCAGTCCGAAAAAGAAGAGGCCGCGGAAACATCGGGCTCCACGAAATCGCCGCTTTCTCGTATGCAGGGGTCGGGGTAGGACTCTGCATGCGTTACCTGTACCTGTTCGTCCCATGATCCTGACCCCTTCTGCGACAGCGCCAAAGGCGCAGGACCCCTTGGCTGGTTCGCCCGGTGATGGCACCCCACCCAGCGACGGGTTCCTTTGGGCACCGCGCCGGCAACTGACGCTGGACCAGGCCCGGAAGCGCTCTGACGTGGTGCGGATCATGCGCATGGTATTCACCTATGGCGCCGCCGCGTCCATTGGGCTGTTGGCAGGATACCTTATTCAGAGTGCATTCCAGGGCGGCGACGGTCGTCGATCATTCCGGTCGAATGAAATCGTGACCATGATCAATCCGCGCTTCACCGGCAGGGATTCGGCCGGAAAGGCCTATGTGATCACAGCCGACAGCGCCCAGAGACGGCGCGGACAGGAGGGCGTGGTCGATCTTGCCAATCCAAGGATGATCGATGAAGCGGGCACGAACGTGACAGCGCCGGAGGGAACCTATGACCTGAACGCTGTGACGCTTGACCTGTTCCGGGATGTGCAGGTCGCCGACGCGTCCGGATACACGTTCACATCAACCAGTGCGCGTTTCTACGTGAATGATGGGTTGGTGGAGGGTGTCGATCCGCTCCGCGGCGTTGGTCCGCTCGGAGACATCCGTTCCGATACCTATCGCATAACCGATGATGGCGCGGTCATGAACTTCCTCGGGAATGTTGAAATGACCTTTTACCCCGACGATCCGCCCCCACCTGCAGAGGTGGACGATCCAACCGTTGATGGTCAGGCCACCGGCCAGGCCACCCAACCTCAGGAAGACCAGAATGGCTAGAAGTCTGTTCGTTGCCCGCGTGGCGCTCTCAATTGCGGTCGCTATCCTTCCCGGTGTCGCGGTCGCGCAGATATCGTCGCAAGGCGGCCCGATCCGGGTCAACGCGGACCGCTCATCGGTGTTCGAGCGTGAGCGCCGTGTCGATGTGGTCGGCAATGTCGATATCGTTCAGGGGCAAGCGCGGCTGCGTGCCGATGAGGTCACACTCTACTATTCCGGCAGCCAATCGGGCCCCACAGGCGGCCCGGGCGCCGGGTTCGGGGCGATAGACCGAATGGTTGCGGATGGAGAGGTCTTCTATATCACCCCCGACCTGAAAGCCCGCGGTGACCAGGGCAATTATGATGCGGAGACCGACACGATCACCCTGGAAAACAATGTCGTGCTGATAAGGTGCGAGGATGTTGCCCGTGGCGAACGGCTGACGATTGAAGTTACAGCTGGGCGGACAACCCTGGACGGAGGAGCCGATGGCCGGGTGCAGATGGTCATTGTTCCCGGTGAGGAAGATGCCCCGTCCGACTGTGGAAATGATGGTCTGGCGGCTGGGGGGTGAGGGTGAGCGCGCTTCGGGGCCGATGTGACGAGGCACAAATACCTGCACCAGTGATAAGGGCATTTTAAAAGGTGCGGGGTATGAACGCGGTCAAGGCAGACAACTGCCAGCGTTGGGAGTAAGTGATGCGTGATGCCGACCAGGGCCTTTTCGTGGAGAATCTTGCCAAGAGCTTTGGCAAGCGCCAGGTCGTGCACGACGTTTCGCTGTCGCTCCAGCGTGGAGAAGTGGTTGGCCTGCTGGGCCCTAACGGTGCGGGAAAGACAACCTGCTTCTACATGATCATGGGCCTGATCGGCGCCGATAGCGGCGTGATTTCGATCGACGGTGCGGATGTCACTGCCCTGCCGATGTATCAGCGTGCCCGGCTTGGCATGGGGTACCTGCCCCAGGAGGCGTCGATTTTCCGCGGCATGAGCGTTTTCGACAATGTGATGGCCGTTGTCGAGCTCTTCGAGAAGAACCGCAAGGCGAGAACAGACCAGGTGGATGCGTTGCTGGCAGAGCTACACATCACCCATTTGGCTCACCAGTCCTCGACTTCGCTTTCGGGCGGGGAGCGTCGGCGGGTCGAGATCGCCCGGGCGCTGGCATCGCGGCCGAGCTTCATGCTGCTTGATGAGCCATTCACCGGGATCGACCCCCTGGCTGTATCCGATATCTCCGATCTGGTGGGCTATCTGAAGAAGCGCGGGCTGGGCGTTCTGATCACCGATCACCAGGTCCGTGAAACTCTCGATATCGTCGACCGCGCCTATGTCATGTATGACGGCTCTGTCCTGTTTGACGGTGCGCCGGAGCAGGTTCTCCAAAACGAAGACGTTCGCCGGGTCTATCTCGGCGACCGGTTTGCTGCGTAGGAGACCGGTCATGGCAATCCACCAGCGTCTCGACATGCGCCAGGGGCAGTCCCTGGTGATGACGCCGCAATTGCAGCAAGCGATCAAGCTGTTGCAACTATCGAATATGGAACTCGCGGAATTCGTCGAGGCCGAGATCGAGCGAAATCCACTGCTCCAGGCGGGTGACGCCGAAAATGGCGGCGATAGCGATGGTGGCCTTGACGGTGACGCTCCGGTCAGTGCGGACGGTTTGAAGCTCGACGATACCAGCGGACTTAACGAGGCCCGCGAAGCGCTGGATGCGCCGAAGGAAGATGTCTTCGAGGCTGGCACAGGGTCGGATCTGCCCACGCCGGCTGCATCGGGACCATCGGCCGAGACCGACTGGTCAAATGCGCGGGACGGCAAGTCCGTGGGCTCCGATTTCGATTTCGAGGCATCGCTGACGAACGAGATCAGCCTGTCCGATCACCTGCATAAACAGCTGAGCCTTGCCGGCCTCGCGCCGGCCGAACAGTTCATCGCCGCCCGCCTGATCGATGAAACCGACGATGCTGGCTATTGCCGTGCCGACCTCAGTGAGATCGCGAACGTTCTTGGGACGACGGAGACGACTGTCGAACGCGTGTTGAAGACCTGCCAGGGATTTGACCCAACCGGCGTCATGGCTCGGTCCATTCCAGAGTGCCTTGCCCTGCAGCTCGCTGAACGCAACAGGCTCGATCCTGCGATACAGACGCTGCTCGACAATCTCGACCTCCTCGCCAAGCGCGACATGAAAGCCCTGTTGGATCTGTGCGGCGTCGATAAGGCAGACCTCATGGAGATGGTTGAGGAGGTGAAGAGTCTCACCCCACGCCCGGGCGCTGGATTTGCATCGGACACCGCCGTGGCAGTCGTGCCTGATGTTTTCATCAAAGAACTCCCGAATGGCATGTTCTCGGTGGAGCTCAACGCCGATACATTACCGCGGGTCCTTATGGACAGGGCCTACTACTCCGAAGTCTCGGCGATTGCCATGGGTGACAGCGACAAGGAATTCATCACCGAATGCGCTGCAAATGCGACCTGGCTAATCAAATCGCTCGACCAGCGTGCGCGGACAATTCTCAAGGTCGCCAGCGAGATCGTTCGCCAGCAGGACGCTTTCTTTGCGCACGGGGTAGCCCATTTGCGCCCACTCAACCTCAGACAGGTGGCAGATGCGATCGGCATGCACGAATCCACGGTCAGCCGCGTGACTTCGAACAAGTATATGGGCACTCCTCGAGGGCTCTTCGAGCTCAAATACTTCTTCTCCGCCGCAATCCCGTCAACCGGCGGTGGTGAGGCCCATTCGGCCGAAGCGGTCCGTCACCGGATTAAGGGACTCATCGCTGAAGAGCAGGCCGGGCAAGTGCTGTCCGACGACCAGATCGTTGAGATCCTCACAGGGTTCGGCATCGACATTGCGCGGAGAACGGTTGCGAAGTACCGTGAAAGCCTTGGCATCCCGTCATCGGTCCAGCGTCGGCGGATGCTCAAGGAAAGCGCCTAGGGCGCCAGGCTCCATCCTCGCGTCCGACAGGGCCCCTGCGTTGCGTCCCTTACGTGACCGGAGTTCGGCCCCCATCTTTGACGTCGGGGGCGGCTGACCAGGATCAACAACCGACGGAGACGAGCGTTGGAAATCAAAATCGCCGGAAAGAACATGGAACTGGGCGAAGCCCTCCAGACCCGCATCGCAGATGGCTTGGAGGCCGCGGTTCGGAAGTATTTCGAGAGACCCGGCGATGCGCACGTTACGGTCACCCGCGTAGCCCATCTCAATGAAGTTGATGTCAACGTGCACCTGCCATCGGGAATTATCCTGCAGTCAGTGGGCCAGGCGACGGATCCCTATGATGCGCTGGAGACGGCGCTCGCGAAGATCGAGAAAAGGGTTCGCAGGTACAAGCGCCGCTTGAAGGACCATCACCGGGAAGGGCGATCGCCGCTTCCAAGTGAACCGGCGACAGCATTCGTCATTCCCGCACAAGGCGAATCGGCGGACGCGCTGGAAGACGACGTCCAGGAAGGAACCCATGGCGATAACCCGGTGACGGTTGCAGAAGACAGTGCCCAGATCAGGACGATGTCGGTCTCTGAAGCGGTTATGCAGCTGGAATTGGGGGAATCGCCTGCCCTTATGTTCCGCAACGCTAGGCATAATGGCCTTAATATGGTCTACCGCCGACCAGACGGAAACATTGGCTGGTTGGACCCGGCGCTGCCGGCCGGGTAAGCCGGGGGCCGGTTCGGCACAAGACTTGTAGCTTAGGGGCGCCTTAGCCCGAGGAATACCCATGGCCATTGATCTATCAACTCTCCTGTCCACCGGCACAGTTCTGGCTGGAATCGATGCCGCCGGCCGAAAACAGGTAATTGTCGCCCTGGCCGAAGCGCTGGCTGAAAAGCTGAGCGTCGATGCTCGGGAAGTGATCGATGCCGTCATGGAGCGAGAGCATTTGGGGTCCACGGGTGTCGGCGACGGGGTCGCAATCCCCCACGCCCGCGTGCACGGGATCGAAGCACCGGTTGGCGCATTTGTGCGTCTCGGCACACCTGTAGATTTTGATGCAGTAGATGAACGGCCGTGCGACCTAGTTTTCATGCTTTTGGCGCCGCTTGATGCCGGTGCCGACCATTTGCGGGCCCTGGCTCAGGTAAGCCGGGCCTTTCGGCAGCCAGCCCTCCGTGAGCGCCTGCGCGGTGCAGGGTCTGAGGCCGAGATCGAAGCGATCCTCTGCCAACGTGCTGAGGATGCCAGCGCAGCCTGAGGCCGGGCACGCCGGCATGTCGACATAAGCGACCAAGCCGGGCGTGATCTGACAAAATTCCGTATCGCCACTTATGCAGGCGGCGGCGTGGTGCAAAACAGGACAGCGTGTTGCTCGTTGAAGCAGTGTCCAAAAATCCGCACGGCAGGTCTGGCCAAATCGTAGCAGGGGCTCTAGGTCTGCGCCTCTAGGTCGGGGCCTGTGCTGCTGGAGACGTTGCCCAAGTGGGTTACTTTGTCGGACTTTTTGTTGCGTTGGTCGTCTTTTGGGTGACCATGTCAGGCTTGTTCAAGCCCATTATCCTGGCGATGGGCGCAGCATCCATTGTCGTCACGCTGTTCCTGTCGGCGCGTCTTGATGTCGTCGACAAGGAAAGCTCTCCCTACATCCGGTTGCCAGTCTTCCTCGCCTACTGGGTGTGGCTGCTCAAGGAAATCATTAAGGCGAATATCGTGGTGATCCGCGCATGCCTGCGTGCCAATCTCGATATTGACCCAGCCCTGGTGAAAGTCCGCACAACGTGTCGGTCGGATCTCGCCAAGACGACGTTCGCCAACTCGATCACGCTCACCCCCGGAACGGTGACCCTGGCGGTTGAGGGCGACAGGATGTTGGTCCACGCGCTTTACGAGTCCGGCGCGGGACCGGACGCCTTTGACGAAATAGATCGCCGGTCGGCCTTCGCCGTTGATGGACAGCGCCCAGAGGATGGTGTTGAGGCCGATACCGAGGTGGTATTGTGAGTGGGTGGCTGGCAGCATGCGCGGTCGGTATGACCATAGCCATGGCCTTGATGCTTTTGCGGGGGCTGATGGGGCCAACGCTTTACGACCGGGTCCTCGCGGTTAACTCGTTCGGGACGAAAACCGTTCTCTTGCTCGGGCTTCTGGGGTTTGTGATGGGTCGCCCCGACTGGCTTGATATCGCACTACTTTACGCGTTGATAAACTTCGTTTCGACGATCGCGATCCTGAAGTTCTTTCGATACCGGTCGTTTCAGGTCTCGCTCACCTTGCCGACCCCGAACCCTGTCCATGACTTTGATGATGAGACACCCGGATGAGCGGTTTTTTGGCTGATCTCGTGGGATTGTGGACGCTCGTGAAACCCGTTCTGGGCATTGCGTTATGCGTGCTCGGTACCGTGCTGGCGCTGATTGGTACTGCGGGTGTCCTGCGGTTTCCCGATTTCTATACCCGGCTCCACGCAGCAAGTGTCACCGACACGTCGGCGGCCACCGCGATCCTGCTTGGCATGGCGTTCCTAGCGCCGAGCTGGCTGGTCTTTGCCAAGCTGGTGATGATCTGGGTATTCCTGTTCCTGACCGGGCCGACGGCGGCCCATGCGGTCGGCAACGCGGCCCATATGGCCGGGCTCCAGCCATGGACGCGGCAGACCGCGGACATTGATCCCGCCCATGCCTTGGCTGAGGATCAGGGGGGGAGACCCCAATCATGATCATCATAGAACGCGGCGACCTTTGGGAGGCCATTATCGGCCTCGCCTTGTTGCTCATTCTGCTCGTCCTCGGAATCGCGATCGCTCGCTTGCGCAGCTTGTTCGCGATCGTCATGCTTTCGGGGCTGTATTCACTAGTGTCTGCAGTTTGGTTTGTCGCGGCCGATGCGGTGGATGTCGCCTTTACCGAGGCGGCCGTCGGGGCCGGTATTTCGACCACGCTCATGCTCGGAGCCATGTTGCTCACCTCACGCACGGCCAAGCCTGAACAGGCGTTCGCGCGCCTTGCCCCGTTTGTCGCCGTGTTGATCACCGGCGCTGCGCTTCTTTATGCCACGATCGACCTGCCGGCCTTCGGCGATCCGCTTTCGCCCGCCAACACCGGGGTTGGAGCAGGGTTTCTCGATCGACACTATCCTGAGATGGGCTTTCCGAACGTGGTAACCTCAATTCTGGCGTCCTATCGGGGGTTCGATACGCTCGGCGAAGTGCTGGTGGTCTTCACTGCGGGGCTTTCGGTTGCGCTGCTCCTGGGCTTTGGCGAACGTTCCCTTGCAGCGATGATGCGACAAGACAGGGACCGGGGAGATCAATCGTGAATCCAGACCATCACGTCATCCTCCGCGTCGTCGCAAAGCTCCTGATCCCGATGATCGTCATCTATGCATTTTATGTGCATTTTCACGGTGAGTATTCGCCGGGCGGGGGCTTTCAGGCTGGGGTCATCTTCGCCGTCGCCATCATCCTGTACGCGCTGATTTTCGGCGTTACGTCCGCACTGAAGTTCGTTCCTCCCGCGTTTGCGAGCCGTTTGGCAGCCTCCGGTGTCATCCTCTACGCGGGCGTCGGGGTGTGGGCCTTGTTCGGCGGTGGCCAGTACCTGGAATACAACGCCCTGTTCGAGGTCCCGGAAGGCGGTCTGGCTGCCCAACATACGGGAATTATCCTGATCGAATTGGGCGTGTTGTTTGGTGTGGCTGGGTCAATGCTGACGATCTTCTACGCGTTCGCCGGCCGGGCAGCCGAAATCGACGATGAGGACTGGTAGCAGTGCTTGAAGTCATCCTCGATAAAGGTGGATATTGGCTGATCATCGCGCTGATGATGACCGGGCTATACATCGTTTTTGCGGCCACGAACTTCATAAAGCGCATGGTGGGCTTGTCGGTCTTCCAGACCTCGGTTTTCTTGTTCTATATTACCCTTAGCAAGGTCGCTGGCGGAACAGCACCGATCCTTTATGGCAAGGACTATCCCAAGACGTATGGGGACGATGGTCAAAGCGGCCCGGCAGGTGGGGTTGCTCCGGTGCTCGACCCTAGTCAGGGCCCCGGCGAGCAAGGCCCGGCAAGCAGCGATCCCTCTGCCGGTGATGTCGAGCCGGCCGCGCTTGAAACGGCCAACGATGCCGTGCCGATTGCCGGCGCGGACGTCTACCCAGCCTATTCCGGCGTCGAGGAGGTTTACTCCAACCCACTGCCCCACGTGCTGATCCTCACGGCTATTGTGGTCGGGGTCGCGACCTTGTCCGTTGGGCTGGCGATCATCGTGCGCATTCGGGAGGCCTACGGTACGATCGAAGCCGATGAGGTCCGGGAGATGGATATCATCGTTGCCACGGCCGAAGAGATGGAAGATGCCGATGGCGACGGAATGCCTGGACCGCGAACCGATGGCGGACAGACAGAGGCAGGGGCCCCCGCGTGATCGACACCCTTTTGGACCTCGCGCCAGCCTGGGCGCTCGCGCATGCTGCGCCGCTTTTGGTTGTGGTGCCGATGCTGGCTGCGCCATTTCTGGTGTTTGTACCCAGTGGCCGTATCGCCTGGCTCATTGCTATCGTGGCGACCCTGGCGTCGTTTGTGTTTGCCCTTATCCTGCTGGGTGACGTCCAATCCACACCTGGCGGTGTGGTCTCCTATGCGCTGGGCGGCTGGCAGCCGCCATTCGGCATCGAGTTCAGGGTCGATGCGCTCAACATCCTCATCCTGCTGATCGTCACAGGGATCGGGTTCCTGGCGGCGGTTTTTTCTCGCCCCACAATCATGGCCGAAATTCGCCACGAGAAGCATCCGTTCTTCTACTCGGCATACCTCGTTTGTTTCACGGGCCTTTGCGGCGTCGCTATCACGGGCGATGCCTTCAACCTTTTCGTGTTCCTCGAAATCTCGTCGATCTCGACGTATGTCCTGGTGGCCCTTGGCGCCAGCCGCGACCGGCGAGCGCTCCCGGCGGCTTTCCAATACCTCGTGATGGGGACGATTGGCGCGACGTTCTACGTCATCGGTGTGGGCTTCCTCTATGCCGCCACTGGCACGCTGAACATGGCAGACCTCGCCGAACAGATGCCGGATCTCGCCGATAGCCGGACCGTTCAGGCGGGTTTCGCGTTTATCATCGTGGGGCTGGGTCTCAAGGCCGCGATGTATCCGCTTCACCAGTGGCTACCCAACGCCTACACCTACGCTCCGAGCTTCGTGACGGTCTTCCTGTCGGCGACCGCCACCAAAGTGGCGCTCTACGCCCTGGTGCGGTACCTGTTCACCGTGTTCCAGCCAGACTTCAGTTTCGAAGCGCTGGCGTTTGGCTACCTGCTCATGCCGCTAGGCGTGGCTGCCATGGTGGTGTGTTCGTTCCAGGCGGTGTTCCAGACCGATGTGAACCGGACGCTGGCTTACTCTTCGGTGGCCCAGGTTGGCTACATGCTGCTTGGCATTTCCATGGGCACCGTTGCCGGCTTGAGCGCTGGCCTGTTCCACCTCTTCAACCATGCCCTGATGAAGGGAGGCCTCTTCATGGCCGTGGCGGCGGTCGTACTGACCTATCAGGGGGCGACGTTGAAGGATTTTGCAGGCCTCGGGAGGTCTGCTCCCTGGACCATGACAGCGTTTGCCATATGCGGCTTCTCGCTGATCGGCGTGCCGTTGACGGCTGGCTTCCAATCGAAGGTGCAACTCATTGCTGCCAGCTACGACGCAGGGTTGTGGTGGGCGGCCGCGCTCATCGTTTTCTCCAGCGTGCTGGCTGTTATCTACATGGGCCGCATCCTTGAGGCCGTCTTTTTCAAGGCCCCAGACAATCCACGAAAGATACGGGGAGAAGCGCCACTTTTGTTGTTGGGGCCATTGTGGGTGCTTGCGCTCGCCAATCTCTGGATTGGCGTTGATGGCAGCGTGCCCTACGGCCTGTCCCAGAACGCGGCGATGGCGGTTCTCGGTGGAGGGGCCCCCTGATGGCTGCTGAAACGCTCATCCTCCTGGTCCTCGCGATCCCTTTGCTAACGGCGGCCGGTATCGCCGTTACCAGTGCTGTGCCGAACATTCGGGAGGGCGTGACCCTGACGGGTGCCGCCGCCTTGTTCCTCTGCGTACTGGCCTTGGCCGCACAAGTGTCCGATGGCGACCGGCCAAGCTTCTCGTTCGGCGAGTCGGTTGCGGGGTTGTCGTTCAGCTTCAGTCTTGAGCCGTTGGGCGTGCTGTTCGCGATCGTGGCGAGCGGGCTGTGGATTGTGAACTCGCTCTACTCGATTGGGTACATGCGGGGGAACAACGAGAAGAACCAGACCCGCTTCTATGTCTGTTTCGCCATTGCACTGTTTGGCGCGATGGGCGTCGCCATGGCCGGTAATCTCTTCACCTTGTTCGTTTTCTACGAAGTCCTGACGATCTCGACCTATCCTCTGGTGGCGCACAAGGGTGACGCCAATGCCCAGCGGGGCGCTCGCATATACCTGATGACGCTGATGGGGACGTCGATCGGCTTCTTCCTGCTCGCGGTTGTCTGGACCTGGGTGCTCACCGGCGGCAACCTGGATTTCGTCGAGGGTGGGCTTCTCCAGCAGGCCGAGGGGCTAACGCCGCTGGTGTCCAGCGCTTTGCTGATCCTTTTCGCCTTCGGTATCGGAAAGGCAGCCCTTATGCCGTTCCACTTCTGGCTTCCGAACGCCATGGTGGCACCGACGCCGGTGTCGGCGCTCTTGCACGCCGTTGCCGTCGTGAAAGCCGGCGTTTTCACGGTGCTGAAGGTGGCGATCTTCATATTCGGCGAAGACATTCTTAACGCAACACCGTCGCGTGAGTTCATCCTCGCCGTCGCCTGCTTCACCATCATCGTGGCCTCGTTGCTTGCCATGACAAAGGATAATCTCAAGGCCAGGCTGGCTTACTCCACCGTGGCCCAACTCGCCTATGTCACAACCGGAGCCATGTTGGCCGATCCTGCCGGTTTCATGGGAGGGGCGCTCCAGATTTCAGCGCACGCGGTTGGCAAGATGACGCTCTTCATGTGCGCTGGCGCCATTTATGTGGCGACCGGCGCAACAAACATCTCGGAAATGCGGGGTCTTGGACGTCGGATGCCGTGGGTGTTCATCGCGTTCTTTGTCGGCGCGCTGTCGATTATCGGAATCCCCCCACTGGCTGGTGACTGGCCGAAATACGAGTTGATGCAAGGCGCCGCCGATGCCGGGCTCGACTATGTGCCCATGGTGCTCATTGTATCGTCCCTGCTGAATGTCGCTTACCTCTTGCCGATTCCGATCCTCGCGCTGATGCCACCGCCGGGCAGCGGCGATCCGGTCCCGTTCAAACGAGCGGGGGGAGCCCCGTTCTTCACGGTGTTTGCGCCAGTGGTGACAGCGACCCTGTGTCTGCTCCTGTTCTTCGCCGTCGGCCCGCTTACCAAGTTCCTGGAGCCTTCCACCGGGGAGCGGCCTGACTACAACCTGACAACAACGGTGCCGGGGAGCCTCGGATGAGCGAGACACAAACCCCAGGCACCCCTGGTTCGGAGGGGCCGGAACGCCCAGACCATCCCGCGGCGAAGGCTCTCTTTGGCTGGGTTGAGGCGAAAGCGACGCCTGGCATCCTGCTCTTCGGCGTTATCGGCCTATCAGTTTTCCTCGTCCTGGCAGACCTTTTTGTGGATCGCCACGAATATACCGACTTTGCCAATGGGCTCGGCTTCTACGGACTTTGGGGCTTTGGCGCTTTCGCCTTTGCAGTCCTTTCAGGATGGCCGCTCGGCAAACTGTTGCGACGGGATGAGGACTACTACGGCGAGGACGACACCCAGCCTGCAGACGTTGAGCACCCAGCCCGGCTGCCCGATAAAGGGGGGGCGAGCCGTTGAGTGCGTTCCTGACAAATTTCAATCCCGGCATCATGATGATTTTAGTCGGCCTCTTGGTGGCGGCAACCCCCATGAGGCGGGTGCGCCAGGTCTTGACCATCGCAGCGCCCTTGCTCGGTATCCTGATGCTCACTTGTGCCGAGTTGGAGGTCAACAAGCAGACCTTCGACGTGCTGGGCATCGAATTGATCCTCTATCGCATGGACAGTTTGTCCTTCATTTTTGCCCTGGCGTTCCTCATCGCTGCGGTTCTGAATGCCATCTACGCCCTTCATACCGATGACAGGCTGCAGGACGGGATGGCGACGAGCTATGCGGGATCAGCGATTGCTGCCACGCTCTGCGGCGATCTGATGACCTTGTTCATATTCTGGGAACTGACTGCCGTCACATCCGTGTTCCTGATCCTTCGCGCGGGGACGAAGGCGTCGTACCAGGCGGCCATGCGATATCTGGGCGTGCAGATCCTTTCGGGCGTTCTGCTGCTCGATGGTATCGCCTACGTGTTCAAGAAGGAAAACACGTTGGAACTGGCGGCGTTCTCGAGTTTCGGTGATGCCGGCGCTGGCCTCATCTTCGCGGCATTGGCGATCAAGGCGGCGTTCCCGTTCCTGCACAACTGGTTGCAGGACTCCTATCCGAAAGCGACCGTGGTTGGCGCCGTCGTACTGTCGGCGTTCACGACCAAGCTGGCCGTTTACGCCTTCGCGCGGCTTTTCCCGGGTTTCGATATTCTGATCTGGATCGGTGCGGTGATGACCGTTTTCCCGGTCTTCTTCGCGGTGATCGAGAACGACCTGCGCAAGGTTTTGTCGTATTCGCTCAACAACCAGGTCGGTTTCATGATCTGCGCGGTAGGGATCGGTACGCCGTTGGCGCTCAATGGGGCCGCGGCCCATGCGTTCGCGCACATTATCTACAAGGCACTCTTGTTCATGAGCATGGGGGCGGTGCTCTATCGGGTGGGGACGGCAAAGGCCACCGAGCTTGGGGGCCTTTACAGGTCGATGCCATGGACGACGCTTTTCTGCCTGATCGGCGCAGCATCCATTTCCGCCTTCCCGCTTTTTTCCGGTTTCGTCGCGAAATCGATGACCATGAGTGCGGTGGGCCAGGAGGGCCTGGTCGTGGTGTGGTTGATGCTTCTGTTTGCTTCGGCTGGCGTGCTCGAGCATTCGGGAATCAAGATTCCGTATTTCGCTTTCTTCGGTCACGACAGCGGCAAAAGGGTGGAGGAAGCACCTTTCAACATGCTTGTGGCGATGGGTTTGGCGGCCGCTATCTGCATCCTCATTGGCCTGCCTATGGTCGGCGGATATGGCTACCACTGGCTCTACAACATGCTGCCGTGCACGACGGCGAATGCGGCCGATGTCTGTTACCTGTCAGGGCAGGACATCAAACCCTACCAACCCTACACGCTGGAGCACATCCTCACCCAGATGCAGCTCTTGGTGCTCGCGATCCTGGCTTTCATGCTGCTCAAGCGCTTTGGATTCTATCCGCCGGAACGGGCTGGAACCATTCTCGACACGGACTGGTTCTATCGAAAGCTCGGCTTTGGGTTCGCGACCTGGGCGAACGCTGTCTGGCAGAAAGCGGGACCGGCGATGTCGGGCGCTGCCGAGGCCGTCGCTGGCGCTGCGTTTACTCGCATTGAGCAGGCATTCAGCCCGCGTGGAGAGCTCTCACGCGGGCCCCTGACTGGCGCAGCGGCAGTCTGGACAGCCGTCCTGCTTGGCATTGTGCTTATCATGGCCTTCTTTGCTTGAGTGCAAAACAGGCGAGACGGCTTTCAGCGAGGTGCGTCTAGGCGCCTCGTGGGTGTATAGAGCAGGGGCATAACATGACCTGCAAAGTCTTCCATAGCGTTATGGGACCGAATCTCAGAGCTTGTAAGGAACGCACTCAGGGAGACGCAAAGGATAGCCAGTTTTCTTTGTCGCAGTCTCTGACATTACCCCCTTTTCAATTAGCTATTTTGTCATAAGACCTTTCCTAACAGGGCTGAGTTGGGACCGAATAATGTCGGAAGACAAAATCGAAGGTGGTGCTGATACGTGTAAAGTACAGCTGGCTGCGAACATCGTGTCTGCGTATGTGGGGCATAACCCTGTACAAAGCGGAGAGCTCCCTGAACTCATCAAGATGGTGTATCAGACACTCGAATCCTTGAACCAGCCCCGCGATGATACCGAAGATAAGAAACCGGCTGTCTCGGTGAAGAAGTCTGTAACCGACGAATACCTGATCTGCCTTGAGGACGGAAAGAAGTTCAAATCCCTGAAGCGCCACTTGCGGTCGAAGTACGACCTGTCACCCGAAGAGTATCGGGAAAAATGGAACCTGCCTTACGACTATCCAATGGTCGCCCCCTCCTATGCCAGGCAGCGATCAAAGCTGGCGAAGAAAATGGGACTTGGACAGTCGAAATCCTGACCAGGCGTCTCGCCGACAAGACAAATGTTACCCAAGAGGCGTGGATCGTGCGGAATCCGGATCGCGATTTTGCCGAAGCTTGAAAAGTTTTCCCCCAGTTGTTCGGGCGTAATTGCAAGCAAACCTAAACGATTTGCACACGTTCTAGGATAATTATCCTACAACCTCTCGCGTGTGATACTGTTCAGAACGCGCAGTGATGGAGTAGGTGTTGAGTATAGAAGATACTTATGCGGATTTGGATCGCGTGCATCTGGCTGCTGGCGTGGCCGCGTTTGCCCTTGGATTGAGATCGGCCGATGTCCTGTCCTATGGTCGCGGTAGCCCGGCGGTATCGTTTGGGCGCCACGTGGCGATGTATCTTTGCCATGTGGGATTGGAAATGAGCCTGTCTCGAATTGCCCGTGTCCTCAACCGGGACCGCTCCACCGTCGCTTACGGTTGCCATGCCATTGAAGACCGCCGGGATGATCCGGAATTCGATGAGTGGATTGACCAGGTCGAACAGGGCTTGAAAGGCTTGCTGCCACTGCATGCGGCAAAGGCCGCATGAGCGCCCGCGAGCCTGCGGTGCGAAGCGGTCGCGCGCCCGATCCCCTTATTCGCGCCCTGCAGAGGGGCGGCATGGCGGTCGAGGACAACAACCGCTGGGCTGTCTTCCGCCAGCGCGACAGGCGACGGGCCGTCGTCGGGTACCTTGATGCCGTTCAGATTGATGCCTTGCGTTTGACGGGAGCGCTGACCCCCTTCGGCGAGGATGCAACCACGTTGATCTGGAGTGGTCCTGCTGGCCAGACAGGGTCGCTCCGGGACGGTTCGGCGCTCAGGCGACCCGATCCGAAAGCCTCGGCACGGCGCCGGAAACCGATCGAACAGGTCCTTGATGCCCTGAGCAACGACCGCGATAGGCTGCGGGCTAGGAATGCCGGATTGCGGCTGACGAGCGATATCCAACGCGCGATGTCACCCCAGTCTGTAACCATGCGTTGGGATGCGGCTGGTGCCGTTGATGGATCGCGCAAAGCGGATCGGGGCGGTGGTTCAATATCGGCCGCGGCGGCGAAGCGGCAGCTTGATACGGTGGCAGCGGCGGTCGGCGATCAAGCCTTCAGCGCCGTCATTGGGCTCCTCGTCCATGGCCGCCCACTGACGCGGATCGCCGGCGACTGCGGACTGGACGCCCGTCGTCCCGACAAGGCGATTGCGAGCGCCTTGCTGGGGGTTGCGCGTGCATACGAGTCGGGTCGCTCAGTGTGATATGCGGCTTCCAGAATGCCGTTGAGCGAAAGCCTTTTTGCACGCCGGGGCCCACGCCATTGGGCGTGGTTCAGCCCATAGCCTTGGCGGCGTCCCGGTGTATGCGGTCGAGCATCGAGGCCAGTCCATTCGACCGTTGAGCCGTGAGGCTACCGGTAACGCCGATCTCTTCGAACAGGGCATTGGCGTTGAAGGCCATAATCTCGCTGGGGTGGGCGTTGGAATAAAGACGAACCAGCAGCGCAATAAGCCCCGATACGATGATAGCGTCAGACTCGGCCCGGACCAGCATTGCACCGTCCGGCGCAGTGTCAGTCACCAGCCATACCTGGGATGCGCATCCACGCACCCGTGTATCTTCCCTGCGTTCCTCGGCGGCAAGAGGCGGGTTAGCTTTTCCCAGGTCGATGATGTGGGCATAACGGTCCTCCCAATCGTCGAAGAAAGCGAACTCGTCGCGGATGTCGGCGGCGCTGGTTTCTATACTCATGGGCTGTAAATGCGACGGGGGCTCTCCAAAGGAAAGCCCCTTGCGACATTGGGGTGCCAGCCCAGCCGGGCCGGACGTGCGCCAGGAGGCTATTGGGTCACGTCACCGATGCATTCGCCGACATCGGTCAACGCGTGCTCGCCGATGCAGAAGGGCACTTCGTACTGCTTATGGGCTGCGGCGACACACTGGTGAAGGTTCAGCTGTGCCATATTCAGGCAGTTCTTCGTGGTGCGCTCTTTCATGGCTGTGCGCATGTCTGCGGCAGGCGTCTCCTCAGACCCCAGGATCCGATAGGCTGCCAGGGTGGCAATCTTGTCTGCCACGGGCTCCTTGCCGGCCCGGATACGGGGATCGCGGCCCGAATAGCCGAGATTGAGGTTTGGAAACTGCACCGCTCCTGCTGCCGTCGAAACGCCATCCCAGAGCGACTCGGCGGAGTTGCCTGCAGCATTGCTCAGCACGGCATCGATATTTGAGTCATAGAATGCAGCGCCGATCTCGCTGCGTACGGGGCGACCGGAAATCGCCGTCGTCCGCATCTGATTGATCAGGCCCTGCGTATTTCCAACGCGGGCCTTGGCCCAACTTGTGCCCTGGAGTGAATAGGCCTGCTCCTTTACGTATGCTCCCGCACCCTCGAGCCTCCGGCGATCAGCCTGCGTGGCGCCGAGGGCCGATGTGACGGCCGTTGTCCCACCGCCGAGCGTGCGCGCATAGCGTACGTCGTTCTTGAGGCCGAGGCGAAGGCTCTCTTCCCCATAGAAGCTCGCAATGTCGCGCACGGCAGCCTGGTATTCGGGGTCCTGCGACGCAATCATTGCGGAATACGCCAACCAGCCGCTGGAAAGTTTGTCAGGGTTTTGCCCGCCGAGGTTGGTCAGCGTTGTTTCGATATCAGAAGCCGACCCAAGCGGGTTGTTGCGAACATCAGAGACATCCGAGTGGAATGTTGCATAAACAGCAGCCCCATCTGTTATCGGATCGGCAGTCCCGGTATCCTGCGCAATGGACGCGCCGCAAACCAAGGCCAATCCGGCAAGTGAGGTCGTAATGGCGCGAAGGTTGAATGCCATGTGGTGCTCCCTGAGCCTGTTTGGGCAACATGCCCGAGTTCCCTGCAATTGGGAACGGGTCACCTGGCAAAGATACTGCAGTGAATTCAGTCTGCCAGGCGTTAAAATATAGTCATGATCCGTAAACTTTTCAGACCGGTTAATTACCCATGGTGAATTCGCCAGGGCGTTCATTTTCGGCATTGACGCTATGGTGCGGGCTCACCGTCCTTGGGGGCTTGGTGTCGGCGGGAGCCGGCGCGCCTCTAGGATTTGTCGGTCTGTTGACCGCTGTTCTGGTTGTGCCGGGCGCCGTGTCGCTGGTTGCGAGGACCCCAGCCTCAACGGCCCAGCGTCTGTCGGCCCAGCATGAGGGGGCGATCTGGACCGTATCGGTTGCGGCGGTTGCCTCCAGCACAGGTGGGATCGTATCGCCGCTGGTCGGGCTGCTTCTTCTGGTTCCGCTGGTCGCGCTTCTGGAAGGCGATCGCCGGCGCGCGGGCGATGGCGCCATCCTCGCCCTGATCGGATATGGCGCCCTGATTGGCGCCGATCGCTTCATCGGCTTGCCTTCGCTGCCACCTTGGGCGTGGCCATTGGCTGCTTTCCCGATTGTCGCTGCGCTGATCTGGTTGGCCTATATCGCCTACGGCGGGGAAGGCTTTGGTCAGAAACTGGCGCCTGTTGCGACGTCCAACTCCCGAGCGCCTCGTTTCCTGACCGGTCTTGATCCAAGGGGTGCCGTCTGCGCCGTTGAACTCACCGCCGCGGGCCGGGTGCGCAGCGTCGGCGGCAACAAGCGCCTCCTGCCGCATCTTCAGATCGGACAGTTGGCAGAGCAGATGGTCAAGGCGAACGCCAGAG
>JBCBKE010000010.1:0-46560 GCA_038522375.1 Pseudomonadota bacterium
CTTCTGCGATGGGTCGCAGAAGCCAATGCCCGGGCAGCCCTGCGCCATCGGCGCGCCCGCGGCTTGCGTCCGCCCCCGCCGGGTATCGGCGCGCTCGCAGCGAAACTGGCGCGGGCCGCATTGCCCGACAAGGGGTCTGCGCTCGAAACCCTGAAATCGCGTTGGGCGGACGCTGTCGGAGCGAAGATCGCCAAATACGCCGCACCGTCAAAGATTTCGACGTCCAGGACCGGCCGCATCCTGGTCCTGCGGGTCATTCCGGCGGCCGCTCCGCTCGTCCAGCATCAGCAGGGGCAAATTCTGGAGAGGATTGCCTTGGTCGGCGCTGGACATTTCGACGGTCTGCGGCTGATCCAGGGCCCTCTGACCGATGATCCGGTTCCCCCCGCAAGGACAAAGCGATCGCTCAGCCCCGCGGAACTCAGTTGGCTCAGCGATAGCGTGAAGGAAATCGACAGTCCGGCATTGCGCGCGGCAACTATTTCCCTCGGCAAGGCTGTGCTATCGGCAAACGAACCCGAACCACAATTGGTGCGCCGCGTCATTCGCTAGGTGTTAACCAAATGGAAATCGCTGGGCCGCAGTTTGTTAAGGAAGCACCATGTCCCTGTTAACTCTTCCCCGTCGCGTCGTTATCGCTTCTCTGGCTGCAACAGCTCTTGCTGCATGCGGCAGTGCGAACGGTGACAATACCCCAGCCTCGAGCGGTTCGGCCCTGAACGAGATGGTGTTGGGCGATCCGAATGCGCCGGTCACACTGGTCGAATACGCGTCGGTCACGTGTGGCGCTTGTTACCAGTTCCACATGGATGTCATGCCAACCATCAAGCAGCGGTTTATCGAGCCCGGACACGTGAAATTCGCGTTCCGGGAATTTCCGACGCCACCAGTCAACGTGGCTGTTGCCGGTTTTGCCATCGCGCGCTGTGCTGGCCCTGACAAGTATTTCGACGTGCTTGATGATCTCTTCGAGTCCCAGCCAGGTATTATTCAGGCCGCCCGGCAGGGTGCAGTGCTCCCGGCGCTTGAAGCGGTGGCCGCTCGCCATGGCATCGTCGGCGAAGAGGCGTTCGATACCTGTATCAATGACCGTGAGATCCGCCAGGCCATTGCTGATGTGGTGCTCACGGGCGAGGAATTCGGCGTGACCGTCACGCCAACCCTGATCCTGCAGGGCGAGCGGCTCGAAAACTCGATGCGCTCGCGGACGCCTGAAGGGCTGTCCATGCTGATCGAAGCCGAGCTTGCAGCCGTTGGTGTCACGCTGGATGCGCCCGGCGCTGACACAAGCATTGAAGACGGGGCCGTGGTCGAGGACGCGGCCGAGCCCGCAACTGCCGAAAACAACTGATCCATGGAGCCGGTATGCACATAACCCAACTGCGCATTGCTGGCTTCAAATCCTTTGTTGACCCCCAAGACCTGCAGATTGAGCCGGGACTAACCGGCATTGTCGGCCCAAACGGCTGTGGCAAGTCCAATCTTCTCGAAGCGCTACGATGGGCGATGGGGGCATCGTCAGCTCGTGCCATGCGCGGCGGTGAGATGGACGACCTCATCTTTTCCGGTGCTGAAGGGCGGCCGGCGCGGGAAACCGCTGAAGTGACCCTCGTGCTGGATAATTCGAAACGCCTTGCGCCACCCGAGTTCAATAGCGCCGATACACTTGAAATCCTCCGAAAGCTCAGGCGCGGGGCTGGCTCGTCGTACAAGCTCAACGGCCGAACCGTTCGCGGCAAGGATATTCAGCTCTTGTTCGCGGATGCGTCGACCGGGGCTAACTCCCCTGCGCTGGTTCGCCAGGGACAGATTTCCGAGCTCATCGCATCCAAGCCCCAGAACCGCCGCCGCATCCTGGAAGAAGCGGCCGGCATTTCGGGATTGAACACCCGCCGCCATGAAGCAGAGCTCAAACTGCGTGGCGCCGAAACCAATCTCGAACGCTTGACTGAAGTCTCTGCCGAGGTGGGGCGGCAACTCGAAAGCTTGAAGCGTCAGGCCCGCAAGGCGAAAAAGTACGCCGCTTTATCGGACGAGATAGCCGCGCTCGATGCCTTTGTGGCGCACCTGAAATGGCAAGTGGCCACATCGGAAGAGCGTGCCGCTCGTGAGGCGTTGGATAGGGCCAAAACCGAGGTTGAGGCCACGACGCGGGCGGCTGCTGTGGCGGAGACCGGGCGTTTGACTGCGGGCGACGGCCTTGAGCCATTGCGAAAGTCGCTGGGCGTTGCCGGCGCGAAGCTTGGCCAGGCGCGGGTTGATCTCGCCAAGTTCGAAACCGAGCGGGACTCGGCCCAGGACGCTGTAAACAGGCTCCAGCGCGAGTTGGCCGGGCTCGGCGAAGACCTGGAGCGCGAAGCTGCTGCCCGGGCGGAGGCAGAGGACGCCGCCGCCCGTTCGAAAGACGAACTCAGCGCCCTGCCGACCGAGGATCCGACCAGGGCTGAAGCCCAGGAAGCGGCTGCGCGTGAAACGCTCTCAGAGGCGCAACGCCGGCTTCAGCAAGCTCAGCAGGGTGTCGATACCGCCCAAACGCAACTTGCCGAAGCGCGGGCCCGACAGGAAGCGGCCCAAACCGGGGTCAAGGCAGCGGAGCGGCGTCGCGACCAGCTCGCTGGCCAGGTTCGGCAATACGGCGATGACTTGCGCGCCCTACCGGCGCCTCAAATGCTGGCCGAAACCCTGTCGGTCGCCCAGTCCCGTGAGGCCGATGCGACCGAGGCTGCCAGGCGGGCCGAGGCCGCCGTCGATGCTGCAGAAGCGGTATTGGCCGATGCGCGCGAGGTGGAAACCGCCAGCGAGCCTGCAAAGCTGGATGCCGAACAGGCCTTGCGGACTCTCGAGGCCGAAATAGCCGGCTTGAAGCGGCTTCTGCGCAAGGTGGAGGGGCCAAAAGCGCCGCCCGTTGTTGAGCGCATGCGCACCGCCGCGGGGTTTGAAAAGGCAGTTGCCGCAGCCCTGGGCGATGATCTGCAGGCGCCCACCGACAGGAGCGCTGCGCTCTACTGGGGCGGCGCACGGGCTGCTGACCAACCGCTTCCGAAAGGTGTGCGCCCCTTGAGCGACGTGGTCGAAGCGCCCGCCGAACTTGCCACCAGGCTCTCGCAATGTGGGGTCGTGTCCCGGCAGGAGGGCGCTGCCTTCGTCTCTTTGCTGGCGCCAGGCCAGCGTCTTGTTTCGCCCGAAGGCCACCTTTGGCGGTGGGATGGCTTTACGCGGACCCCTGATGCGCCCGTCAGTGCTGCCGAGCGATTGCAACAGCAGGCGCGGCTGGAAGCTGCAGAAGCTGAACTGCCGACGATCATGGACGCGGCGAATGAGGCTCGCCAGAGGTACGCTGAGGCGCGGCAGGCCCGTGCTGACGCCGAAGCCGCCCTGAAATCGAAGCGGTCAGCCGTTCACCCACTAAATCAGGCCATCACCGATGCCCGCCGGTCGACGGCGGCGGCCGAGCAGGCGATGGAACGGGCGAGCCTCAAGCGTGAAACCGCCAGCGCAAACCTTGCCCGGGCCGAGTCCGAGTCGAAGGTCGCAGAGCAGGCCCTGGCCGATGCGATGCCAACCGGCAGCGCCGTAGACCTGGGCGGTCTGGAAGGCGGTCTCGCCATAGCGCGGGAAACGCTTACGGAGGCGCGGTCCTTCGAGACCGAGTCCCGCGGCCGCCTGACTGACCTGACACGCAACCGCGAGCAGGCCGAGAAACGTCGAGCCGGTCTCGAGCGCGATGTCGCAACCTGGGTCGAGCGGAGAGCATCCGCCGATGGCCGCATAGCCAAGCTGACGGAACGGCGCCGCGGGGCACTGCAGGAGTTGGAAGCCGCAAAAGTGCGGCCTGAGGCCCTGGCCGGCCAGATTGCAGGCTTGCAGTCTCGCCTTTTCCGGCTAGAGCAGGAGCGTAAGACAGCCGCCGACGCCCTGGCGGAAAAGGAGCTTGCCCAGCGCGACGCAGACACACGCGCCCGTGAAACCGCGACTGCCGCCGCCACGGCCCGCGAAGCATTGGCAGGGGCAAAAGTGAAGCTCGAAACGGCGGAAGCGCGGCTCCAAGACTTGACCGAACAGGCGCGCGAAACCTTCCAGCGAACGCCCCAAGGCCTCCTGGCGCTTGCCCAGGCCGGGCTGAGCGAGGATGAACTCACGACCCTTGATCAAAGGGAGGCCGAGCAACGCTCCGTCTTGCTCCGGCGTGATCGCGACAGTCTCGGCGGCGTCAACATGGATGCCGAGAAGGATGCCGAAGAGCTCGCCGAACGCCTCGGCTCCCAGGCAAGCGAGAAGGAAGACCTGTCCGCGGCGATCGCAAAGCTCCGCGAAGGGGTCGATAAACTCAATGCCGAAGGTCGCGACCGCCTGATCGCCGCATTCGATACGGTCAATGAGCACTTCAAGGCGCTGTTTACCGCGCTGTTCCAGGGCGGGCAGGCGGAGCTGAAGCTTGTTGACGCTGACGACCCCCTTGCCGCCGGCCTGGAAATCATGGCGCAACCGCCAGGCAAACGCCTTGGTACGCTCAACCTCATGTCCGGTGGCGAACAGGCGCTCACCGCTGCGGCGCTGATCTTCGCGGTCTTCCTGTCCCGGCCCGCTCCCATCTGCGTGCTCGACGAGGTGGATGCCCCCCTGGACGATGCGAATGTTGACCGGTTCTGCCGCATGCTCGATGAAATGCGCTCGCGGACCGATACGCGATTCGTCATCATCACGCATAATCCTGTCACAATGAGCCGGATGGATCGCCTGTTCGGCGTCACCATGCGGGAGAAGGGCGTGTCGAAATTGGTGTCCGTCGACCTCGGTGCGGCCGAAGATCTGGTTGCGGCAGAATAGCGCGCTATGACCGATCCCGAGGACCTCGAAAAGCGGATCGAAGCGGCCAAACAGGCTCAAAAGCCGGTGGAACCGGCCGAGAGCGCCACGGGTACTGCCTCCAATGCTGCGGCGGCGCTTGGCCATAGCGCCGGATTGGTCGTGGCCATGGCTGTTGGCGGGGTGATCGGCTATTTCATTGACACGGTGGCGGGAAGTGCGCCATTCGCCCTCTTGATCTTTCTGGTGTTTGGCGCGATTGCCGGGCTTCTCAACATCATCCGGGCCGGTCAGCAGATGACTGAAAGGGCGCGGGAGCAACAGGGCGCTGACAAGGCGACCGATTAGACCAAGCGGGTTGGCACATGGCGATTTTCCAGATGGCAGAAGGCGGCGGTATCGACCCGATTTCCCAGTTCAACATTTATCGTCGAACAGAGAACTGGGCGATTGGCGGATGGAATGTGGACATTACCAATGCCACGCTCTTCATGTTCCTCGCCGCGGCTGTGATTATCGGGTTTTTCTGGATGTCTTCCAATCGCGGCGCCCTGGTACCGGATCGGCTACAATCGGCTGGCGAGATGAGCTACGAGTTCATCGCTAACATGATCCGCTCCACCGCCGGCGAAGAGGGGCTGAAATACTTCCCCTTCGTGTTCACGGTCTTCTTCTTCATCCTGGCGTCGAACTATATCGGCATGATCCCCTACGCGCACACAACGACCAGCCACATCGTGGTGACGGGTGTGTTGGGCATTGCGGTCTTTCTTTTGGTGACCTTCATCGGCTTCTGGAAGAACGGTCTTGGCTTTCTGAAACTGTTTGCGCCGTCGGGCGTGCCGTGGCCGATCTATATCCTGTTGGTGCCGATCGAGGTGATTTCCTATCTTTCGCGCCCGCTGACCCTGGCGTTCCGTCTGTTTGCCAACATGCTGGCCGGACACATCATGCTGAAGCTGATCGTCGGCTTTGCGACGATGATGGCTGGCGCGGGCCTGGTCGGCCTGTTGGGCACGGCGTTTACCATGGTGATTGCCGTGGCGATTACAGCGCTGGAAATGTTGGTGTCTGGCTTGCAGGCCTATGTGTTCGCTATTCTCACATGCGTCTATCTCTCTGACGCACTTCATCCATCTCACTAACCGGCCCTCGGCCTGCGGCGATAAGGGCCGCAGGCAGCGCTTGACCCACTGCGGCGAACGCGCTTCGAGACACCAGTCTGAACTCTTAGAAAGCTTCCCAAACAGGAGATCGATCCCATGGAAGGTGATATCGCACTTGGCATGAAATACATCGGCGCCGGCCTCGCAACCATCGGCGCGATCGGCGCGGCGATCGGCGTAGGCAACATCTTCGGCAGCTTCCTGGACGGCGCGCTGCGCAATCCGTCGGCAGCCGCCGCCCAGACCGGCAACCTGTTCGTCGGCGCGGCCCTGGCCGAAGCCCTCGGCCTGTTCTCCATCGTGCTGGGCTTCGTCATTCTGTTTGCGGCCTAGTGCACACTGTCAAAGCAGGCCCGGCGCAAGCGCGTTCGGGCTAGCCTTGAATTTGGAGACCGGTGATGATTCTGGCTATGCTTGCTGAGACGGCTGGTGATGCGGCGGAAAAGAGCGGTGCCTTTCCGCCGTTTGATCCGTGGCATTGGCCGTCTCAGGCCTTCTGGCTGATTCTCACCTTTGGTGTCCTGTACACCGTCCTGTCCCGGTCAATCCTGCCGAAGTTCGCGACCACCATTGAGCGGCGTGGCAATCAGATCGCCAACGATCTCGACGAAGCGGCCAAATTGAACGAGCAGGTCAAGGAAGCCAACCAGGCGCTCGAGGTCGAGTTGGCAACAGCCCGATCCAAGGCACGCGCGACGGCGGCGGAAGCGCAAGCCGACATGGAGGCCGAGATCGCAGCCGAAACCGCCAAGGTTGAAGCCAACCTTGACAAGCAAATGGCCAACGCAAGTGAACAGATCGACGCGACCCGTGAAAAGGCGATGTCGAACGTGCAGGAAATCGCCGCCGAAACCGCCAAGGCAATGGCTTCGCGGCTGGGTGTAACGCTCGACGGCGACAAGACCATGTCGGCCGTCAAGGCAGCGTTGGCGAGACGGTAGGGAAGAGCATCATGATCCATCGCACCCTGGTCGCTGTTTCTGCAGCGCTTGTTGTCTCTCCTGGCGCTGTTGCGGCTACCGGACTTGAAACCTTTGCAGACCCAGTCAAAGGCCTCGCTCTTCTCGCGCTCATTATATTTTTCGCAATTTGCTGGCGCGCTGGCGCGTTCAGGTTGATCGGCAGCGCGCTGGATAATCGCGGCAAGACGATCGAAACCCAGATCGAGGAAGCGAAAACCCTTCGAGAAGAAGCGGCGAAGATGCTGGCTGATGCTGAACGCCAGCAGAAAGCAGCCCAGGATGATGCGAAATCCATCGTTGAACAGGCGAAGGCCGATGCGAAAGCGATGATGGAAAGCGCGCGTGAGGATCTGAAACAGCGGTTGGCGCGGCGAGAGGCGTTGGCAGAAGCGCGGATTGCCCGCGCCGAGGAAGAGGCTACCGCAGAGGTGCGCCGGGCCGCTGCGGACGCTGCCACCCAGGCAGCCAGAGCACTTTTGGCCGGTGAAGGCTCGGAAAATCAGTTCGATGCGGCTATCGAAACCGTTGAAAAGGCGTTGAACTAGCCGCGATGCCGTCCTTGCGGGAACGCGCAATGCCCTTCGCTCCGGATAAGTGACGAAACACTCGAATTCAGCTGGCGGCAAGGAAATGTATCTGGAGGCGTTGCGCCAATACGGTGACGCACAGGTTTACGGCGGGTCAGCGCAATCTGAAAATCGGTCAAGTCAAACGCCGATGTGGCGTCTCAACGTCCCTGCTCTTCGTGAAGGTGCGCCTTGTCGCGTCCAAACACCAGCTTCATCAGCCAGTCCGGAGCGAACCGTTCCACGGTCGGGTGCCGGTCCAGCACCCCTTCCATCCACCGGCGTCCCCATAGGGAATTCCGCCCCAGCAGGACGACACCGAGGATCACCACGGGCAGTCCGATCGGAATGAACGGGAAGGGCGTAATGATTGCCAGCGGGACGCCAATGATAATGAATATCAGCCCGAGAACAGCCAATACCGGTCGCAACACCGACATGATCCCAGCACTGAGTGCGGTCATGGGAGCAACAGCGCCAGCAGGGGCGGCCGGTTCATCACGTTCGGTCATCCTATCCATATGGTGCATGAAATGGACTGCGCATCTTCTCTGCCAAGACTACCGGAACATATCCGGCGAGAAAGTGACTGCAATCGAGTGTGAACAGGGAATTGTACATACCACGTGAGAAGATAAGACTACGGACTACGCTGGTATAGCCCTCAAGAGGTTAATCATTGAAACTGCAGTCGGTCCAAAGCCTTCGCGCCCTTGCCGCCCTTATGGTGCTGCTGTTTCACCTCATCGCGATTGAAACCGATATGATCGCCCATGGCGGGCACACCGAGGCGCCCATGATTGGTGGCCTGTTCGAGAACGGCTATGCCGGGGTCGACCTTTTCTTTGTGCTTTCGGGTTTCATCATCGTGTTCGTGACGGGCCGGTCGCCGCCAGGACGTTATCCGATCGGCAGCTTCCTTTTCGCTCGCGCTGCGCGGATCTATGCCCCCTGGTGGCTCTTCGCCGGTACCATGGCGCTCTACCTCTACGTTGCTTACGGTGTCCCATGGGACACCGAGCAGCTATCAAGCCTTGGAACGTCCCCCTTCTACCATCTGTTCGCCTCGGTTTTCCTTCTGCCGCAAAACGGGTTTCCCGTGCTAAATGTGGGGTGGACCCTGGTGCACGAGATGCACTTTTACGCCATTTTCGCGCTGTTATTGGCGGTTCCCTATCGGCTTCGTGTCGTGGGTCTCGTCGCGTGGGCGGGCGCTGTCCTCGCAGGCGGGCTCGCGGGCCTTGCCCAACCTTACGCTAGCAGCATGGTGAGCCTGTTTTTCTCTCCCCATACCCTCGAGTTTCTGATGGGAGCGTTTGCTGCGCTTCTGGTGGTGAACGGTGTGCGGCCGCTTCCGGGATTGATGGCGATTGCGGGCCTTTTCGCATTGCTCCTGGCCATGGTGTTCCACGAGTTGCAACCGGAATGGACGCTCTCCTGGGGGCGGGTGATCTGGTTCGGAATCCCATCAGCAGTGCTGACCTATGGCCTTGTTAGCCTGGACGTGGAGGGTCGTTTCCGCAGTCTGCCTGGACTGAGTGCCATCGGGGATTGGTCTTACGCGATCTATCTCAGCCACATCCTTGTATTGGCCGCGATCAAACGGTCCTATTTCGCCTTTGCCAACCTGTCAGAGGCTTACCTCGGGGTTCCCCCTTGGGCGGCCGATCTCCTTCGTGTTGGCGTGCCTGGCCCGTTGGACAACCTGTTCCTGCTGGTCAGTGCGATGATTGCCTGTCTCTTTGTCGGCTGGGCAACCCACCGGTTTTTCGAGTTCCCCATATTGAAGGCCAGCGGTCGCCTGCGCGGAAAACTCTTCAGCGGACGGGCGGAAGGGCTGACGCCCCAACCCATCCGCGCAATGGTGTGGTAGCGGCGGCTATTCGGCGGCCGCCAGCTGTTCGGTTTCTTTTGGCGGGGTCCACTTCAGCACCGGTTTTCGCGCCGCCTGGGTTTCGTTGAGCCGGCGCAATGGTGCATGGATTGGGGCAGCCTTGAGCGAAAGGTCGCCTTGCGCTGCGCGCTTCGCGACGCCCGCTGCAGCGTCGCAGAACCGGTCCAGCTCTGCCTTGCTTTCGGTCTCCGTCGGCTCGACCAGCATGGCGCCATGGACAACCAGGGGAAAGTACATGGTCATCGGGTGATAGCCTTCGTCGATAAGCGCTTTTGCGATGTCGAGTGTTTCTATCCCGTCAGCGACGAAGGCGTCTGAGAACAGCGCTTCATGCATGCAAAAACCGTCAAACGCGGGTGTCATGACATGCTTGAGGCGCGCGAGGACGTAGTTTGCGTTCAAAACCGAGTCTTCGGCGACCCGTTTGAGGCCATCTGCACCATGGCTCAGCATGTAGCTGAGCGCACGGACAAACATCCCCATTTGGCCGTGGAAAGCGACCATTCGGCCGAAACTGTCCTTGGACTCCCGGCGGTCATCTTCGATCAGCTGGTACTGGCCATCATCATCACACACCACAAAGGGCACCGGCGCGTACGGTGCCAGGGCATCGGACAGAACGGTGGGGCCAGAGCCGGGACCGCCACCACCATGGGGCGTTGAAAACGTCTTGTGCAGGTTGATGTGCATGGCATCGATGCCAAGATCACCAGGCCGGACGCGGCCGACGATGGCGTTGAAGTTCGCCCCGTCGCAATAGAAGTAGCCCCCCGCCTCGTGGATCAGGTCGGCAATCTCCCGAATATCCCGCTCGAACAGGCCGCACGTGTTGGGATTGGTCAGCATGATGCCAGCGATGTCGTCCGTTCGCGATAGCTTCGCCCTGAGGTCTGCCATATCGACCCGGCCATCGGGCGCCGCCTCGATCTCATCCACCGCAAAGCCGCACTGGATGGCTGTGGCGGGGTTGGTGCCGTGGGCGGAAGCCGGCACCAGGACACGCTTGCGGCTTGCCAATTCGCCGCGCGCTTCAAGCGCCTTGCGGATCGCGAGCATACCGCAAAGCTCCCCATGGGCGCCGGCCTTCGGGCTCATGGCCACCGCCGGCATACCGGTCAGCGTCTTCAGCCAGGTTGCCAACTCATCGATCAGCTGCAGGGCGCCTTGTACCGTGTACTGCGGTTGCAATGGATGAACGTCGGCAAAACCGGGCAATCGGGCCATCCGCTCGTTAAGCCTGGGATTGTGTTTCATGGTGCACGAACCGAGCGGGAAAAAGCCCAAGTCGATGGCGTAGTTCCGCTGGCTGAGCCGCACATAATGGCGCACGGTTTCCGGCTCGGAGAGGCCGGGCAGGGACACGTCGGCCTTGCGGCTGAGACCGCCAAGCCGGTCCTGGCGGCCCTTTGGCTCTGGCAAATCCACCCCGGTATCGCCCCACCGCTCCATCTCGAAGATCAGCGGTTCGGCCTGGAGCAGGCCGCGAGAGCCCGATACGGTCTCGGCCAACGGTGTTACAGGGGTATCGGAAGGCGCGGTCGATCGGCCTTGGGAATTCATGGTCATCACACAATCTCCTTCAGCGCGTCGGCATAGGCGGCAGTATCGTCATCGGTGGTGCATTCAGTCGCGGCACAGATGATCACATCGTCCATCGTGCCGGGCGCCAACAGGCGCGAGGCGCGTACCCCGCCAATCACCCCTCGCTCTTCGAGCATGGCCAGCACGGCTTCGGCGTTGAGCGGGGTCTTGAAAGCGAACTCGTTGAAAAAGCGCGGGGTGAGGATTTCGATCCCCGGCACGCCTTCCAGCGCATCGGCCAGCCCGCAAGCAGCGTCATGGTTCAACTCGGCCAGTCGCTTCAGGCCCACCCCGCCGAGCAGCGTCATATGCGCGGTGAATGCCAGGGCGCAGAGGCCGGAATTGGTGCAGATGTTCGACGTCGCCTTGTCCCGGCGGATGTGTTGTTCACGGGTAGATAGCGTCAGGACAAAGCCGCGTTTTCCGTCGGCGTCGGTGGTTTCCCCGCACAGCCGTCCGGGCATCTGCCGCATGAGTTTCTGGGTTGCTGCGAAAAGACCCACATAGGGACCGCCGAAATTCAGCGGATTGCCGATGGACTGCCCCTCGCCAGCGGCGATGTCGGCCCCCATCTCGCCGGGAGGCGGTACCATGGCCAGCGCCACCGCTTCGGTGAAAACCGACACGAGCAGTGCCTTTTGCCCATGGGCTGCGTCAGCAACGGGTGAGAGATCGGTCACTGTCCCGAACACGTTCGGACTTTGGCCAATCACGCAGGCTGTTTCGCCGTCCACCGCCTTGGCGAGCGCCAGTTCGCCATCAACGGCGGCTGGAAGCTGGACCACTTCTATCCCTTGCGCTTCGCAGAGCAGCCGTGTGGCGGCCGCATAGTGGGGATGCAACCCACCCGACATCACGACCTTCCGCCGTTTTGTCACCCGGCAGGCCATCAGTGCAGCCTCGGCCGTCGACGTCGAACCGTCATACATGGAGGCGTTCGCCACATCCATCGCCGTGAGCTCACCAACCTGCGTCTGGAACTCGAACAGGGACTGGAGTGTGCCTTGGGCAATTTCAGGCTGGTAGGGCGTGTACGTCGTCAGGAATTCCGAGCGTTGGATGATGTGATCGACACTGGCCGGTATGTGGTGCTTGTAGGCGCCGCATCCTACGAAGAAGCGGCCCTCATTGGCTGTGCGGTTCCGGATGGCCAGTGCCGAGAGATGACGCTCGACGGCCAGTTCGCTCTGATGGTCGGGCAGACCGTCAATCTTGCCGGGCAGGCGCGCGGCGTCCGGCACATCGGCAAAGAATGCGTCAACGTTGTCAGCGCCAATGGTGGCCAGCATTTCGGCACGGTCGGCCTCTGTGAGGGGAAGATATCGCATACCTCAGGTCTCCCCTGCGCAATGTTTGGCATAGGCGTCGGCGTCCATCAGGTCGTCGAGTTCAGAGGCATCGGTGAGCTTGATCTGGCAAAACCAGCCGGCACCCTCGGGATCGGCGTTCACGGTTTCGGGCGCTTCGCCCAGCGCACCATTTGCTTCGATGATCTCTCCCGAAACCGGTGCGTAGACATCGGAGGCGGCTTTCACGCTTTCGACCACGGCCATGTCATCTCCCTGGCTGAATGAGGCGCCGACTTCGGGAGTTTCGACAAAGACCACATCGCCAAGCTGCTCTGCGGCATAGGCCGTGATGCCCACGGTCCCGATCTCGCCTTCAACGGAGATCCACTCATGATCCTTGGTGTATTTTGTCGTCATTCTCGCCTCGTGTCAGCGTTTGTACCTGTGGGGAACGAAGGGTAGGGGAGCCACCTCCGCGGGGCGGACCTTGCCGCGCACCATCAACTCAAGGGGTGTACCGGGAGTCGCGAGGTCGGCGCGGACATAACCCATGGCGATGGGAGCATCGATGGACGGGCCAAACCCGCCAGAGGTAATGTGGCCGACGGGCACGCCGCCCGATTGAATTTCGGTTCCCTCCCTGGCCGGTGCACGTTCCAGCGGGCGGATGCCGACACGCCTCTCCGCCGGACCATCTGCCAGCGCCTTGAGGATGCGCCCAGCGCCTGGGAAGTCAGCCCGCTGGCGACGGGATTTCTGGATGATCCATTTGAGGTCTGCCTCCACCGGGTCGCGACTGGGATCGAGATCATGGCCGTAAAGGCAAAGCCCCGCTTCGAGGCGGAGGGAGTCCCGCGCGCCAAGCCCGACGGGCTTCACGCGCGCGTCCTGCAGCAGGCGTTCGACGAGCGAAACACCGCTATCGGCGCGGGCAAACACCTCAAAGCCGTCTTCGCCGGTATATCCGCAACGCGACACCGTAATCCTGTCGCCGGCCCATTCTGCGCTTGACGACTGCATGAAGCCAAGTTCCGGAAAAGCATCGACGTTGTCGCGCAGCGCAGCTTCGGCGTCGGGTCCCTGCAGGGCGAACAGGATCCCGTCATCGGCCCGAACGAACTCCGCGTCGTCTCCAGCGATCTCTTCAAACAGTGCGAAGTCCTGCTCTTTCACCGCGCCGTTCACGACAATATAGAGCCGTCCGCTATTCGCCGGATCGGCGGCTCTGGTCACGATCAGATCATCCAGGATGCCGCCCTGCTCGTTAAGCAGGACCGTCAGCCGGCTTTGCCCAACCGCCAGGCCGTCAATGTCGCTCGGGACCACCCGCTCAATGATCGCTGATATGCGGGCATGGGCGTCGTCTGCGCCGATCCCGGACTTCAGCCCGAGAAAACAGGGCCCCATATGGGAGACGTCGAAAAGGCCCGCATGGGCGCGGGTCCACAGGTGTTCAGCCTTCACGCCCTCGCTGAACTGTACCGGCATCTCGTACCCGGCAAACGGCACCATTTTGGCGCCGTGCCGAAGATGCACGTCAAATAACGGCGTTCGCTTCAGCTCTGTTTCGGCGATCGCCATCGGCACCGGTCCCAAAAAGCTGCCGATGACCCTGAAAGGCAGGAACGCGCCCCTGCTCCAGGCCCCATCGGCCGCCCCCGCTGTCTCGGTGCCTGAGAGATTCCACCGCATCGCAGATCCTGCGAAGAGCTTGCTCCTTCGGCGCAGCTACCGGGAGACCTCCCGTGCCACTTTCCAGCGTGTTGACCCTCCCCCGGTCCTTTTGCCTGAGCGTTTCCGGGGCGGTTGCGCCTTCGGCGGTTGGGCGAACCCAACTCTCTCCCGGGGAGTGGTTGCTTGTGAAACGGAGGTAAGCCGGATTCCCTTTCGCGGCAAGCGCAGGCCCGTGGGCGGGCGAGCCGAAACCGCCTATAGTCCCGCCATGCCTGATTCCCATGCATCCACATCGCCGGCCCGCCCAGTGATCCGTCGTCTGCCCGCTACAGCTGTGAACCGAATCGCCGCCGGCGAAGTGGTTGAGCGACCGGCCTCAGCCATGAAGGAGCTTGTGGAAAACGCCCTGGACGCCGGTGCGAAGCGGATCGACGTGGCACTGGAGGGCGGTGGGCTTACCCGCCTGACAGTGGAAGACGATGGCTGCGGCATGGATGGCGCTGACCTGGCCGTGGCGTTGGAGCGCCATGCCACGTCGAAACTCGTGCCCGATGCCGAAACCGGCGCTGTGGACTTGCTGAATATCCACACGATGGGTTTTCGCGGCGAGGCGCTGCCATCGATCGCATCGGTGTCGCGGTTGGACATCGCCTCCAAAGCCGCAGACTGCGAGGCCGCGGGCGTTTCAGTGGATGCCGGACAGATCGACGGACCAAAGCCGGCGGCCTCGTCTGGGAGCGGGTCCACGGGCACTCGAATCGACGTGCGAGATCTGTTTTATACCACCCCGGCCCGGCTCAAATTCATGAAATCCGAACGGGCCGAGACCATGGCAGTCACTGACGCCCTGAAACGGCTTGCCATGGCCAGGGCTGAAGTGGCCTTCTCGCTTGAGAGCAATGGTCGCAACGTTTTTCGTTATTCGTCCGAGGCAGGATTGCTTGAGGAGGGGCGGCTTGCGCGCCTTGGCGCCATCATGGGCCGGGATTTCCGGGAGAACGCGATTCCGATTGAGGCTGAGCGCGAGGGGGTGATCGTTAGCGGGTTTGCTGGCCTGCCAACCCTCAACCGCGGCAATGCCCAGCACCAGTACCTGTTTGTGAACGGACGGCCCGTGAAGGACAGGATGCTGAACGGGATTGTCCGCGCCGCCTATCAGGATTTCCTCGCCCGGGACCGCCACCCCATGGTGGCGTTGTTCGTCGAACTGGAGCCCGTCGGTGTCGATGTGAATGTGCACCCGGCAAAGACCGAAGTACGGTTCCGCGATGCCGGTAACCTTCGCGGCCTCATGCTAGGAGCCCTGCGCCATGGCCTGGCTGGTGCCGGGCACCGCGCCAGCACCACTGTTGCGGGGTTTGCGCTGGGCAAGGCCACGGCCCAGTCAGCGCCCCAGCCTGACATCTGGGCCCGGTCCAGCTTGCACGCAGAGGCGAGAGGACCGGCCTCGCCAAACCTAGTGGGCCTCTCAGGGGTCCAGCAGCCATCCGCGGTATGGGCGGATTCTCCCGGGGAAGGCGGACATGTCGACGTTCATCCGCTGGCGCCTTCAGCGCGCATCGAAACGGAGCGGCCAACCGCACCCCCGCCAGACTTTCCGCTCGGGGTTGCCCGCGCCCAGCTCCATGAAACCTATGTGGTCGCCCAAACCAGCGACGGCATCGTTATCGTCGATCAACACGCCGCCCATGAGCGCCTGGCGTACGAGGACATGAAGCGGCAGATGGCCGCCGATGGCGTCAGGCGCCAGGCCCTCCTGATCCCCGAAATCGTTGACCTGACCGAAGACGAAGCCGTCCGGGTCCTTGCCCGCGCGGAAGAACTTGCAGAGCTTGGCCTTGAACTGGAACCGTTCGGGGCAGGTGCCGTGTGCGTCCGGGCAACGCCAGCCCTGTTCGGACAGATGGATGCTGCGGGGCTGGTGCGTGACCTCGCCGATGACTTCGCTGAGTACGATGATGGTCTGGCGCTGAAAGAGCGCTTCGAAGAAGTGATGGGCAACATGGCTTGCCGCGGGTCAGTCCGCGCTGGCCGCAGGCTCACGGGCGAGGAGATGAACGCGCTGCTCCGCCAGATGGAGTCCACGCCCCATTCGGGGCAGTGCAACCATGGCCGGCCCACTTATGTGGAGCTGAAACTCGCCGATATCGAAAAGCTCTTCGGGCGGCGATAGGGCCGATCACGCTTGGCAAGCGCGTGCTTTTAGAGGCCTCGCGGTTTCGTTCGTTGTGCGTGAAACACCGGCATCCGACCTTTCTGGGCAAGCCCCGGCCAAGAAAGGAAAAAGACAATGACCTCCCGTTCCGCCGAACGTGCCGTAACGTTGTACCGCCTCAGCCGATCGCCCCTGCGCTGTCTTGCAAAGTCAGACCCCTGCGGCCTGCGCGGAGACAAAGCCGCGAAAGCGCCAACAAGCGGGGCAACCGAACCCCTGGCGAAGCCCGATTCTCCCGCGTTGACCTAAACGGTTCGCTTGGCGCGGTCCTGGTCATTGGCTGACTGGATCGCGTCCTTGGCGGCCTGCCACTGCTCGTCGCCCCAGCCCATCAGGGAGGAGAAGTTTCCGCCTGCTGCATTGTACATGGCACCATCGATCGCGATGGTCTGGCCGTTGATGTACTCGGCACCTGGTCCCATGAGCAGCACGGCGAGATTCACCAATTCATGCATTTCGCCAACGCGGCCCATGGGATTGCTGCTACCGCTGGCACTGCCGCCATCGAGCTTCTCGCCGCCTTCGCTGGAGTCCGGCGAAAGCCGTGCCCAGGCGCCCTTGGTCGGGAACGGACCCGGCGCAATGGCGTTGAAGCGAAGACCATAGCGACCCCACTCTACGGCTAGCGATTGGGTCATGACATTCAGGCCGGCCTTCGACATGGCGCTGGGCACGGTGAAGGGCCCGCCATTCCAGACCCAGGTCGTCAGGATCGAACACACAGAGCCCTTGTCTCCGGCCTTGATCCAACGGGTCCCGATATCGTGGGTCATGTAGAAACTGCCGCGGAACACGATGTTCGCGATCGCGTCGAAGCCGCGGACGGAGAGGTCTTCGGTGCGCGAGATGAAATTGCCGGCCGCATTGTTTACCAGACCGGTCAGCGGACCATGCTTTGACCAGATCTCGTCATTCATGGCCGAGATCACGTCGGGCACGCGAATATCGCACGGATGGGGCACAACCTTGCCGCCGTGGGCGTCCATCAGTTCCTTGGCAGTTTCTTCGAGGACGCCGCCCCGGCGGCCGCAAATATGGACCTCTGCCCCCAGTTTGAGGAAGCCCTCGGCCATCTCCTTGCCAAGGCCGGTTCCCCCGCCCGTCACAAGGATACGCTCAGCTGAGAGCAGTCCGTCCCGGTACATGAGTTTCGACGTGTCCATGTGTTGCCTCCAGTTCATCGTTATGGGTTGAATGATAGGGCATTCAGTCAGGGACACCCACCATGAAATTCAACACCCTTGCCGTCGCTGTCGTTTTCCTCACCGCCGGCGCCGCCAATGCGGACCCCAAGGACGTTTACGGAACCTGGCTGACGCAGGCCGGATCTGCAAAGGTCGATATCACCGACTGCGGCGACGGCACGCCGTGTGGCACGATCGCCTGGATGGACCCCGCATCGATGCGTGAAGGGCTGACGCCGGCAACCGCTGTCGATGAAAACAACCCGGATCCGGCCCGACGCAACGACCCGGTCCTGGGCCTTACGATCCTGTCAGACTTTGACGAAAAGCGATCTGATTGGCGCGGTGGCAGGATCTACGATCCCGAAGAGGGAAAATCCTACGGGTCACGGCTGAAGCGCCTCGACAATGGAACGCTGCAGGTCAAGGGCTGTATCGGCCCGATTTGTCAGACCCAGTTATGGACACCCACGAACGCGTCGGTTGCGGTGTCGGGTTAGCGGCGGAAGGGCAGGCTCACCAGGCGCCAGAGGACCCATAGGGGCAGCACCACAGTGGCGCCCGCCAGGGCGGGCTGCCAGAAATTCCGCACAAGCCAGCCGCCTGCGATCATGGCATCGTTCGCCAGCTTATTGGCTGTTGCAACGACATCGACCTCGACGGTGCGCGGATCAAAGTTGATCGCCATGACGACGAGGCCCACAAGCACACACAGGACGGTCAGGCGAAACCACCCCCAGAGGCTGATACCGAACAATCGCAGCAGGACATGACGGCGGCGACGCTTTGGTTTCTTCGGCTTGACGGTGGTTGGTGGTTCCAGCGGATCGGGCCTTGCGGCAGGAGCGATATCCGGCACGGCAGCGACGTCATTGGCCGGAGCTTTCAACTGCGGACTGCCCATGCTTTCACCTTTCCCTCAAGTCCGTGATCTAGAGACTGACCGGCGCCGCTTCAACTCGGCAGGGCGTGTCCTGACTGAACCGTAAGTCTCCGGCGAACCTCGGGAAAGACGTCCCAACGGAGACTACTCGGCTGCTTTTGAACCATGGTCGTGTGCGGGTAGGGGATTGAGATGCTGGCCGCGTCGAGCGCTTCCTTCACGGCTTTCAATGTATCGAATTTCACATCCCAATAGTCCGCTGCGGCGACCCAGGAGCGGGTCGTGATATCCACGGAACTGTCGCCAAGATTTGTAACCCGGACAAAGGGCGCAGGGTCCTTGAGGATGCGAGGGTCGGCATCGATGATAGCCTGGATGACGGCCAACGCCTGGTCCATGTTGTCGTCATAGTCGATGCCAAACACTTCATCGACCCGGCGCAGGCTGTAGCCGGAGTAGTTCTTGATGACGCCATCGATCGCCTGGCTGTTCGGTACCATGATCTTGACGTTATCGACGGTCGCGAGGACGGTCTGGAAGAGGTTGATATCCTTCACCGACCCGGCCACGCCGGCCGTCTCGACATAATCGCCCAATTTGTAGGGGCGAAATACCATGATCATCACACCCGACGCGATATTGCCCAGCGCGCCCTGCATGGAGAGGCCGATCGCCAGGGTGAGCGCGCCAAGGATAGCCACGAAACTGGTGGCCTGGACGCCAAAAACCTGAAGCGCCGCAATGAGGACCGCAGCTGTGATCGCCCATCGGACGATTGATCCGAAGAAGTTGCCCAACGTGTCGTCGATATCATCACGCTTGAGGGCTTGGGCCCGGACAAGACTGCCCAACCAGGACGCAATGCGGAGCCCGATGATGATGACCAGAAGAGCGCCGACAACCTTGAACGCGCTGGAGATGATAAACTCGCCGTATTGGGTCCATATCTCGTCGGTTTGCGGCATCGTTTCTCTCCATGCTTGACGGTCAGCCATCTGTTGCGGATATCACTTGCCCATGACGGCTGCGTCACAGATCCAGGGACCAGCGATCACGGGATTCGACGGTTTTGACAGGCGTCTGCGCTTTCTCGTCCCCTTTCGTGGGCGAAGGTCTTTCATAATACTGGTCCGACTGTATATCAGGTTGGAGTGCGACCGCACGACCAAACCGCCCGGCACACCCCGTGCCGGGCGGGGTTCGTTCTAGCGCCGATTTGACGGGAGGCAGGGACGCTTGCGGGGCAATGAAAGGAAAGACCCATGGCCGAGATACTTATGCCAAAGGCGACCGCCGTGTGGCTGATCGACAATACGACCCTTAGCTTCGACCAGATTGCCGCCTTCTGCGAGCTGCATCACCTCGAGGTCAAGGGCATCGCCGATGGCGATGTGGCGGAAAACATGCGCGGTATCGACCCGATTGCCGGCGGCATGCTGACCCGTGACGAAATCAGGAAGGGGGAAGCTGATCCTGAGTACAGGCTGAAGCTCCAGAAGTCCTCAATCGACCATATCCCGCAACCCAAGCGCAAGGGTGCTCGCTACACCCCGGTGCTGCGCCGCGCGGACAAGCCCGATGCGATCGCCTGGTTCATCCGGTTCCATCCGGAAGTCACCGATGCGCAGTTGGGCAAGCTCATTGGCACAACGAAAACCACGATCAATGCCGTGCGCGACAAGAGCCATTGGAACAGCCAGAATATCAAGGCAGTTGACCCTGTGACCCTGGGCCTTTGCTCCCAGATCGAGCTGGATGAGGTGATCGCCAAGGCAGCGGAAAAACGGCGCGCCATGGACGCTCAGCGGGCAGAGGCGAATGAGGGCCCGAGCCTGAAACCGGTCGATGACACGACGGCACAGCCGGTCGAGATGGCACCGAAGCGCGATGAAGACCTATCCGCCGACGACGTTTTCAAGGACTTCCTGAACTGACGTGGACGGTAGGCGCAGACCCGATCTTGACCCACATAGCGGCGCCCCTCACTTACGAGGCAGGTGCTTTTGGAGACCCCATGACACGGCTCGATGACGAACCCCCCGCCGCCCCGGCGGCAGAACCGAACAGCTTCCTGGAGCAGGCGCTATTCAATGCCCGGACGATCATGCTGACGGGCGGTATTGACGACAAGCAGGCCCGTCGTGTGTGCGAACGCCTCATGGCTTTGGCGTCCGAGAACAGCGACCCCATCCTGATGGTGATCTCGTCGCCGGGCGGCCATGTGGAATCGGGCGACATGATCCATGACATGATAAAGTTCGTGGACGCGCCGGTGAAGGTGCTCGGTTCGGGCTGGGTCGCCAGCGCAGGTGCGCTGATCTACGCGGCGGCAAAAAAGGAAAACCGTTTCTCGCTGCCGAACACCCGCTTCCTCCTGCACGAGCCCCGTGGCGGTGTCGGCGGCCAGGCAACGGATGTGGAAATCCAGGCCCGCGAGATCATCAAGATGCGCGAGCGGTTGAACACCATCTTCGCCGTCGCAACGGGTCAGCCCCTCGCAAAGATCAAGGAAGACACCGATCGCGATTTCTGGATGAGTGCCGAGGAAGCTGTCGACTACGGCTTGGTTGGCAAGATCGTGACCAGCAAAAGTGAAATCCTTTAGTGCTGAATAATCTCGTGTTTCCAGAACGGTAACCAATCGCCCTGCATTATTGAGCCTTGTGAGTAGAGGTTCAATGGCAGCCACATTCCGATCTTTGGTCGAGTATATCGATCCCGCTGCGCCCACGCTTTCGTTCGGTGCCGCCTTGGCGCTGTTCGAGACGAACCCTGCCTTAGAGTTCATTCCGGTCATCACGGGCGATACCCTGGTCGGGACGTTGTCGCGTCTTCGCGTGTACCAGACGGCCGCAAGCGATCTGCCCCGGGACAAGCTTCTTTCCCTCCCTATCGCGCCGCTGCTGGACCCGGTTCCGGCGACGGCCGATGTCGACCAGAAGATCGGGGGTTATGCCGCCCGGACGGCGAGTGAGGGCGGCAAAGCCCTTGCCGTTGGCTTGGTTGTCCTCGAGGATGGGGGGTATCTTGGCGTGGTCCGCCCGGCCATTCTCGCCGCAGCCGTGGCATCGGAGAACGCGCGCCGCGCCAAGGCCCAGAAGAAACTGGTCGAACAGGTTCGAACGTTCAAACAGCTTGAAACAAGTACAGCGGAGAACGCTGGGCAACTGCACGCGATGTTGGCCCACGAGTTACGGACCCCGCTGCATGCGGCCCAGGCCAGCGTTGACCTTCTCCAGGCCCATAGCCAATCGACCGATGGCCGCGCGCTCGCAAGAACGGTGGCGGACGCATGCGAAGCGCTCGATCGTTTGCTTGATGACCTGATGACCGTTTCCCGAGCCGACCTCGGAAACCTGCCGATCAACCCCGAGCCGGTGTCCCTCAAGCGATTGATCGCCGAAGTTGAACGGCTTTGGGCGCCGCGCTGTTCGCAAAGCGGAATCGATCTTTCACTTGAGCTTGGAAAGCTCGCCGCCGAAAGGGTTGAGATCGATCCTGTCAGACTGCGCCAGGTTATCGATAACCTGCTGTCAAACGCGGTGAAGTACACCGAGCGGGGTGGGGTGACCGTTGTCTTGAGCACCGCGGAGGAGGCTGACGGTCTCCTGCTATCGATTGATATCGGTGACACCGGACCGGGCCTTTCCGGCGACGCACTGAAGGGGTTGTTCGAACCGTTTTCTCGGCTCAGCGGTGCTGAGCACGTTCCCGGTTCGGGACTTGGTTTGGCGCTGACGCGGGCCGTAACGGAGCATATCGGAGGCACCGTTTCCTATCGCACCCGCCACTCCGGCGGCAGCGTGTTCTCGGTGTCCATACCCGTCCGGAAGGCCGGGCCGAGGATCATTGCGGAGAACCGAAAGGCACCTGTTTTTCGCCAGTTCACACCCGGGGACCTCTTGATCGTCGACGACCACGAACCAAGCCGTTTGGTCCTGGCGAAAGCGCTATCGGGTGCTGGCTGGCGGGTCGATGGTGTGAACACGCGCGAGCAGGCCCTTCGCCGTCTTGGCCACAAACCCTACCAGGCCATCCTCTGCGACCTGCACCTCCCCGATGGAGACGGCGCAGACGTCCTTGACGCCGAGCGCCGCCGTAGCGCAGGCGACACGCACACGCCCGTGATCGCTGTCACCGCTGACCATAGCGAAGAGAAACTGGCGGCCTGCGCAGAAGCGGGTTTCGATGCGACCTGGACAAAGCCGATCAAGCCGGGCGACGTGATCATGCTGCTGGCCGAGGTCATCACAGGTGTACGGGCTCCCGCGCCGGGCCCCCAACTTCGCAGCGCGATGGCCTGACCGCTTGCAGCACCGCCAGGCCCGCGCCATTGTGTCGGGAACTCACTGGAGGCCGATGATGACAACCCCTGATGCCCGGCTCGAAGCCCTTGGCATTGTCTTGCCCGCGCCCATGAAAGCTGTGGCGAACTATGTTCCCTTTGTCCGAACGGGAAACCTTCTGTTCGTGTCTGGCCAGGTCAGCATGTTTGACGGCACGCTGATCAAGGGTCGGGTCGGTGAGGACATGGAGCTTTCGGCGGCACAGCAGGCGGCGCGGACATGCGGGATCAACCTGCTGGCCCAATGCAAGGCAGCGTTGGGCGAGCTTTCCAATGTGGCGCGCGTTGTGAAACTGGGCGGATTTGTGAATGCCGCCCCTGACTTTGTCGACATCCCCCAGGTCATAAACGGGTGTTCGGACCTGATGGTCGAGGTGTTTGGCGACGCGGGCCGCCACGCGCGCTCTGCGGTGGCCAGTCCCGTTTTGCCCCTGGGGGTCGCGGTGGAAGTGGACGGGGTGTTCGAGATCATTGCCTGACGCGTATGCCCATCGCGGCCTCTGGTCCCATGAAGGGCCGCCGGAGAATTCAATGGCGTCGTTCGAGGCCGCAGCGACCGCCGGCGTCGGTGTAGAACTCGATATCCAATTATCGAAGGATGGCGTCCCGGTCGTCTTCCACGATCCCATGCTTGACCGCATGACAGACGCCTCGGGCCCGGTCTGGGAAAAGACGGCCGAGGAGTTGGACGCCCTCCGGCTGACCGGCGCAGACGAGCCTATACCGCGACTTTCAGATGTGGCCATGATGCTCCCCGCCGGAATGCCGGTCCTCGTCGAACTCAAACCCACGCCCGGTGATCCCGAGGAGTATCTGCGCGCCGTGGACCTCGCCCTCTTCGGGGTGGCGATCGACGCGTCGATCATGTCCTTCACGGCGGGGGTCAACAAGGCGGCAAGGGTCGTAATGCCCCAGCGGCGACGGGGTCTGCTCGTGCCGCCATTGAGCCCTGCGATTGCGCGTGGGCCCGCAGACGTCGTTGACACTGCGGCGTCGCTCGACATCGACTATCTTGCGGTCCCCTTCGGCATGATCACCGCCTTCGCAGGCGAGCCTGAATGCCGCTATCCGCTTTATGCGTGGACGGTGGACACTGACCATGCGCTGGCGACTGTTGCCGATGCAGCTGCAGCGGTGATCTTCGAACATCTCGATCCGGCCCTCGTCAGCCGCTGAACGGCGGTCTATGTTGCCATCATGGACGAAACGGCCCTCCAGATCAGCGTTGCCGAAGGGCTCGCCCATGTCGATGCGGCGGCCTGGGACGCCGTTGCCAATCCGCCCGCCGGCCGGTACGACCCGTTTTTGAGTTGGGGATTCCTCGAAGCGCTGGAACAGTCCGGCGCTGCATCGCCTGAAAGCGGATGGTCACCGCACCATCTCCTGGTGAAGGGACCAGGCGGACGCTTGCGCGCCGCCATGCCTCTCTATGCCAAGACCCATTCCTATGGCGAGTTCGTGTTCGATCATGGTTGGGCCGATGCGTTTGAGCGGGCGGGTGGCCGCTATTATCCGAAACTGGTCAGTGCTGTCCCGTTCACGCCGGTCACGGGCCGGCGTTTGCTTGTTCCCGAGGGGCCCGATGCAAATACCCTGCGTCGGGGCCTGCTCACAGGGGCAGTCCAGATCGCCGCCGATAACGATCTGTCTAGCCTGCATGTGAACTTCACGACCGAGGACGAGGCCGATCTCCTCGGAGAGCTAGGGTTGTTGCAGCGGGTCGACCAGCAGTTTCACTTCATCAATGAAGAGTATGGCTCGTTTGAGGATTTCCTGTCCATCCTGTCTTCTTCAAAACGCAAGACGCTTCGGAAGGAAAGGCGGAAGGCGCAGGACGGCCTCGACCTCCGGAGGCTGACGGGCGCGGACCTTAAAGCGCATCACTGGGACGCGTTTTACAGTTTCTACCTGGATACGGGCGCGCGGAAATGGGGCACGCCGTACCTGAACCGTGAAACCTTCGCGATGCTGGGCGAGCGGATGGCGGAAGATATCCTCCTGGTCATGGCCTATGAGGATGATGCGCCCATCGCTGGCGCCCTCAACTTCATAGGTTCCGACACGCTCTATGGCCGCTACTGGGGGTGTGTTTCCAGCCGTGCGATGCTCCACTTCGAGGTCTGCTATTATCAGGCGATGGACTTCGCCATCGAGCGGGGGCTCCGCTTTGTGGAGGCTGGCGCACAGGGTGGGCACAAGCTCGCGCGCGGTTATGTGCCCGTTCAAACCCGCTCCGTCCATTGGATCGGTCATTCGGGTTTCCGCCATGCTATCAGCGACTATCTCGACCGTGAGCGCCATGCGGTCGCGGCAGATATGGACTTTCTCAGCGCGCGGACGCCGTTCAAGAAAACCGATGGTGCATCCGACTAGCGGAGGTCAGCCGCGCGCAAAGTCTGGGTTCAGTTCAATCATCTTCCAGTTGAGACCGAACGCCAGCGCTACCCAGGCGAGGTAAGGCGTCAGCATGAGAGCGGCAACGGTGCTGTGCACGGCGAACGCCATCATCACCGACACGACCGATACCAGAAGCACGCCCACGTCGATCAGCGCCCAATCCATTCGCCTTTGACCGAAGAACAGGGCCGACCAAAGGGCGTTCACCACGAGGTTGACCCCGTATAGCGCCATGGCCAGCCATGCGTTGCTGCCAGCCGCGTCCCAGACCATCCAGCCTGCAACCGTGAACAGCAGGAATATCACGCTCCAGACCACGGGAAAGGCCCAGTTCGGCGGCACCCAGAACGGTTTCTGGAGCTGCTCATACCAATGACCGGGTTTGAAGATCGCACCGCTGGATGCCGCCGCGAAATTTGCGAGCGCGAAGACCAGAAGAGATACCATGGCGTTTGCTCCCTTTGCCTTTGCAGGCGTTCGCACCCTTGCCTATCAAATGGGTTCGGACGCGAAGGGTTCCAAGGGAGTGGACCCCGATGAGGCGGTATCCTGCCGTTGGTTGGCCGCACCCTCAACAATTTATTGAAACCCAGATGTTATTCCAAAGTCTGACGTGGCCCAGCCTTCAACGGCTCAGGCATGGCCGGCTGCGAACGAGGATGATGATGGCATTCGGCGATGGCCGCTCATACAAGACGCCCGGCAGCGCTTCCGGTTCATTTCGGGCGGCGATGGCGCTTGTGTGTCTGGCGATCGCCAATGCCATGGCTCCGGCAGCAGCCCAGCAATTTGGCGCCAGCCCGACCGGAGGCGCGATCAATGCCAGTGCTACCTGCGGAACCGCTGACCTCGAAACCTACATCGACATAACGGATTCGATCACGATCGGGGACCTCAACGTTGGTTTCCGGGCCTCACACACCTATCGAACCGATATCAACCTTTCGCTGGAGTCGCCCGCGGGGACGGTCGTCGACCTGTTGACCGGTACTTACACCAGCAATCTCGACGATTACGATGTTCTGTTCGACGATGACGTCTCAGGACCCGTGGTCGATACCGGGTCCCATGGCGCCGACAATACGGCAGCACCGTTCTACGACAGCGTGGTGCAGTCGGAGGGCGATTTGCTCTCGGAATTCGACGGGGAGAACACAGCCGGCCGTTGGACCTTTCGCATGTGCGATGTGTTCCCAGGCGCCGACGATGGCACGCTGTTGAGCGCCGATCTCTTCGTCACCCCGCTCTTGCCTACCAATATCGACCTTTCGCTTTCGCTCAGTCCATCCTCGGCAACGCCCACTTATGGCGATCAAGTTACCTACACCGTGACGGCCACCAATGACGGACCTGCGATGGCAACCGGCGTTACGGCGTCGGTCTCGCTTGCGAGCGGTGTGAGCTACGTGTCGGACACTGCGGGCGGCGAATTCGTGCCGTCGACCGGTGTCTGGACTGTCGGCGCCCTCGCAAGCGGTGCATCGACGAGCGTTCAGATCGTGGCCACGACAGACGTCTCTGGCGGCTACACGACAACCGCTGAGATCACCGCAGCCAACGAGAACGATATCGATTCGACACCGGCCAATGCGTCCTCAGCGCCAACCGAAGATGATAGCGCATCAAACACCCTCAGCCCGCAGACGCCCCCCGGTGGAACGGCGGGGACACCCCCGAGCCTTACCTGCGTGGCCGGAGCGCGGACTTGGCAGTGGTCTGCTGCTACTTGGACCGCCGGGGCAACCAGTGGGTCCGGCACCCAAGGCGGTGACACGGTGCAGATCGACATGACCGGATCGGTCGACGACTTCATCGCATCGTCTGGCACTGCTACGCCCTTCATTCGAAACACGGCGTCCTATGGGGAAACCACCAATCCGACAGCGCTCTACTTGCTGGCCGACTTCGACACCGCGTCGGAGGAAATCACCACGACTTTCCGCTTCGGAACTGCCGGGCTTGGCGTCGACGCGGTGCAGTTCAAGGCGTTCGACGTTGATACCGGCACCAATGGGTCCAGCTTCGTTGATCGCTTCACCGTAACCGCAAGCCTCGGCGGCGCCGCGGTGCCGGTCACGTTGACCCAAGGCAGCGCCAATGTGGTGGCGGGCGCGAGCATATTCGGCATCACCTCCGCGACCGATTCCCAGGATACAGCCACCCTCTTCATCACGTCCGAGACGCCATTCGATACCCTTGTGGTCGACTGGGGCAGTGGCCCCGGCGCCCAGGCGAACCCCTCCAACCAGGGTATCGGTTTTGGCGACTTCACCTATTGCCCGCGTACATTCGATTTCGGCGATGCAAGCGCCAGCTATGGCAGTCCGTCCCACGCACGAACGCCGGCATACTATCTCGGCGCTGGCCAGCCGGACACCGAAACTGCAGCCCAGCCGACAGCCAGCGCAGACGGTGATGACAATGATGCAGGTGGTGATGACGAGGATGGCGTCAGCTTTCCGACGCTGTCCCAAGGGGACGTTGCAACGGTCAACGTCAATGCCACCGGGGCCGGCGGGTTCCTTCAGGCCTGGATCGATTTTGACGGCGATGGCAGTTTCGGGATTGGCGAGCAGGTCGCCGCCAACATCCAGGATACCGATGCCGACGGTACTATTCCAGTCACGGTTTCAGTACCCGCAGGGGCAACCACGACGCAGACGTTCGCGCGTTTTCGCTGGTCCGCAACATCAAGCCTGAATGCCACCTCCCAAGCGTTTTCGGGCGAGGTCGAGGACTATACGGTGATGATCCAGCCATCGGGCCCACCGGCTGGTATCCGGCGGGACAGGTACCAGCCGGCATTCGGCTCAGGGACTGCGAGCAGCGTTGTGGCCACTGGAACCGACGCCCAGAACGCGACCAACGCCCTCGGAACGCCGGAAATGCCGGGCATCAATGGCACAACAGCCAATGCCGCCCGTATTCGGAACGCAGACCGGACGCTGATCCTCGACCTGGAAGAGGTCGTCCCGGGATCGTCGAACCTCTCGGTGACAACGGCACGTGATAATGGATCAGGCGCGATGACCGTATCGTTTTCGCTCGATGGGACGGGGTTTACCACCGCCGGAACTTTCAGCGACGGACCAAATGACCAGCTGCGGGTTGTTACCTTCGCTGTTCCGTCCGGCGGGGCGCGGTACGTCCGCTTCCAGCGCGACAGCGGCAATGTCTGGATCGCAGGCATGGCCTACAGCCTCATTTGCGAGGAAATTGCGCTCCTAACCGCGACCAAGACGTTCGACTACTACGTGCCCACAGCCTTCGCCGTTCCTGGCGAAGATGTGATCTACACGATCACCTTCACGAATGAGGGCGGCGGCGCGGTGGATGCGGACAGTGTCGAACTGATCGATGAATTGCCGCCGGATGTTGTATTCTACAATGGCGACATGGACGATGGTGGAAGCTTGACAACAGACCCTGTTGCCTGGGTCGATAACGGGTCGGGCCTGACCTTGGTCTATGCCGATGATGTCGCTTTTTCCGATGGTACGTCTGGCCCGCCCACTGATTTTGCGAGCTGCACTTATACCCCGTCCGCCGGCTATGATCCAAGCGTGACCCATATCTGCTTCAACCCATCCGGTATCATGGCTTCGGGGGACCCGGACCCCAGCTTTGCCATCAGCTTCCGGACCCAGATCCGCTAGCGATCGCCGCTCGGCAGGGCGGCGCGCCCCTCGGGCGAAACTTGCTCGCTGCAGCTCAGCCTTTCTTCATATGGTGTTGTTAGGCTTGTTCATACGTCCCGGCGCCCAGCCGATCCGGAACCCATGCTGGAGCCGATCCATGACCACGCCTGCCGTCACCCGAATCACCGGCAAGCTCCGCGCCCGCGACGTGAAGCGTCTTGCCAGTCTCGCCCGCTCCAGCACGGTGGGCCCCACTGTAACCTACTATGCCGGGGTGACCGCTCCGATCATCTCCGCCGGCGTGGCCATGTTCACCAAGAACGCCATGGTTGCGGCGGACATCGATCCTTTCTGGGCATGGTACAACTCGGTTTTCCTGGCCGCGTTTGCCGGTATCGTCTGGTATATCGTCTTCATGCGTTGGTCCTATCGGCACACCTTCGGACGAGGATCAGAGCTGACGGAAGAAACGGAAATCCTCTTGCGAAGCGACGGGCTGACCATCCTGCGGGGTCCCATCGCGCTCCAGGCGAGTTGGCCCGCCGTGAAGGCCGTTCGCAATATCGGGAAGGACCTAGCCATCTTTATCGAAGGGGCCGATCCCCTGATGATCCCAGCAGCATGGTTTGCGCGACCTGAAGACAAGGACAGTTTCGCCGCCCTGGTGAAGGCGCGAATCCAATGATGGCCACGGGCTTGCTGCCGCGGTAGAAACGCCGGATGCCCAAACGCTCCAGCAATACCAAACGCTCGCTCCACGGCGCCGAACCAAGCCAGCGACAGCTCCGCGCAGGTGAACTGGTCCGCCATGCCCTTATCGAGATCATCGCGCGCGAGGATTTCCGGGACCCGGACCTGCAGGGCGTGTCGGTCACGATCGGCGAGGTCCGGTGCTCTCCAGACCTGAAACACGCCACCGCCTTCGTCTCTCCGTTGGGCGAAACCGGGGCCGAGCCCCGAGAGCGCCTGGCTGCCGCGCTAACCCGGGCGAGTGCTTTTCTGAGGGGCCGGCTCGGAAAGGAGGTGGACCTCAAATTCACGCCCCAGCTCCATTTCATTCCGGACCAGAGCTACGACAACGCCGCCGCCACGGACCGACTTTTCACCGACCCGAAGGTGCAAAGGGACCTGCGCATGCCGGACGAAGACTAGGCGCCACGACGCTTCGCTCCAAAGGGCCTGACACTGTCTGGCATGTCGAGAAGGCGAATGGGGCGGCGCCGGGTCCCGCGTTTCGACGCACCAGTACCAAATTTCATTGCCCTTTACGTCAACGGCACCCTAGCGCAATGGCCGCGCGCCCTGTAAGCCTTCACCAAGCGTAAGTCGTATTTTGGGAGGAAATTATATGCGCGAAGCAGTCATCGTATCCTACGCTCGGACAGGCATGGCCAAGACGGGGCGTGGATCGCTCAACGACACCCACGGCATCACCATGGCTGGTCACGCCATAAAGGGCGCCATGGATCGCGCAGGCGTAGAGCCTGCCGCTGTGGAAGACGTCTTCCTCGGGGCCGCCCAACCGGAAGGCGCCACCGGCCACAATGTCGCTCGGAACGCAGCCCTCTGGGCCGGCTGTCCCTCAACCACGTCCGGTGCAACCATCAACCGGTTCTGCTCTTCCGGCCTTCAGGCCATCGCCAATGCCTCCCAGACCGTAATCAATGAAGGGGCACCGGTCGCAGTGGGCGGCGGCGTGGAAAGCCTTTCCCTCGTCTCCCACTCGGGACATGCCAACACCCATCGTTACTTCGAGCCGGTGCTGGGTGAGAAATGGCCTGCCATCTGGATGACCATGATCGAAACGGCAGAAATCGTGGCCGACCGGTATAATGTCAGCCGGGAATACCAGGACGAATACTCTGCCGAGAGCCAGCGCCGCACAGCCGCCTTCCAGGAAAAGGGGTATATGGCGGAAGAGATCGTGCCCTTGGCCACTCGGATGAAACTGGTGAACAGGGAAACCGGCGAAGAGACATTCCAGGATGTTGTCGTCGATCGTGACGAGTGCAACCGACCCGGGACGACCGCTGATACGCTTGCAGGCCTGAAGCCAGTCTTCAAGGGTGGCCAGGTCGTCAAGGAAGGCAAGTACATCACTGCCGGAAACGCGTCACAGCTTTCCGACGGGGCGGCAGCCGTCGTCGTCATGGAAGCGGCAGAGGCAAAACGCCGGAACATCGAGCCCCTCGGCCGGTTTGCCGGGTTCAACGTGGCGGGTTGCGATCCTGACGAGATGGGCATCGGCCCCGTATTTGCGGTCCCGCGCCTGCTCGAGCGCCATGGACTTACCGTGGACGATATCGATCTCTGGGAACTCAACGAGGCATTTGCAAGCCAGTGCCTTTATAGCCGTGACCGGCTGGGTATTGACCCCGAGAAGTATAACGTGAATGGCGGTTCGATCTCCATTGGCCATCCCTTCGGCATGACCGGCGCGCGTTGCACCGGCTCGCTGCTGATGGAAGGCAAGCGTCGCGGCGCAAAATGGGGCGTGGTGACGATGTGCATTGGCGGCGGCATGGGCGCTGCCGGGCTGTTCGAAATTTATAGCTGAATTTCGGCTCACATGCACGGAGAAGCCCCGGTGGAAACACGCGGGGCTTTTTCATGGGTGACGGGTTTTTGCGCTGATTGATTGGTGCTGCTGGGCACGAGGCTTATCTCTGCTAGGGGCCACATGACATCTGGCCCACTTTATCCTTCAAAGGACCGGTCGCTTGGCGCAATCGAATGCGAAGTTTCTCGAAGGCGACTTGATGGGGCATATCGCCGTCATGGCGCTTTCGGCCAGTGTTGGATTGGTTTCCATCTTCCTGGTCGATTTTGTCGATCTCTTGTTCATATCCATGCTGGGTGATCCCGCGTTGACGGCTGCGGTCGGCTTTGCCAGCACGCTATTGTTCATCACCTTTTCCGTAACGCTTGGGCTGACCATTGCGATCGGTGCGCTGGCCGCCCGCATGATCGGCAGCGGCAACCCGGAGGAAGCACGAAAAATCGCAACCAGCGCCATTGTGTTCGGCATCGCGCTGAGTGTGATCGTTTCGGCGATTTTCTGGTTCAGCGCGCCGGCCTTGCTCAGCCTGATCGGCGCCACCGGCGATGCCCACGCCAATGGGGTCAGCTACCTGAGGATTGTCGTGCTTGCGATGCCGATATCGACGTTCGGTTTGATGTCATCGGGGCTGCTGCGGGCCCATGGCGATGCGCGGCGCGCTATGATGGTGACCCTGTCGGCAGGGGCGGTGAACGCCGTTCTGGACCCGATCTTCATCTTCGCGATGGGTTGGGGGCTGGAGGGCGCCGCCTACGCATCGGTCTGCGCCAGGGTTGCAACGGCGATCACGGCGGGGCTTCCGATTGTCCGCCATTATGGTGGTTTTGCGCCGTTTCAGCCATCCCGTTTGCCACTCGACCTTCGACCTATTCTGGGGCTCGCCATCCCCGCAATCCTGACCAACATCGCCACACCGATCGGCAATGGCGTGGTGACCCGGGCTGTTGCACCGTTTGGCGACGAAGCGGTGGCAGGTTATGCGGTTGTCGGCCGGTTGGTCCCCTTGTCCTTTTGCGTGATCTTCGCCCTTTCCGGCGCTGTCGGACCGATCATCGGACAGAATTTCGGTGCCAAGAACTTTGAGCGGGTGAAAGAGACGCTGACCCGCGCGTCGCTCTTCACAGCCCTCTACATCCTTTTGGTCTGGACCATTCTGGTGCTTCTCAACGGGTTCATCGCCAATCAGTTCAACCTCAATGAGGAGGGCCGGAGTCTGGTTTTCTGGTTCGCTGTTCTCGGTGCGCCCTTGTTCCTTTTCAATGGGCTGTTGTTCATCTCCAATGCGGCTTTCAACAACCTGAAGCGGCCGATCTGGTCCTCGATCCTCAACTGGGGGCGAAACACGATCGGGATCGTCCCATTCGTGATCGTCGGCGCAATGGTTGGCGGTGCCCCTGGGGTGATCATCGGACAGGGGGCCGGCGGCATCGTCTTCGGCCTGCTTGGCCTTTGGCTGGCCCACCGTCTGGTTGATGCCTATGCCGATGGCCGGGCAGATCCGGATGGTCCATGGCGCAAGTCCCAGCTCGGCCGCCGCACTGACGTTACGGCACAGGCGCCGCCGGGCGAGTAGCAGCCTGGCCCGGTTGCCTCGGCCAATCTCCGAACGGCGCGTCGAAGCCCGTCAGAACACCTTGCTGCGACCCATCAGGCCCAACCCGATCTGTCACAGACGAGATCGAAGGCTGGTGGGCTTTCGCGGTAACCGCCCAATCGCTGAACAATTGCCCGAACAGGCTATGGCGTTTGTCCGAAAAAGACCGAAAACTCAAGGGCGTCCTGGCCGAAGGTGATGATCGGGTGTTGGGTTTTGTCGCCGCAACCCTTATCAAGGGAACAGATCGTCTTTTGCGAAGTGAGCCCCCACGTATGTTGCACCCATCCACGTGTAAATTGATCGACAAGCTCAGCGAGATGACCCACCAGCGCAAGGTTGCCTGGACGGAGGATGCGCGCGGATCGGTCACCTACGACACCGAGGGCTACAAGGTCGTCATTTCAGGAGACCCTCATGGCGTGCTCCTGACGACCGTGGAGGGAAAGGTTCTGGAAGAGGCCACGCCGGAGGATATTGCCGACACCCCCGCCACCAATGGCGGAGCGACCTACAAATCGATTGTCGAAGCGCTTTACCGGGAGGCGACCCGTCAAGCGAAGGGCACAGAGGATGCGATCGATTCGGTCCTCAAAGGGCTTGGTATTGAAGAGAAGAAGTTCGCGGTGACAGCCCCCTCGGTCGAGGACGATCCAAAAGCCAATGCCGCCGACAAGCGCGAAGCGCCCGTTGAAGAGACGGAAACCGCAAAAGTTGCGGTGCAACAAACGCCGCAGTCGGGCCCCCAGCCAACGCCAGCAGTGCCTGCCGAGCGCCCCGTGTCTGGGCCCGGGCCTGGTCAAGCTGCCGGTCTTGGCGGTTCAAGTCTCGGTGGTGTTGGTGTCGCCAGGCAACCGGTTGGTGCGACACCGCCCCAGGGCCAGGCAAGGCCTAACGCCGCGCCGGGGACACCAGCGCAACCCACACCGCAAAATCCTGCCGTCGCCTCGCGGCCTGCCGGGCTGCAACCCGGCCAGCTTGGCGGGCAGCCGAGCGGACAAAGCCGTCCAGCCGCGACGCCTATGACGACGCCGCCACCCGCGCAAACAGCTGGTGTTGCGTCATCCACGTCAGGCCGCGCACCGCAGCCGTCACCGCCGCCCGCACAACCCCGTGCGTCTTCATCGGGCCCCAGTCAGCCGGCTGATCAAACACCGTCCACGGCCCGACCAGGGGGCTTGAGCGGGCAACCCGGCCTCGCCAGCCCTGCACAGTCTCTGAGTTCTGCGCCATCGACCCAAGGACCATCGTCCCAGTTTGGACAACCCGCCGGGCGTACAGACGCTTCAACGCCGCCCCAGACGGGCGGACCCGCTACCCCGTCACCACAATCCCCGTCGGTCCCGCCGACCCGACCCGCCGGAGCGATACCCGTTGCCTCCACTGACGCGTCGGCGTCGGCGTCCATGTCGCCCCAGGGGCAGCAACCTCCAGGCCAGCCCACGATCGGATCTGTGGGTGGAACGACGCCCGGCCTCGGTGCGCCGCAACCGGTGAAACCTGCGGCGAAGCCGACTGCGCCTCCGCCGCAACAGGCGCCTGCAGTACGGCCTGCGCCTTCAGCGCCGCCGCCGACCCCTCCAGCTGCGGCCGAGACGCAAGATGCGCCGAAGCCATCGCCACCCCCCCAATCAGCCACCCGTCCCAAGGCGGGGGTTGCCGGCGGGTTTGGCGTTGGTGCCCTCGGACGCTCTATCCGGGACCGCATGACAGGGAACACACAAAGCGGTGCATCAGCCGACGGAGCACCCCGGTCGACAACACAACCAACGCAGCCACCGATGGCGACACCGCCGGTACAACAGCCTGCACCCGTAACGTCGACGACAGCGGCGCCAACCGTATCGGCGGCGCGACCGCAACAGCCGACTTCGCCGACAGGCGGTCAGCAGCAGCCTCCAGTGCCGCCAAAACCGGCGGGCGGTCCTGGCGTTCAAGCCGTGCCTCCTGCCGCCGCAGCGCCATCGGCCATGTCTCCAGCATCGGCGCCCGCGCCATCGCCCGAGACCAGCAATCCTGCCGAACCGTCGGCCGCTGAACCGGATGCCGAAGAGGACGAGACCATCGTTCCAAAGCCCAAACCGATTACCCGGTTCAATCCCTGGAATTAGGCCCCAGATCGCCCTCGCTTTTGGCGGAAGCGATCGTCGCATTGGTTTCGCCCAAGGACAGTTTGGCGATGCCAGACGCCTCCGCAGGGGCAGCCCGATCGGCTGGCAGGCGGTTGCCCGCGGCGCGTTTCCGCCAAGGGCAAAACCGCTCCAGAGGCCATGAAAACCCATATGTCCCGCTGTATTCGTTGTGGGTGGGTGTCGTGGTGGACGCCTCGGGGATAGGCGGCGCACGCACAATATTCGACCGGCCGTTCGATCGAGCGTGACTTATGGGTCACGATTATTGATGAAAGCCGGTTTCCTGCACCCGAAGTCTGCGGATGCGCTTGACCAAGTGCCCCGCCTTAACAAAAGCGTCACGGTAGATGCCGGGGGCGCGTCCTTTTTAACTCTCGGCACAGCAAACCTGAACATCCGATGGGGCCCATGACTGATTCACACTTCCTGAAATTGTTTTCCAGCGTTGGCGCCATGGCGCTCGTGGCGACCGGCGGCGCCGCAGTGGCTCAAGAAACGAATGACGATGAGACCCGGCTAGGCACCGTCACCGTGACGGCGCAGAGGATCGAAGAAAATCTCCAGGACGTCCCGATCTCGGTCACAACCCTGGCAGATGAGAAACTCAATAATCTCAAAGCCGGTGGCGCTGATATCCGCTTTCTGTCCGCGCGGGTGCCGAGTGTTATCGCCGAAAGCTCCTTCGGCCGCGCGTTCCCGCGCTTTTACATTCGGGGCATCGGCAATACGGATTTCGACTTGAATGCGACCCAACCGGTCTCGCTGGTGTACGATCAGGTGCCCTACGAGAACCCGATCCTGAAAGGTTATCCGGTTTTCGATGTCGCCTCCATCGAAGTGCTTCGGGGCCCCCAGGGCACCCTGTTCGGTCGAAACACCCCTGGCGGTATCGTCAAGTTCGACAGCGTTCGCCCTGGCGAGGACCTCAACGGTTATGGCCGGGCGGTCTATGGCGAACGAAACCTCGTCGAACTGGAAGGCGCTGTCGGTGGGCGCTGGGGCGATGCCCTGGCGGTTCGGGTTTCAGGACTCTACCAGAGCCGGGACGATTTCGTGGACAATGCGTTCACTGGCGAAGACGACATTTATGAAGGGTTCGAAGAACAGGCTGCGCGGATCCAGTTCCTGCTTACACCGTTCGAAAACGACTTTTCCGCGCTGATCAACATCCACGGCAGGTCAAATGACTCTAGCGCCCGACTGTTCCGCGCCAACATTATCGAGCAGGGCCAGCGCGGCCTTGCACCGGGATTCGATTTCGAAACCGTCTTCTTTGATGGCGCAGATGCCGACAATGGTGCGTTGGAGCAGGACGCCTTCGGGACGACGATCACGCTTGAAAAGTCACTGAGTGACTCGATCGATGCAACCTACATCTTCGGATACGAGAGCGCGGAGGTGTTCTCCCGCGGCGACATCGATGGCGGCTTCGGGGCTGCTTTTCTCGGCGAAGGCAATTTCGGTCCAGGGTTCATTCCCTTCCCGTCGGAGTCTGCCGGCTCCGTCGATGATCTGTCGCAGGTCACCAACGAGGTCCGCTTTGCCTACGATGCGGGCGGCAATGTTCGCGCCCAGGCGGGCATGTTCTTCTTCGACGAGGAAATCCAGATCACCTCGCTGAGCTACGATACGCTTGCGCCGGGCCAACCGGTCAACGGCATCGCCATCCGCAATAACGACACGTCGAGTTTCGGCATCTTCACGTCAGTATCCTACGATGTGACCGACCGGTTCACCGTTAGCGGCGGCGCCAGGTTCACCGATGATGAGAAGGACTTTGTCGTCGAGCGAACCCTCGGCCCCTTCGGCGCGCCGCCCCTCGGTCCCATCGCGGGCTCTGCTGGCGATGATTTCATCAGTTGGGATGTTTCGGCCGCTTATGACCTGACCGACGATGTAAACGCCTATGCACGGATTGCCCGCGGTTTCCGCGGCCCGTCCATCCAGGGTCGTCTCGTCTTTGGTGATGACGTGTCCATCGCCGACAGCGAGACGGTGCTATCCTATGAGGCAGGCCTCAAATCCCAGCTGTTCGACGACCGGCTGCGGGCAAACGCGAACGTGTTCTTCTTCGAACTGGAGGACCAGCAACTCACCATTGTGGGCGGGGTCGATAACACGGTTCAGCTGTTCAACGCCGATGAGGGCGAGGGGTATGGCTTCGAGGCCGACATTGAAGCGCTGCCAATTCCCAACCTGCTGCTGACGGCGGGACTGTCTTACAACAAGACCGAGATCAAGGATGACCTGCTAATCGCCCCCGGCTGTGGCGCGCCTTGCACGGTGCTCGACCCCGAAGTGTTCGATGAGGAGGGGAATTTCCTCGGCTACAACATCTCGGGCAACAGCTTCCCCAATGCCCCGGAGTGGATCGGAAACGTTACGGCACGTTACGCGATTCCCGTGGCTGGCGGTGAGGCCTACGCCTACACCGACTGGGCCTACAAGGGTGAAACCAACTTCTTCCTGTATGAGAGCATCGAGTTCGGCGAAGACGGGTTTTGGGAGGGCGGTCTGCGTCTCGGCTACGCCTCTGACCTTGGCTACGACGTTTCGGTATTCGGTCGGAACATCACCGAGGAAGAACGCCTGACCGGCGGCATTGATTTCAACAACCTCACCGGCTTCGTGAATGAGCCACGGGTTTGGGGTATCGAACTGAGAGTCGAGCGGTAAGACACCGGATCCACCGATGGGTTTTCAACACCCACGGCGAACCGACAGTTCCTTCCGCGGGACTGTCGGTTTCCGGCCCTTTGGCCATGTGCCTCCGCATGGACTTGCCTTGCGAAGGCAACAAGCGCAGCCGTTCGAGGGATTTAGACCCTATGGGCGCTTTGGATCTTGCGCACCATGCCGTCGGCGGAGGTCATTACGAGCGTATGGGTGTGGATTGCACCGCCAGCTGTTCTTACACCGTCAAGCAACTCGCCGCTGGTGACGCCTGTGGCGCAGAACACGGTTTCCCCGGATGCCAGTTCCTGAAGATCATAGGTCTTGTCGAAATCGGTCACGCCCACCCGCTCGGCCCGGCCCCGCTCCTCGTCGTTCCGGAAGATCAGTTTCGCCTGCATCTGACCGCCCACGCATTTCAGCGCGGCGGCCGCCAGGACGCCTTCCGGCGCGCCGCCCGATCCAATATAGAGATCGACGCCAGTCGAAGGATCGGTGGTGTTGATGACACCGGCAACGTCGCCATCCGTGATCATCTTGATGCGGGATCCGATACCGCGAAGCTCGGCAATGATCTCGGCGTGACGCGGGCGGTCGAGGACGCAGACGGTGATGTCTGCTGCGGACACCCCTTTCGCATCTGCCAGCGCGCGGACGTTATCGGCTGGTGACTTGTCGAGACCGACCAGGCCAGGCGCATAGCCGGGACCGATCGCGATCTTGTCCATGTAGGTGTCAGGCGCGAACAGCAGGCCGCCACGGGGCGCGATGGCCAACACGGCGAGCGCATTGGCCATGGCCTTTGCGGTGAGCGTCGTGCCCTCAAGCGGGTCAAGCGCGATATCGATTTCAGGCCCGGTGCCTGTGCCGACTTCCTCGCCAATGTAGAGCATGGGCGCTTCGTCCCGCTCGCCTTCGCCAATCACCACACGGCCCCGGAAATCAATGGCATTGAAGGCCGTGCGCATCGCGTCCACAGCCGCCTGGTCAGCGACCTTCTCCTGGCCCCGGCCAACTTCCTTGCTGGCCGCGATCGCGGTGATTTCGGTGACGCGGACCATCGCGTCGGCGAGGGCTGGAATGAGTACGCTTTCGGTCATGGTGTCGTCCCCAGAGAAGGATTGTTATTTTGATATCATTGGGCGGAGTCTCAGACGCCACGCAAACTATGTGCCCGCTTCGATACGGATGGCGCGCGCCTGGTCAACCACACTTTCGAGGGACGAGGCGCGCCTCACCGCACCGTCCATCGCCTCGCGTGCAGCGGGATGTGTAACGATAGCCACAGGACTGACACCCGCCTCGCTGGCGGAATCCTGTAGCAGTTTGTCAACGGAAACGCGCTCTGCCGCCAGTGCTTCTGACAGGCTTGCAAGGGCACCTGGCTGGTCGGCAAGCTGAACCCTGAGGAAGAAGGCCGACTGTTCGGTATCCTTGGCGGCGGCAAACTGGCGAACCTTGTGGTGTGGCGCGCGGCCAAATGCGGACCGTACACCCGGATTGAACAGCTTCGCGACATCGCCCATGACGGCGCTGGCGGTCGGGCCTGCCCCTGCACCCGGACCGGTCAGGGTGATGGCGCCAAGCGGGTCGCCCTCGACGCGGACGGTGTTCAGAGAGCCGTTCACCTGGGCGAGTGGATGGGACATCGGCAACGCCATCGGCTCGATACGGCAGACAACCGTTTCGCCGTCGCGCTTGCCTTCTGCAATCAGCTTGATGGCGAGGCCCAGTCGTTCGGCCATGCGCAGGTCTTCCAGCGTGATGGCGTCCACGCCGGTAACGGCGACCTTCGAGAAATCCAGGTCAGCGGAAAACGCCATGGCGCTGAGGATGGCGGCCTTGTGGGCGGCATCCATGCCCGAGACATCAAGGGTCGGGTCAGCTTCCGCATAGCCGAGGCGCTGGGCATCCGCGAGGACGTCATCGTAGCTACGACCGGTGGCGAGCATTTCCGTTGTCAGGAAGTTGCACGTGCCGTTCAGGATGCCGGCAATCCGTGTGATATCGACCCCGGCCAGGCTATCGCGCAAAACCCGCACGACGGGAACCCCACCCGCGACCGCGGCTTCGAAAAGCAGGTCGACCCCATTCTCAACCGCAAGTTCAGCAAGGGCCTGGCCGTGTTCGGCGATGAGTGCCTTGTTGGCGGTAACGACCGGCTTTCCCGCTTTCAGTGCAGCTTCGACCGCCAGTTTCGCCGGACCGTCCGATCCGCCGACGAGTTCGACGAAAACGTCGATGCCGGCGCTGGTAGCGAGCGCAACCGGATCGTCGAACCAGGCGTAGGCTGTAACATCCACGGGGCGGTTGCGATGCTTCGACCGGGCGCTCACACCTGTGATCTCGAGCGCGCCGGGCAGCCGAAGATCGGCCTGGCGATCGGTCAGGTCAATTAGTCCGCAACCGACATGGCCCAGCCCCGCAATGCCCAATCTGATCGCTGTCATGCTTTCCCCGTCTTCTCGCCGTTCCAAGGCTCTCGCCTACGCGGGGAATGGACCCGGTTCAAGCACTGTCGCTGTCGCCTCCACCCGTGGGCCTCCGTGTGCCCGTAGTCTGGGCCCTGTATTTCCGTCAGGCGCGCGTTGTGATTTCACGGACCGGTGTTAGTCTGTTCGGTAGAGTATAAAAAACAATAGACCTTCTGGGAGGAAGACGAATGTACGACCTGATCATCAGGAATGGCACGGTTGTCGATGGCACTGGCGCGGCTCCGCGCACGGCTGATGTTGCCATCAAGGATGGGTTGATCGCTGCGGTCGGCGAAGCCGTTGCGGGCGACGCTAGCCGGGAGATCGATGCGGCAGGCCAGGTGGTTACACCGGGCTGGGTCGACATTCACACGCACTATGATGGCCAGGCGACGTGGGATGACGAATTGGGCCCCTCGGCCTGGCATGGGGTCACAACCCTTGTCATGGGCAATTGTGGTGTCGGGTTTGCCCCTGCCAAGCCCGATCGCCATGACTGGCTGATCGGACTGATGGAAGGCGTTGAGGACATCCCCGGCGCAGCGCTCAGCGAAGGTATCACCTGGGGCTGGGAGAGCTTTGGCGAATACCTGGATGTGCTGGAGCAGATGCCGCGCAGTGTGGACATCGCAACTCACATTCCCCATGGCGCCGTCCGTGCCTTCGTCATGGGTGAGCGGGGCGCGAACAACGAAGCGGCCACGCCCGAGGATATCGCAGCCATGGCCGATATCGTGGCCGATGGAATCCGCGCGGGCGCGCTCGGGTTTTCCACCTCCCGGACGATGCTGCACCTGTCCAAGGACGGGGTTCCGGTGCCCGGCACATTTGCCAACCGGGATGAACTGATCGGGATCGGACGGGCGATGCTCGATGCTGGTGGTGGTGTTTTCGAGATGGCGTCGGATCTGACACCTGCCGAAGAAGAGTTCGCGTGGATGAAGGATTTGTCGCGCGAGACGGGTCTGCCCGTGACATATGCCCTGCTTCAAAACCCTCTGGATGCGGACAACTGGAAGAACATGTTGGCTATGACCCAGGCTGCCAATGATGACGGCGCCAACGTCTATGCCCAGATCGCTATTCGACCGACGGGGCTCGTACTCGGCTGGGAGTCGACTGTGAACCCGTTCTCGTTCCAGCCAAGCTATGCCGCGATTGCCGAGCTTCCGATGTCCGAACGTCTCTTGCGCCTTCGCGATCCGGCGGTACGCGAGGCGATTATTTCCGAGGAGCCAGATTTCAGCCAGTCGGCCGCCGTTGGCCGCGGTGAGCAGGATGAAAACCAGCAGGGCCTGCCGGCCGGGAATGCGATTGCGATGATCCTCGCCCATGGCTTCGACCGGATGTTCCGCCTGGCCGATGAGACCGGAAAGTGTGAGTACGAACCAACGCCCGAAGCGAGCGTCGAGGCAAAGGCCAAGGCCCAAGGCGTCAATCCGCGCGCCATCGTCTACGACATGCTGATGGAAAACGCCGGCCGCGGCTACGTATACCTGCCGCTTCTCAACTACACGCTGTTCAATTTCGACCATGTCTACGAGATGTTGCAAAGCGATCGCACCGTGTTGAGCTTGTCTGACGGCGGCGCCCATTGCGGCGTCATCTGCGACGCGTCGTTCCCGACCTATCTGTTGACCCATTGGGTGCGAGACCGCTCAAGGGGCAGGCGGATATCACTGGAGGCGGCGGTGAAGCGGCAATGCCACGATACCGCAAGGCTTTATGGGATGTTTGACCGCGGTACGCTGGAGCCGGGAATGCGGGCGGACGTGAATGTGATTGACTTCGACGCCTTGGAAATCGCGCCACCCGAGATGGCGTTCGATCTTCCTGCCGGTGGACGGCGCATGATCCAGAGGGCCAGCGGCTACCGGCACACCTTCCTCGCAGGCGTGGAAACGTTCACCGATGGCGTATCGACAGGGGCGAAACCTGGCGGCGTGGTACGGGGTCCGCAAAGGGCACCGGGGGTTGCGATAGCAGCGGAATAGCGGTGGTCGATGGTTGGCAGAACAACTGTTTCCGGTTCCCGATCATTCCGCTGCAACGGCGGCCGCCGCGGCTTTCTCGCTCAGGTATTTCTTGATGTTGCGGCCCGCCTGACGGATGCGTTGTTCATTTTCGACCAGCGCAATGCGGACATAGCCTTCGCCGTGTTCGCCAAAGGCCACGCCGGGTGACACGGCCACGTGGGCTTCGCTGATGAGTTCGATGCAGAAGTCGAGGCTGTCCATGCCGCTGCAAGATTTCGGAAGGGGCGCCCAGGCGAACATGCTGGCCTCGGGGCTGGGAATGTCCCACCCGGCGCGTCCAAAACTGTCGACCAGGGCATCTCGCCGCGTGCGGTAAATCTCGCGGGCCTCATCAACGCAATCCTGGGGGCCATCGAGGGCGGCGCAGGCCGCGACCTGGATCGGTGTATAAGCGCCATAGTCCAGATAGGATTTGACCCTGGCAAGGGCGGCGATGAGCCGTTCGTTCCCGGCCACGAAACCGACCCGCCATCCCGCCATGGAATAGGTTTTCGACATGGACGTGGTTTCCACTGCGACGTCCCTGGCGCCGTCAACTTGCAGGATGGATGGCGGCGGATCACCGAAATAGATCTCATTGTAGGCAAGATCTGACAGGATCCAGAGTTCGTGCTTCTTCGCGAAGGCGACAGCGTCCTTGTAGAAGTCCAGGTCCACCACCTCGGCGGTCGGGTTTGATGGATAGCAAAGGACCATCGCGGTGGGTTTCGGATTGGTATGCTTTACCGCATGGCCGAGCCCGGAGAGATACTGCTCGGCGGTCAGCGCCGCGACGTTTCGGATCGAGGCGCCGGCCATCAGAAATCCAAAGCTGTGGATCGGGTAAGAGGGGTCGGGCGCCAGAATGACATCTCCAGGCGCCGAGATGGCTTGGGCAAGATTGGCGAAGCCTTCCTTGGAACCCAGCGTTACGACAACCTCGCGATCCATGTCGAGGCTGACCCCAAACCGGCGGTCGTAGTATTTGCTGAGCGATCGCCGCAGGCCTGGAATGCCCCGCGAGGCGGAGTAGCGATTGGTGCCCGGTTTCCGGGCCGTTTCTGAGAGTTTTTCAATGATATGTGGCGGGGTCGGCAGGTCTGGATTGCCCATGCCGAGGTTGATCACGTCCGCCTTTTCGGCGCGAAGCGCAGCCGCCCGGCGGTTCACCTGTTCGAAGACGTAGGGGGGAAGGCGTCGGATCTTGTGAAATTCGCTCGGCATGTCGGTGTGCTCTTCGTCTGCGTTTCGGGCGGGCCTCTGTCTTGGGCGGACGGCGGGATGTGGCAATCGTTGATGGGTCAGGGGCGGGCTCGGCGGACATCGAACACGCCGCGCAAGGCCGCCAGCTCATCTGCGGTCAGAAAGTCGCTGTCCTCGATGGCGCCGTCGAACCGCTTTCGCTCCTCAAGGGTCCAGTCGAGCGCTTCTTCCAAAGCCAATTCCGGCGGCAAGGCGCGCTCATCGAACAGGAACAAGGCTTCGGCATCGGAGACTTCTGCGCGGGTTGCCCGCACACGCCCCGGTTGGCCAGGGTCTGATCGATAACCGCTGACGCGGGAAATATCGGGGTAGCCTTCCCCGCGAATTTCGATGCGTGCCTCCTGATACCACTCAGGCGCGGAGGCAACGGCTTCGCGCACAGCTCCCACGGGTGAGGCACACCCCGCGACCGAGAACAGAGTAGCGCTGAGGCCAAAAACCAGGGGAGATTGCTTCATGGAGACTCACGTTATGCCTGAAATCTGATACCATATTCAGGTCTCTACAGAAGGGCGACTTTGAGGCGATGGCAAAGCAGACCGAAAATAATTCGAAAGAGCAGACGATCCTGGAAGATCTGGTGTCCCTGCAAGATCCCGCGGCGATGCAGAAGCTCTCCTCAAACATGACCCAGGCGATGCTGGAGAGCCAGAAGCTCATCACATCGATCATTGGCCAGGGGCCGGAAAACCTGGTTGATACAAAGGAACATCCCATCCGCATTGGCGCGGGCACGGCGTTTTCGAGGGTGGGTCAATCCCTGGCCAATCATCCCGAGCGCGTGGTCGATGCGAACCTCTCGCTGTGGCAGGGCTATCTTGGGCTTTGGCAGGACATGATGGCCGGGCAGGCGGAAGAAGGCCGGCGGGACAAACGCTTTTCCGACCCGGAATGGCAATCCAATCCGATGTTCGAATTCATGCGGCGCTCTTACACCCTGAATACCGACTGGCTGATGTCGTTGATCGACAATGCCGAAGGGCTCAACGACACCGAGAAACGCAAGGCACGGTTTCTCGCCCAGCAGACCGCCGATGCCTTCGCCCCGACGAATTTCTTCGCAACCAATCCGGCGGCCCTGAAATTGATGCTGGAGTCCGGCGGCGAAAGCGTCCTCAAGGGCATCAAGCAGGCCAGGACCGATATTGAGCGCGGACGCGGCAAGCTGACTATTTCCCAGACCGACGAGACACCTTTCGAGGTCGGCGTTAATGTCGCTACAGCCCCCGGCAAGGTTGTCTATCGGAACTCACTGATTGAAGTGATCCAATTCGAGCCCACGACTGAAAAGGTCAATGAGATCCCACTGGTGATCTTCCCCCCATGGATCAACAAATTCTACATTCTCGACCTCCGCGAAGAAAACTCGATGATCCGCTGGCTTGTGGACAAGGGCCTGACCGTTTTCGTCGTGTCCTGGCGATCCGCCGAGGAAGACATCAAGGATTATGGCTGGGACGAGTATGTCGCCCACGGTATTTTCGAAGGCCTGGCGGCTGCTCTGGATGAAGCCGGCGTTGAGCAGGTGAACGCCGTTGGATACTGTATTGGCGGGACATTGCTGACCTCGGCGCTCGGTTACATGGCCAAGAAGGGCTATAACCGGATCCGGTCTGCCACGTTCTTCGCGAGCCAGTCCGATTTCTCCGATGCCGGCGACCTGATGATCTTCACCGATGAGGATGCGATCAGGGAGATCAGCACCATCATTGATGACAATGATGGGATCATGCCTGGCGAGATCATGGGGGATACGTTCAACTGGCTGCGCCCTGTTGACCTGGTCTGGCGATACGTCGTCGACAACTACATGATGGGCAAGAAGCCGCGTCCCTTCGATCTCCTCTATTGGAACGCCGACCAGACCAATATCCCGGGCCCGACGCATCTGACCTATCTTCGGGACATGTACGGCAAGAACGCATTGGCGAATGGCACGTTCAAGGTGCTGGGCGAAACGGTTAACATGAAGGACATCGTTATCCCGGTGACGGTCCAGGCTAGCCGTGACGATCATATTTGCCCTTATGGCTCCGTGTATCGGACGGCGCAGGCGCTTGGTGGTCCAACGCGCTTCGTTCTGGCGGGGTCGGGTCATATTGCGGGTGTGGTCAACCACCCCGATGCGATGAAGTACCAGCATTGGCTGAACGACGGCGAACTGCCTGACGACGCCGATGAGTGGTTCCGATACGCGGAAGAGGTGCCCGGCTCATGGTGGACAAGCTGGTGGTCCTGGCTGGAGCCGCTGTCCGGTGAGCTGGTTGATGCCCGCGAGCCCGAAGACAAGGGACTTGGCCCAGCGCCGGGTGCTTATGTGAAAGCACGCCTCGGTGCGCTGAGGGAAGCCCGCGCGGCCGGCCAAACACTGGCGCCGCCGCCGAGCGAGAGCGTGAAACTGGAACCGAAGCCAAAGGCCAAGGCGAAACCTCGCAAGGCTGCACCCAAGCCTGATCCCCGATCCAAGGATGAGGCGACAACGCCGAAAGCGGCGGCTGAGGCTGGACCGAAGGTTGCCAAGGCGACGGCATCATCACCCGTCAAACCCAAGTCTCCGCGGAAGAAGACGGCCCCGAAAAAGAAGTCATCCGGCGACGAGGCTGCATAGTCCCGCTTGGGGGAACTGCGGAGCCTCCTTAAACGACGAAGAGTCTGCGTTGCTTATCTCGTTTTCGCATAAGAGATGCGCGCGGCGCTATCGAGACGGTTGCGATGGCGGCAAGGGTTTTGGCAAGCCCGCTAACTTGCGCGATAGAATGGGCCCCGAGCTTGGCCCGACCCTTCGAAATGCCCTCGACCGTGTCCGGCTTTGACGGAAACGGTCGTCGGTTCTGCCTCGCTCACGGTGGTTTGGCTTTGCCAAACGCCTCCGCATTTGGTGCGAGGAAATGGAGCGGGCTGGCCGGCCCGCGGGCCTTCCCCGCTGGCGCGTTTCCGCCAATGTCGGAAATGCCCTAGTCGAGGCGACGCTCGATCTCTTCGACGGTGAAACACTCGATCTTGTCGCCCTCGCGAATATCTTCATATCGCTCGAAAGCCATGCCGCACTCCATACCTGACGTGACTTCGGGAACCTCATCCTTGAAGCGTTTCAACGTCTTCAGCATGCCCTCATGGATAACAACATCATCGCGGAGCAAGCGCACACCACAACCGCGGCGGACAACGCCTTCGCTGACCTTACAGCCGGCTACTTTGCCAACCTTGGTGATGTTGAAGACTTCCAGGATCTCTGCATATCCGATGAAC
>JBCBKE010000011.1:0-46422 GCA_038522375.1 Pseudomonadota bacterium
AAATCGGTGGAGAAAGGAAGCCCCATGAATCCAGTATGCCTCGTTATTGGCGCGGGCGCCGGAATTGGCGGCACAGTCGGCGCACGGTTTGCCCGCGAAGGCTATCATGCCGTGCTCTGCCGCCGGAGTGACGGCGACGGGCTGGAGAAGCTGGTCTCAGGCATAAGAACCGACGGCGGAGCGGCCAGCGGCTTTCTCATGAACGCGCTGGACGAGAATGTCATCGAAGACAGGATCGCCAGCATCGAAGCCGATATTGGCCCTATTCAGGTCGTCGTTTTCAACTTGGGCGCCCAGATCGGCGACAGGCCCCTGGCCGATACGTCTTACAAGGCCTTCGAAATGGGGTGGCGCCTTGCGACATTCGCGCTGTTCAGGGCCGCCAAGACGGTCTGCCCGTTAATGGAAGCGCGTGGGGGCGGGTCGATCCTCGTGACGTCTGCCACGGCGGCAGTTCGCGGCAATGGCGGCCAGCACTCACACGCCGCGGCCATGGGCGGGCGGCGGATGCTGTGCCAGACCCTGAATGCGGAGTTCAGCCCCAAGGGCATCCACGTGGCGCACATCATCGTTGATGGCGCCGTTGATGCGCCTGACACCCTGGGCAAGATGCTCGGAGCTGAGCGGTTCCAGAAACTGAGAGAGACACGCGGCGCGAAAGACGGGCTGCTCCTGCCGGAGAAGATTGCCGACACCTATCTCCATATCGCCCAGCAGCACCGGTCGGTCTGGACTCATGAGTTGGACCTGCGATCCTTTTCGGACCGCCCATGGTGGAACCACTAAAGCGCTACCAGGCGAAGTGGGCACCGGTTCGCCGCCCGGAAGCGCGTCAAGACAAGGACTGGAAGCGGCGCGCCGATCCCATTCGAGAACGCGCCGCTGTAAACCGTTTCCGTTCCTGACGGAACCGGTCGTCGGTTTCGCGTCGCTCACGGCGATTTGGCTTTGCCAAACGCCTCCGCATTTGGAGAGAGGGATGGGGCGGCCTGACCGGCCGGCAGGCCTTGCCCGCTAACTCAGAGGGAGCGGCGCCAGGCCCTACCCTATTGAGGTGTCCATTTGGTCCGCATGGTAACGATCTCTTCCGCTGCCGTCGGATGAACGGCGCAGGTTGCATCGAGATCATCTTTCGTTGCGCCCATCTTGATTGCGATACCCAGCATCTGGATCATTTCAGCGGAGTCAGGACCAACAATATGCGCACCCAGGACTCGCTGGTCGTCGGCTTTTACAATCAGTTTCATGAGCGTGCGGGTCATATCGTTCGACAGCATGTTCTTCATGGGCCGGAACTGGGATTTGTAGATATCAACTGCCCCATGGGCCGCCCGGGCATCAGCCTCGGACAATCCTACGGTGCCGACTTCCGGCTGTGAAAACACCGCCGTAGCAACCGTTTCATGGTCGAAATGGCGGGGTTTGTCATTGAACTCGGTGTCAGCAAACGCATGACCCTCCCGAATGGCCACCGGTGTCAACGCCATACGGTCCGTCACATCGCCAACTGCCCAGACCCTGTCTGCATTGGTTTTCGACCACTCGTCGACGATGATTGCGCCATTCTCCCGGAGCGAGACACCCGCCGTTTCGCAGCCGAGGCCCTGGGTATTGGGCCTGCGCCCGACCGCCATGCAAACCACGTCCGCATCGAGTTTCATACCGTTCTTGAGGGTCAGGTGAAGTGGTCGCTCAACATCTTCAGTTTTCTCAATGGACTCAAAAATCGTGTGGGTAATGACGCGCACACCGGCATCCTTGAGCCCCTCATGGACCGCCGTTCTGACATCCATATCGAAGCCGCGAAGCACCGTTTCTCCCCGGTAGACGAGGCAGGTCTCGACACCCAAGCCAGCGAAGACATGGGCAAACTCAACAGCGATATAGCCGCCGCCCGCGATCACGATATGGCTGGGTAGTTTTTCCAGATGAAAGATGTCGTTCGACGTGATCGTATGTTCGACCCCGGGCAGTTCCTCCGGCGATGGCCGCCACGGCGTCCCACCTGTTGCGACGAGGATCCGCCGCGCGGTGACCGCCTTGCCGCTTTTCGCAAGCGTCAGCGCATTCGGTCCGGTGATTTCTGCGCGTTCTTCGAAGACTGTTGCCCCGGCATTGACCAGATTACGCATGTAGATGCCCGATAGCCGGTCCACTTCAGCATTCATGGCGTTGGCAAAGGTCGGCCAGTCAAAGCTCACATTATCGGCATGCCAGCCATAGCCCTGGGCGTGCTTGAAGGACTTTCCGTACTGGCTGGCATAGACCATGAATTTCTTGGGCACACAGCCGCGGATCACGCAGGTGCCACCCATTCGGTACTCTTCGGCCAAGCCGACCCTTGCCCCTGACAGGGCCGCTATCCGGGCCGCCCTCACCCCGCCACTGCCACCGCCGATTACGAAGAGGTCAAAGTCAAATTCGTCGGCCATGTCCGGTTCCTTGCGCTAGCTCCGTCTCCGGATATGGATGACTGCGCAGTTTGCCGCAAATCAATACTCGAATACGGTTGCGCCACCTTCATTGCCGACGATAACCGTGCGCGCCATGCCCAGGAACAAGCCGTGCTCCACCAGGCCCGGAACGCCGGCCAACCGCGCCGCCAGGGCGTCGGGGTCAGGGATCCGGCCGCAGTGGCAATCGAGAATGTGGTTGCCGCCATCGGTCAGGAGTGGATCGTTGCCCTTGGCCATACGCAACTCCACCTTGGGCTTGTCGATGCCAGAGGCGCAGAGCGCGTCGAACACCTTCTTCGCCGTGATGGTTACGCCAAAGGGTGTCACCTCTACCGGCAATGGAAAAGCGCCGAGGCGTTCCACCTGTTTAGAGGGATCGGTAATGATCACCAGATGGTCACTGGCATTGGCGATGATCTTCTCTCGTAACAATGCCGCTCCACCACCCTTGATGAGATTGCCGTAGCCATCGACTTCGTCGGCGCCATCCACCGTGAGATGAATCTGCACGACCTGGTCGATCGGCACGAGGGGGACACCATGGGATACCGCCAGCCGCCGGGTCTGCTCGCTGGTCGGCACGCCGCGCACGATCAGGCCATCGGCGACTTCATCGGCCAGCAGCTCCACGAAGAACTTGGCCGTCGAGCCGGTTCCCAACCCCAGCGTCATGCCATCCTCGACGAATTCGAGGGCGGCTGCAGCAGCATTCTTCTTTTCGCCATCCCAGGACATCGGATCAGGCTCCCTGCTCTTTCTTTGCCGTCTGGCGGGTACGGAACGCAGCGGCGCGGCCAGGTTTGATGGACTGGCGGGCACGCCCGAGGGCCAGCGCATCGGCTGGGACGTCTTCGGTAATCACGCTTCCAGAACCGACGATCGCACCATCGCCAATGGACACGGGCGCCACAAGGGCCGAATTCGAGCCTATGAACGCACCCTCTCCGACCGTGGTGCGATGCTTCATAATGCCATCATAGTTGCAGAAAATGGTGCCTGCACCGATATTCGCCCCGGCGCCGATCGAACCGTCGCCCAGATAGCTCAGGTGATTGACCTTTGCGCCATCGCCGATCGATACGTTCTTCACCTCGCAGAAATTCCCCACATTGCAGCCGGACCCTATCCTGGCTCCGGGCCGGAGCCGTGCAAAGGGACCGATATTGGCGGCGGAGACCTCGGCGCCCTCGATATGACTGAACGACCTGATGTGCGCGCCGCTCATGATCTTCACGCCCGGACCAAACACAACGTTCGGTTCGACAATCACATCCTGCTCGATTTCCGTGTCATAGGAAAAGTGGACGGTGTCGGGTGCGATCAAGGTCACACCGTTTGCCATCATGGTGCTGCGCATGCGAGCCTGAAAGGCCGCCTCTGCCTCGGCCAGTTGGGCACGGGTATTCACCCCCAGCGTGTCGGCTTCATCGCACGCAACGGCCTTGCACGGACGTCCTTCGGCCACGGCAAGCTTGACCACGTCGGTGAGATAGTACTCGCCCTTCACATTATCGTTGGTGACCTGCCCAAGATATCGGAACAGGTCGTCCCGCATGGCCGCGGTAACCCCCGAATTGCAAAAGGTGATTGAGCGTTCCTCCGGCGACGCGTCCTTGGCTTCGACAATAGCCGTCAGAGCACCGTTCGTATCGGTGACGAGCCGACCGTATCCCCCGGGAACAGCGGCCTCGAACCCGAGGACACCGATTGCGGCGCCCTCGGAGATGGCGTCAAAGAGAGTCTCAACGGGAGCCGCTGGGATCAGGGGGTTATCTCCGAAAAATACGGCGACAGCGCCTGAGAACCCCGACAAGGCGACCTCGGCAGCCTGAACAGCATGACCGGTACCGAGCGCCACTTCCTGGATCGCGACCGCGCGGTCGCCCAGTTCGGCGCAGACATGGGCCTGCAGCGCCTCCTGGCGCGGTCCGCAAACGACAATGATCTCCTTGCAGCCTGCCTCGCGCGCAAGGTCAATCGACCAATCGATCATCGATCGCCCGCCGACCGCGTGCATCACCTTCGGCCAATTGGATTTCATCCGGGTGCCTTGCCCCGCCGCCAGGATTACCGCTGCCCTGTCTGCCATCGCATTGGCCTCCAACCGCCTTGCTGCCCGTTGCGGATAGGTCCATGGCAATCCAACGTTCAGTCGCCACAAACCTGCGAGGCCTGACATGCCGGAGAACGGCCCGAACGGTCAAACCCTTTCCGGGTGGACCCTTGTCTTTGACCTTGATGGAACCCTTGTTGAAACCGCGCCGGACCTTCTGGCTGCGCTCAACCACGTCCTTGCGATCGAGAATCAGCCGCCCGTTGTCCTTCGCGATGTGAGACCCATGATCGGCCACGGGGCAAAGGCCATGATCAGGGAGGGGTTATCGCGCCGCGCAAACCGGCTTGACCCCGGCGCAATGGACCATGCCGTAGAACGGTTGTGGCCGCACTTCATGGCATACTACACGGCGCATATCGCCGACCACAGCCATCCGTTCCCGGGCGTTATCGCGCAACTTCAGCTCGCCAAGCGTGCCGGCGCCACGCTTGCTGTTTGCACCAATAAAACACAAATCCTTGCAGACTGCGTGCTCTCCGCGCTCGGTATGTCCGACCACTTTGCCGCAATCGTCGGCGCCGACGTTGTCCCATCTCGGAAACCTGATGGGGACCATATTGTCCGGACGATCAAGGCGGCTGGCGGTGATCCTCGTCGCGCGGTCATGATCGGCGATAGCCGCACAGACGAAAGGGCAGCCCTTGATGCTGGACTGCCCTTCGTCTTTGTCACGTTCGGCTATGAGATCGCGCCAGTTTCCGACATCACCGCGGATGCGGTGATCGCGCACTATGATGCGCTATCGTCTGCCTTGGCGTCGATTGTCAGCTAAACGGCTGGTTGCGCCTCGCCGTCGGGCCGATAGGACGAGCGGCGGGCTGCGCCATCGCCGCTTGCACGCCGGCGCGGCATACCATTGACCATATTGCTGCGGACGTCCGTCCTGGCGCTGCGCATGGCGGCGACAAAGCCTGAGTCAACGAAATCAAGATCGACCTCGAAGCCACGCTCGCCCCAATATTCACGAATCTTATCTGCGAGGCGCTTTGCGCCGTCGGAATCACACCAATCTTTCATACACACTCTCCAGGTCCGTTTGTTGGTTATTGCAGAAGCCTGAGCTCCGTTGCGGGCCTGTCCTTCTTCTTTATTCACGGCGCTTTAGCCGTGTTTGTGACTGTGAGATGACAGCTGGTGCGAGAGGTCACAAGGGCGAAATCGAAATTGTCATAAAAGTGTCCGAATCAATGAACAACCATTCATGATGAACGGGGAAGCATGTCCTTGGGCGCGGAGACGATCTGTTTGCCCTGATCGTAGAATTGCTGGAACTTTTCGAAACGATCAAATTTTCAGCGCGAGACAGTCGAACCTGCGCCGCACTTCAGTCTCAATGCGTTCAGCGCAAGATATTTCCTATGCTTTAAATCATGCCTGCTATGCATATTAGTAAACCACTGCCACGCTGTCACCCTGCTTGACGCTTGGGATCAGACGGCCTATTCCCCGCGGTCTTGAGCGTGGGCGATTAGCTCAGCGGGAGAGCACTGCCTTCACACGGCAGGGGTCACTGGTTCAATCCCAGTATCGCCCACCACGCAACGCGTAGACTGCAGCCTGACTGCAAATTCCTGCCTGATCAGAGCCTCTTAACCCCACATGCCTGCTACCCGGCTCGGCCAAATGGTCGGAACGGCAGGATTCGAACCTGCGACCCCTCGTCCCCCAGACGAGTGCGCTACCGGACTGCGCCACGCTCCGCCATTAGTCGGTGAGACGCGCTGTATAAGCGCCACCGGCCCGAAAAGGCAAATCGTTTCGATAGCATTGTCAAAGCTTATGGCACCGGGTGCTGCCGCACCTCGTCAAGACGCCGCTTAACTAGCGACAACCGATCGAGCATAGCCTCGAGCCGCTCGGTCGATCCATGTTCCCCGTCCGGCAAATCGAGCGGGGCCGACGGGAGGGACCCTCGTGATGGCTCCCGGCCGGAGAAAGCCCTGATCACGGACGATTGCAGATCGTGAACAGGAGACCCGGTCAGAATCGTCCCCACCACTTGATCACCGCTGAGCACGATATCAACGCCGCGCTCATGCAAGAGCGCTTTCGCACCTTTGAGCGTCATGCCTCTCCGATGCACCAGGGTCTGGATTGCCCGCAGGCCGTCCATATCGCTCTTCCGGTAGAACCGTCGTCCGTCCGGCCGTTTTACGGGGCGCACATATCGCGGAAAACGGGTTTCCCAATATCGGAGGACGTGGGTAGGTAGATCCAACTCCCTCGCGGCTTCTCCGATCGATCGATACGCCTCGACAGCCTTGTCCGACTTCTGCTTTGGCACGCCCATGCAATCCCCTCGCTTTCTCTAAGTGTCGTTGGGATTCACCTTCGATTTCAAGAGCGGTGATGGACGGAAAGTTACCACGCGCCGCGCAGTGATCGTCGCTTCGGCGCCGGTCTTGGGATTGCGCCCTTCGCGGGCTGTCTTTTCCCGCACGATGAAGTTGCCGAACCGGGATAGTTTCACGACGCCATTGGTCTGCAAGGCGACGCAGATCATCTCCAACGCATCGTCAAGCAAGCCGGCCGATTCCTGCCGGGTCAGTCCCACCTTGTTGACAAGGGCATCGGTGACTTCGGCACGCGTAATGGTGCGCATCGACATAGGGGTCTCCATATCATGCAACTCAAGATAGGACCGTACCCTGAATACCCCGGAAAAACCATCACCAATCAAAGCGATAGCATTACGCGTCGTTCAGACTGTGACGGCAGCGTTACAGCCGAAAGAGGCTGGCGCCCCAGGAGAACCCGCCGCCCATCGCTTCTGACAAGACGAGGTCACCGGGCCTTATTCGGCCATCGGTTACCGCCGTATTCAGTGCAAGCGGTATCGAGGCAGCCGAAGTGTTTCCGTGCAAGGCCACCGTTGAAATCACCCGATCCTCGGCAATTCCCATTTTTTTCGCAACCCCATCCAGGATTCGCTGGTTCGCCTGGTGAGGGACAAACCAGTCGATGTCCGATGACTGGTAGCCTGTTTCATCGAGGATCGCGGAGATGGCCGATGAGATGTTCGCAACGGCATGTTTGAAGACACGGCTTCCCTGCATCCTGACGTGGCCGATTGTTCCCGTGGAGGAGACACCGCCATCGACGTACAGTAGTTCTGACTTCGTTCCGTCGGTCCGCAGATGGTGTGCGATCAGACCCTGCGGACCGTCATCCGTTTCACGGGTTAGAACCACCGCCCCCCCGCCATCGCCAAACAGGACACAGGTTCCCCGGTCAGACCAATCGAGGATCCGCGAAAATGTCTCCGCGCCTATCACGAGGGCCGTGTTGTAGAGCCCCTGCTTGAGCAGGCTATCAGCCGTGGCGAGGGCGAAAAGGAAACCGGAACAGACCGCCTGGACATCAAACGCTGCCCCAGCACCGGTGCCCAGCTTCGCCTGCACGGCTGTTGCCGTTGCAGGAAAGGTCTGGTCTGGGGTGGTGGTCGCAAGAACGATCAGGTCCACGTCGGCTGCCGCGATCCCGGCGCGCTCAAGCGCCACACGCGCAGCTTGGGTCGCGATGTCCGACGTCACCTCCCCGTCCGCTGCGATGTGACGTTCCGCGATTCCGGTCCGTTCCCGGATCCAGGCATCATCGGTCTCCACCATTCTGGAGAGTTCCGCATTGGTCAGGGTGCGCGTTGGAAGATAACCACCGACGCCGCGGACTACGCTGCGGGGTCCTGCAATCGCGCCCATTGTCATGCGGCCGCTCCCGAAGACGCGGCACGCAGGGCGCCGACTTTCGCGAGGGACGCAGCCACTTCGGACTGGAATGAACTCTTGGCGAGATCAACGGCCAGGGCGACCGCCGTCGCAAAGCCCTTCGCGTCCGTTCCGCCATGGCTTTTCACCGAAACGCCATTGAGGCCCAGAAGGACGCCCCCGTTCACATTGCTCGGATCCATGCGCTCGCGAAGGCCAAGCAGGCCCGGTTTGGCTAGGAGTGCGCCAAGCTTTGTCCGAGCCGAAGCCGTAAGGGCGTCCTTGAGAAAGGCGCTGACCAAGCGCGCTGTCCCTTCGGCCGTCTTTAGCGCGATGTTTCCGGAGAACCCATCGGTGACGACAACATCCACAGTGCCGGCGGAAATGTCATTGCCTTCAACAAAGCCCCGATAGTCGAGATCAAGCGGGCTGGACTTGATCGCCTCGTGGGCGCGGCGGACTTCGCCATGGCCCTTCATCTCTTCGGAGCCGACATTCAGGATGCCCACAGTCGGTCTGGCCTTGCCGGTCACCGCCCGGGCATAGGCCTCCCCCATGATTGCATAGGTGACGAGTTGATCGACATCCGCTTCCAGGTTGGCCCCGACGTCAAGGACCACGACCCTGCCAACCTGGGTTGGCCAAAGCGCCGTCATGGCGGGACGGTGCACCCCCTCCAGCTTCCGCAGCGCCATCATGGAGATGGCCATCAGCGCGCCTGTGTTACCGGCCGATACCGACGCATCTGCGTCACCGTCCTTCACAGCTGCGATGGCTCGCCACATGCTCGACTCGCGCCGCCGCAAGGCCTGGGACGGTTTATCTTCCATCGAGACCTGGTCGGGCGCGTGGCGGACCTCACACCGTCCCGCCAAGGCGGTCCGCGCATCGAGCAGTGTGTCGAGCCGGGCCTTGTCGCCATGCATCAGAAACGAGACATCGGGCCTTTCCTCCGCGAACCGGGACAGACCCTCGAGAACGACGCCCGGGGCGTCGTCGCCGCCCATGGCGTCCACTGACAAGACTGTGCCGCGCGCCATTGGCCGCTCCCGTTCACGGCGTTGCAAAAGACTGCCGCCTCAAGCCGCGGACACTAGTCACGCCCTTTGACCAATGCAACGATCACTAACGCCAGTTGACAAGCCCGCATAGCAACTCTTCGTCATCGCATGTCTCGAGGGCGCGGCCCACCGCCAGGACATGATCGGCCAGTGCTTCGGGAGTCTGTCCGCCAAGCCCGTTTCTTGACAGAATCGCCCCGACCTCGCCGCTGCCGGCCATCCCCGATGCCAGGACTCCATCAAGCGCCTTTGCCAGCCCGTAGAACTCCTCACCGAGCTTCCGCGCCTTCCGGGCGATTGTCGCATCACCCACGCCCTCTTCGCGCAGGGCGTAGTCAAACCGGTCGAACAGGGCATCGGCCAGTTTCTCGGCAAGTATCAGCCCATCGGGGCCCAATCCCTTCAGCCTTCGCATCAGGAGGGCGCCATGCAGCGCGGTGATGCCGAAACGGCCCTCGAACGTGTCCGGCGCATGGCCGGCGAGGTACAGATCGGGTTCACGCGCCTTGGCAATCACGGCATCGCAAAGTGCGGCGGCTGCCGTGTCGGTTGGGTCGGGAGCGCGTCGAAAGAGACCGAAAATGCCAGCCATGGGTGTTCTCTGTTGCTTGCCAATAGGGGTGGAGCGCCATTAGGTGACATAGAAGATATGGGAGTCCTCCACATGGTCCACAAGCGGATCATCGCCGCCCTCGCCCTGGCTGTGTCGACGACGTCGGCGTGCATCACACCATCGGTCGATTTTCATGGGTATATCCCGGACGAAGCGCAACCCTCGGCCATGGAGGTCGGCGTTGACACGCGCGCGAGCGTTCTGGCCAAGCTGGGAACGCCTTCAACCGATAGCGTCTTTGACGAAAACACCTGGTTCTACATTTCCGCCCAGCGGGAACGGTTCGCCTACTATCTACCCAAGGTTTCGAGCCGGACCATCACCGCGATCCGGTTTGGTGAAGAGGATGTGGTGGAAGAGGTATTGCTTTATAATGCCGACGACGGCGAGGTGATCGACTACGCTTCGGCAGAAACCCCGACTCTCGGCCGGCAGATGACCTTGCTGGAACAGCTTCTCGGCAGCGTTGGCACAGTGGCCTTGCCGCCGACCGATGAGATTACGCCGAATAATCCCACAGGCCGTAACTAACGCGTCGATCGACGGGCAAACCGTGCAGCGAGAGGCATCATTGCCCCACGCCTGCTACCTTGGGCCGGAAAACGCCCTAGAATGCCACCTTGGGCACTGTTGAGAGTGCTGCGCGCGCGTCCCCTACGTCAAAGAAGCTGCGCGGCTCAAAGTCGTACATGCCTGCGATGATCGAGCCGGGGAACTGCTCCCGGGCTGTGTTGTAATCCTGGACGGCGGAGTTGTAGAACCGGCGCGCGGCGGCCAGTTTGTCCTCGATCAGGGACAGTTCTTCCTGAAGCTGGAGGAAATTCGTGTTCGCCTTGAGATCTGGATAGGCCTCAGCCAGTGCGAAGAGCTTGCCCAGCGCACCGCTCAGCATGGTCTCCGCCTGCGCCTGGTCATCAGGTCCGGAGGCCGACATGGCAGAGTTCCGGGCGTTGATCACCGCGTCCAGGGTTTCCTTTTCGTGTGAAGCATAGCCCTTCACGGTCTCAACCAGATTGGGGATCAGATTTTGCCGCTGCTTGAGCTGAACGTCGATGTCCGCGAAGGCCTGGTTACAGCGTTGCCGCTTGGAGACCAGCCCGTTGTATATGAGGATCACGCCGATCACCAACACGGCAATAATCCCCAAGATCACGTAAAGTCCTTCCATCGGGTCCTCCCCTCGAAGTCTGGTCCTGTCTTTGCCCTAGCCCGTGAGAACAGGCGGTGACAACTATCCGTTCAATTTACCCGAGCGCGGAAAGCCTTTTGGGGCCACTTTGCCGGCTTGCGCCCGCTTGCCGACCCAGTCTCGCCATTCGGCGATGCCTCGATGCCGGCCAGCGCCGTCGATCACGATCAGCCCGTCTTCGCCATCGAAGACCATGGCGTCGCTGAGCTGGTCATTTCCGCGGTAGGCCTGTAGCTTCACGCCCTTGCCACGCGGCATCTCTGGCAGCTCAGCGGCCTCAAAGATCAGGAGTTTCTTGTTCGTGCCGATCACAGCCATGTAGTCGCCCTGCGCGATTTCACAGACCGCCAATCTGCCCTCCCCTCCGACGCTGACAATGGCCTTGCCGGCCTTTCGCGTTGAGATCAGCTCTTCCTCGGGCACCATGAAACCGTAGCCTGCATCGGACGCCACCAGTCGCTTTCGCCCCTCCTTGGCGGCAAAGAACGTGACGATATCGACGCTGTCTTCCAGGTCGATGGAAAGCCGGATCGGTTCGCCATGGCCACGTCCGCCCGGCAATTTGTCAGCGCCCAGCATGAAGGCCCGGCCATCTGAGGACATGAAGATGACCTTGTCGGTACTCCACACCTCCCGGGCCAGGAACAGGGCGTCGCCGTCCTTGAACTTCACCCCATCCGTATCAAGTCCGTGCCCCTTCATAGCCCGGATCCAGCCCTGCTTCGACAGCACGACAGTAAAGGCCTCCTTCGGTGTCGAGGCTTCCAGCGCGGCATCAAGATCGATATCGGGCGCATCGCCAAAGGCAGCCCGGCGGCGCCCCAAATCGGTGGCGGGATCGAAGGCCTTGCGGGCTTCGGCGAGTTGTTCACCGACCCTGTCCCACTGGAGCGTTTCCGAACCGAGCAACTCGACGAGGCTCGCCTTTTCATCGGTCAGGGACTGGTGCTCGTTCTTGATCTCCATCTCTTCGAGCTTCCGCAGCGCTCGCAATCGGAGATTGAGGATCGCCTCGGCCTGTTCATCAGACAGGACAAACCGTTCCATCAGTTCGGCCTTTGGCTCGTCTTCCTCGCGGATGATGCGAATGACCTCATCAATGTTGAGGTAGGCGATCAGGAAGCCGTCCAGCAGGTGCAACCGCTTCTCGATCTTGTCGAGCCGGAACTGGGCACGACGCTGGACCACCGCCCGGCGATGGTCGAGGTAGGCGCGTAGCACGGCGCGAAGCCCCATCACCTGTGGCGCGCCCTCGTGGATCACGTTCATGTTGAGCGAGAAACGTGTTTCCAGATCGCAGGCCTTGAAAAGGCTCTCCATCATCACCGCCGGATCGACGGTCTTGGAACGCGGCTCCAGAATGAGGCGCACATCCTCTGCGCTTTCGTCACGGACATCGGCGAGCAGTGGAACCTTCCGGTTTTCGATGAGCTCGGCAATCCTCTCGATCAGCTTGCCCTTCTGGACCTGATAAGGGATTTCGGTGACCACGATCTGCCAGGTCCCGCGGCCGAGGTCTTCGACAGCCCAACGGGCGCGGATCTGGAAACTGCCACGGCCCGTTTCGTAGGCGTCCAGAATGGCGCTGCGGGGCTCGACAATGGTGCCGCCGGTGGGAAAGTCCGGACCCGGCATCAGTTTCAGGAGGGCCTCGGTGCTGGCCTGGGGCTCCTTGATCAGCAGCAGCGATGCATCGATCACTTCGGCGACATTGTGGGGCGGCACGGACGTGGCCATGCCCACAGCGATCCCCGTGGCACCATTGGCGAGCAGGTTGGGAAAGCCCGCCGGAAGGACAGTCGGCTCGTTATTGAGTTCATCGTAGGTGTCACGGAAATCAACGGCATTCTCGTCAAGCCCATCGAGGAGCAGACGCGCCGCTTCAGTCAGCCGGCTCTCGGTGTACCGCATGGCAGCGGCGGCATCACCGTCAACATTGCCGAAATTACCCTGGCCATCGACCAGCGGGTAACGCACTGAAAAATCCTGGGCCAGGCGAACGAGCGTGTCGTAGATCGCATTGTCGCCGTGGGGGTGGTAGTTACCCATGACCTCGCCGACAATCTTTGCACACTTCCGGTACGCGCCTTCGGGATTGAGCTTCAGCTCCCGCATGGCGTAAAGAATGCGTCGCTGGACGGGTTTCAGGCCATCGCGAACATCGGGGAGGGCCCGGGCTGTAATTGTGGACAAGGCGTAAGCAAGATAGCGCTTGGAAAGCGCCTCACTCAGCGGTTCATTGACGATCCGGCCAGGATCCTGATCAACCGTGTCTGTCATGTCGGGTCTTCTCCCCGGCCGCGGCAATCGCAGCCCCTCGTGATTCTCATGTCTAACTTAGCAGAGAGCGTGCATTGGTTAAGGAAGAGCTTTCACATCCGGACCGGGCAAAGGCGATTGGGCTGTTCATTCTTGTTGTCGGGTTCATCGGTCTCATCGCGCACTTCACCGTTCCCGCCCAGCATAATCCGCTGCGCCCCTTGAATGTGACCGACCCGATAGGCGTTGCGACCTACGGCAAGTTGAGCAGGGCTAAATATACCCCAAACGCGTGTTTCGCAGCGCTTGATGCGGGCGGCGTGGAGTATGCGCGGATCCCTGACCAGGAAACGGGGCGGAATTGCGGGTTCAAGAACGCGCTCATCCTGGAGAAATCCCTCACGCCCTATGGCGCCGCCCCGCTTCGCATGACCTGCCGGCAGACCGCTGCGGTCCATATCTGGGAGCGCCACGTAGCCCGCCCCAAGGCAGAGGAAATTCTCGGCACCGAGCTGACCCGCATCGAAACCTTCGGCACCTACGCCTGCCGAAACGTGGCGGGCAGCCGGCGAAGGAGCGAGCATGCCGGCGCGAACGCCATCGATATCTGGGGTTTCCGGTTTGCCGATGGCCGGGTCGTCCGGGTGAAGTCGCATTGGCGGAAAGAAGGGCCTGAAGGCGATTTCCTGAGAGCCGTGTTCAAGGGCTCCTGCCCCTTGTTTTCGGTCAGCCTGGGACCAAACTTCAATGCCGCCCATGCCGATCATTTCCACTTCGACATGGGACCCGGCGATACCTGCCGGTAGGCCCGGCCTAAACGATTGCACCGGTCCTTTTCAGGCGGGCAAGCATCTGGTCCCGCGTTGTTGGCATCTGACGTCCCGTGGCTTCGTAAAGGCGATACCGCAGGAAGTGACCGGTCAGGCGAAAGCCTGCCGCAAGATCATCCGGCGGCACGCCGTGTGAGGAATCGAGCAGGAAGCCGGGGAGTTTCAGCAGCCGTTCGGCATAGTCCGGCACGTCGGACCCGCGAACGGCCCGCCCCGTCCTGGGCGAGACATGGGTGAGCCCATCATTGGCACCCGACACGGCGCAGGCTGAGAAGTCGAGGCCAAACCCGAGTTCAGACAGGAGGCCAAGTTCCCAACGCACATAGAGGGCTGGCCAGAAGGTTGGGTATGACAGGCTGTCAAGCAGCAGGAGGCTGGCTTGATAGACGGATGATCCAGCACGGTCCCCGTCGCTCAGCGCGTCTCGCAGGACAGCTGTGATCGTTTGGACCGCAGAGAGCGCTTCGGGCGCATCATAGAGCGCCGCCGCCCGCGCCGATTTGAGCTCAGCGGTATCGAACCGGCCAAGCTGGTCTTCCAGACGCGCCGACCAGGCCAGCGAGACGCTGTTACCAGGCTCGAACTGGGCGCGACGCTTCCGCGATGCCCCGCCATAGACCAGCCCCGAACGCCGGCCGTGGCCTGCTGTCAGCACGTCAAGGACCAGCCCGCCTTCCCCGAATTTCCGGCCGCCCAGCACTATGGCCTCGTCACGCCACTGCATGATGCATGCCTTCAGGCGTTGAAGTCCAAACCGAGCCCTTCATACCGCTCCCGCGTCTCCTGCCATTTCGGGTCCACTTTCACGAACAGGAAGAGGTGCACCGGCCGGTCCAACATGTCCGACAGCTCGATCCGTGCGAGCCGTCCCACATCCTTCACCACCTTGCCGCCCTTTCCAAGGACAATGCCCTTGTGCCCATCCCGGGCAACAATGATCACCTGGTTGACCTTGACCGACCCATCTTTCCGCTCCTCCCAGGCCTCGGTTTCCACCGTAAGCTGGTAGGGGAGCTCTTCGTGCAGCCTGAGCATGAGTTTTTCCCGGGTCACCTCCGATGCCAAGAGCCGCATGGGAAGGTCAGCGGCCTGGTCGGGTGGGTAAAGGGGCGGTCCATCCGGCATAAGCGCAGCAAGCGCGGAGAACAGAGGGTCCAAACCATCACCATTGCTCGCTGACAACGGAAAAATGTCCGAATAGACGCCTGTCTCCGACAGGGATGCGATGATCGGCAGGACGGCATCATGGGGGAAGAGGTCAATCTTGTTCAGGGCCGCAATCACCTTGCGGTCGAGCTCGTTCAGGCGCGCAATGATGGCTCGGTCATCCTCGAGGGACTTTTTCTGGGCGGGGCTGGCCTCGCCCTTGGCGTCAGCGGCCCACGCGGCCGCATCGATAAGGTGCACGACCGCGTCTGCGTCATCTGCCCCACTCCAGGCCGCATGAACCATGGCCCGGTCGAGCCGACGCTTCGCGGTGAAGATGCCCGGGGTATCGACCAGCACGATTTGCGCATCGCCATGGTGGGTGACACCCCGCACGGGAAACCGCGTCGTCTGGACCTTATGAGTCACGATCGCGACCTTGGCCCCCACGAGCCGGTTGGTCAGCGTAGACTTGCCGGCATTCGGCGCACCGATAATCGCGGCAAAACCTGCGCGGCGGATTTCAGTGTCGTCAGTCATCGGCGGGGCTCACCTGGTCGAGGAGTTTCAGCGCTGCAGCGCGTTCAGCATCCTGCTTGGAGCCATCTTCCCCCAAGGCGGTCAGATCCTCGCCGATCGAGACTTCGATGGTGAAGCGCGGCGCATGGTCGGGACCGGACCGCTCCCGCACCCGATACCGGGGAAGCTCATGGTGGCTAGCCTGTGCCCATTCCTGGAGCAGTGTCTTGGGGTCCTTGAGGCGCGCAGCCCGTGTGCTGAACTGCGGCGCCCACGCTCGCGCGATAAAGGTTTCGGCCGCTTTCAGGCCACCATCGAGGTAAAGCGCCCCGATCACGGCCTCGCAGACATCGCCAAGGGTGCTCTCTCGATCTCGGCCTCCAGCCTCGATCTCGTTTTCCGCCATGATGACGTGCTGGCCCAGGCCCATATGGGCCGCGGCCTCGGCACAGGATGACTTGTTGACCAGCCGGTTCAGCCGGGGCGCAAGAGAGCCTTCCCGCTCGGTCGTGTGGCGGAGAAACAGCCGTTCAGCGATCACCAGACCAAGCACTCGATCGCCCAGGAATTCCAGTCGTTGATAGGATCCTTTCACGGCATCCTTCCGGTGAGACACGGCGCTGGAATGGGTCATGGCGCGCAAGAGCAACTCCTCATCCTTGAACCGATGTCCCAATGCCGCCTCAAGGCTGGCTCTTGCCTGGCTGGAGAGGCTGATGGCGGGCACCTTGTGCCTGGCTCGCTGCCGCGTACGTTTGGGGCGAACAGGCTTCATCCTTCAGGCTGCAGGGGATGGGCTTCGATAATCACCAGCGCCTGGGCCCAGGGATAGTCATCGGTAATGGTCAGACTGATGCGCGCTTCAAGTCCGACAGGCGTGATCTCGGCCAACCGCTTCGACGCGCCACCGCTCAAAGCCATCGTGGGCGCGCCCGATGGCAGGTTGACGACGCCCATATGTTTCCAATGGACGCCGCGGCGGGGCACACCCGTCCCAAGGGCCTTGGCGCAGGCTTCCTTGGCGGCGAAACGCTTGGCATAGGTCTCGGCCCGCCTGCGCCGCCGCTCGGCTTTCTGGATTTCGAGATCGGTAAACACACGGCGCATGAAGCGCTCACCGAACCGGTCGAGCGTCTGCTCGATCCGCTGGATATTGCACATATCCTGGCCGAGCCCGATGATCACGCTGCGGGGTCCTTGGCGCGGGCCTGATCCATGAGACCTCGCATGGTTCGGATCGCCGTTTCAAAACCAACAAAGACTGCCTCGCCGATCAGGAAATGGCCGATATTGAGTTCGGCCAGTTCGGGAATTTCCGCGATCGGGCCGACTGTTTCATAGGTCAGACCATGGCCGGCCTGGGGCTCGATCCCCAGTTCAACTGCCCGGCGGGCGCACTCTGCAATCCGTTCCCGCTCGACCGCAGCGAGGTGCGCATCGCTGGCCTGGATAAGTTCCACATAGCGGCCCGTGTGAAACTCGCAGATGGAAGCGCCCATGGCATGGGCCGCCGCCAATTGTACCGGGTCGGCCTCGATAAAGAGCGACACCCGCGATCCGTTGTCCCGAAGAGCGCGCACCATGGGCGCCAGCTTGTTGTGCTCGCGGGCCGCGTTCAAGCCGCCCTCGGTGGTCCGCTCTTCCCGTTTTTCCGGAACGAACATCGCCGTTTCAGGCCGATATCCGAGTGCGATGTCCAGCATCTCTTCTGTGGCGGCCATCTCCATGTTGATCGGGAGGGTGGTCGCCTCGCGGATCGCCGTCAGGTCGGCGTCTCGGATATGCCGACGGTCCTCGCGAAGGTGAAAGGTCAATCCGTCAGCGCCGGCACCCGCAACCATTGCGGCGGCGCGCGCCGGATCTGGGTGCATCCCCCCACGGGCATTCCGGATGGTTGCCACATGGTCAATGTTCACGCCAAGCCGGATCCGATCCATGTCAGACAAGTCCCCGGCTACCCGGCTTGACCGGATCGATCAACGCAAGTTCCGGCGGCAGGGCGCCGGGGTCGTAGTCGGGAAACTTCCGGCTTGCGAGGGCCACCAGGTCGGTGCCGACATCAGCAGTTCCGCCAGACCTGTCGATGATGCAGGCGCCGCCCACCAACTCACCTGGCAAAGGCGCAAACGCAGCCACGGTTTCCAGAAAGGATTTCCCTGTCGTTACAATGTCTTCCATCAGAAGAATCCGGTCGGTTTCACGGAAGGAGAAGCCGCGCCGAAACGTCAGTTCCCCGTCCTGGCGTTCCGCGAAACAGGCGCGCGCGCCCAATTGTCTCGCCATTTCGTAGCCCGGAATGATCCCGCCGATGGCCGGACCCGCGACGACTGTGATCTCGCCAAATCTGGCGCGCACCTGGTCTGCAAGGGCTGCACATAGCCGTTCCGCGGCGGCGGGCTCGGCGAATACAAGCGCCTTCTGCAGGAAGACCGGACTGCGACGCCCCGATGACAGGATGAAATGGCCCTCGAGCAAGGCGCCGCTCTCCCGGAACACATCCAGCACCTCATCGGTCGTCATCTCAATGCCCGCCTTGCTCACGCACCGCACTGTCGACCACCGACAACGCTCTTAGCGCAGCGAGGATCTGGGTCAGCCGCCGCAGGTCTTCAACTTCAATCTCGAACAGCAAATCAGTGAACGTATCGGCGCTGTGGTCGGTGGATACCGCAACGATATTTCCCTGCGCCTGGGCCACCGCCGTGCAAAGAGAGGCCAGCACACCGCGTTTATGGGCTGCGCGTACGCGGATCTTGGCCGTTGCCACGGCGCCCGACTTCGCCAGGTCCGTCCATTGCAGGTCCACCCAGCGGTCCAGGGAATCATCATAGCTTTCCAACGTCCCGCAACTGATCGCATGGACGACAACACCCTGCCCAGGCGTCTGGATGCCGATAATCCGGTCCCCGGGGATCGGATGACAGCACGTCCCCAGATGAAGCGTGACCCCTGGGAACAAGTCTTCGCCGGCCACAAAAAGCGGGGCGTGCTGGTTATCCAGCACAACCTTGTCGGCGTCCCCGCTGTCTTCGGTTCCCGCGCCAGGAAAAGCGACTGCGATCACGTCGGCCGCCGTCAACTCGCCTTGCCCCAATGCAAGGGCAAGCGCTTCGACCGTCTTGAAACTTGTGCGCGCAGCGACGCGGTCAAGATCGATATCCAGCGGGTCAAGGCCGGCCCGGCGGAGCCCCTGCTTCAACAGTCCGAGCCCCAACCTCTGAAATTCCCGCGCCCTCGCATCGCGGTCCAGCCGCCGCAGGGCGCTCCTGGCCCGACCCGTCGTTGTCATCGCCTCCCAGCCCACAACCGGACGAGGCTCATCGCCCTTGATGATCTCGACCACATCGCCATTGTTCAGTTCCGACCGCAGCGACCGGTCCTCGCCATTGATCCTGACCCCCACTGCATGGTCGCCGATGGCGGTGTGGACCCGATAGGCAAAGTCCAGCGGCATGGCGCCTTTGGGCAGGATGATAAGCCGGCCCTTCGGCGTGAACGCGAAGACGTGCTCGCGATACATCTCCAGCTTTGCGTGCTCAAGGAACTCATCGGGATCTGCGTCGTCGGAGATCAACTCGGCGAAGGCTGTCAGGCTGGCTTCCGGGTCCAGCCCGACCTCCCGTGCAGCCTCCGCATCAAACCCGTACTGGCTATTCTTGTAATTCCAATGCGCCGCGACGCCGAATTCCGCCGTCCGGTCCATCTCCTCGGTTCGGATCTGGAGTTCCACGCGGCGGTTCCCCGACGCCCGAACTGTCGTGTGGAGAGAGCGGTATCCGTTCGGCTTGGGAACCGAGATGGAGTCGCGGAAACGGTCCGGCAGGCACTTCCACGTGGTGTGCAACAGCCCGAGGACCCGGTAGCACTCCTCAACATCCTTCACCACGATCCGAAAGGCAAAGATATCGGCCACGTCCCGGAACGATATCGACTTCCGCTCCAGTTTTCGCCAGATGGAGTACGGCTGCTTTCGCCGCCCCTTGATCCTGCAGTCCACCTCGCCGAGTTCCATCAGGGCCATGATGTCGCCACGGATCCGGTGGAAATCGGCGGCGTTGTCGTACTCCAGCTCCCGAAGTCGTTCGATCATGGTATCACGGGCATCGGGATACGCTTCCCGGAAACCGCGATCCTCCAGTTCCGCCGCAACATGGTACAGCCCTACCCGGCGGGCCAACGGCGCGTATATGTCGAGGGTTTCAAGGGCGATCCGGTGGCGTTTTTCAGCGCGCTTGAGATGGTGGAGCGTGCGCATATTGTGCAGCCGGTCGGCCAGCTTCACCAGCAGGACGCGGATGTCGTTGACGGTGGCCAGAATGAACTTCTGGAAGTTCTCGGCCTGTTTGGTGGCTTCGGACTGGTATTCGAGCTTGCCAAGCTTGGTCACACCATCGACGAGGTCAGCCACGTCCTTGCCGAACAAGCGTTCGACGTCCGCCAGGGGAACATCGGTATCCTCGACCACGTCATGGAGCAGGCCCGCCATGATCGTCACATCGTCGAGGTGCACATCTGCGAGGAGCAGCGCAACGGCTGCGGGATGGGAGTAGTAGGGATCTCCGGAGGCGCGCAACTGGTCGCCATGGTGTTTTCGAGCGAAGTCGTAGGCGGCCGCCAAGCGGTCCCGGTCCAGACCTGGATGGTAGGCCGCCACCGCATCGACCAGTCCGTCACGGGTCGGGAAACTCGGTAATTCGATGTCGCTCGGCCACCGCGGATCGGCCGGTTCCTGAACTGGCAGAACCGCATGGACTCCCATTGGCTAGAGCCGGTCGTCCCGTCCGGCTTCCAATTCCGCCTGGTAGGCGCGCATGACATCGTCTTCGGTCGCTGCTGGCGCGGACTCGAGTGCTTCCAGATCGGCCCTGCGCTCGCTTTCCTCGCTCGGACGCACTTCCTGAAGGCTGGCCACGAGGCCTTCCTTGACCGTCTTGATGTCGACAGTCTCCTCGGCAATTTCCCGCAGGGATACGACAGGGTCCTTGTCATTGTCCCGATCGATGGAGATCGGCGAACCTTCCCGTATCATCCGGGCGCGGTGCGCTGCCAAAAGCACGAGTTCAAACCGGTTCGGGATTTTCTCGATGCAATCTTCAACAGTAACGCGGGCCATAGGTCATCCATCTCCAGAGGGTCGCATGTGCTAACGACAGAAACGCACAAATGCAAGAGGAGTATTGCACGCATTCGGGGCCTCGTCTAACCCTCCGCGCTTACATGGAACGGCCCTGTGGGTGGGGAGGCCATGGCACGGAACATTCAATGGCATTTTACAAGGATGAACGCCTGGCGCTTTTTATCGATGGCGCCAACCTTTATTCGGCCGCCCGCGCGCTAGGCCTCGAAATAGATTTTCGAAAACTCCTGGAGGAATTTCAGACCAAGGGCCGATTATTGCGCGCCAATTATTACACGGCGCTTCTGGAGAACGACGACTACTCGCCCATCAGGCCCCTCGTCGACTGGCTAGCTTACAACGGGTTTAACGTCATCAAGAAGGCCGCCCGGGAATTTACCGACCGTGAAGGCCGCCGCCGGGTGCGCGGCAACATGGACATAGAGCTCACGGTCGACATGTTACTGGCTGCGGAAACGGTGGACCACATTGTGCTGTTTTCGGGTGACGGCGACTTCCGGCGGCTGCTGGAAGCGGTGAAAGCCAAGGGCGTTCGGGTTACGGTGGTATCGACTGTGCAATCCTCCCCGCCCATGATTGCTGACGACCTGCGCCGCGAGGCGGATGCCTTCATCGATCTTGCCGACATGGCAGACAGGTTTGCGCGCCCTCGCCGCGACACGGGCGACCGCGATCGTACCAGCGATGACGACAACTGAACCCTTTGCAGCCGAGGCCCCGGTTGATTGCCCCCTGTGCCCCCGGCTGGTGGACTACAGGACCCGGAACCAGGCGTCTGAACCAGACTGGTTCAACGGCGCCGTGCCGTCCTTTGGCGATCCCCGCGCGCGGCTGCTGATCATCGGGCTCGCCCCTGGCGTGACCGGTGCGAACCGGACTGGGCGGCCATTCACGGGCGATTGGGCTGGCGACCTGCTTTATGGGACGCTTGCGAAGTTTGGGTTTTCCGACGGGCGCTATGACAAGCGGGCTGATGACGGCCTGAAGCTGAGCGATGCGATGATCACCAATGCGGTGCGGTGCGTACCGCCGCAAAACAAGCCAATCGCAGCAGAGATCAACCGGTGCCGCCCGTTCCTGAGAGCGCGGATCGATGCCCTGCCCCGCGTGCGGGCCCTGCTGTGCCTCGGAAGAATAGCGCACGATTCCACCGTCCGCGCCTTGGGAGAGAAACCTAGCCAGCTGACGTTTGCCCACCAATCGCGCCATGATGTTCAGGATGGCGCGCGGACTTTGACCCTGCTTTCGAGCTTCCACTGCTCACGCTACAATACCAATACCGGTCGCTTGACCGCCGAGATGTTCGAAGCGGTTTTCGCTGACGCGCGTTCTATTCTGGATGGTGCCTAGCCACCCGCCCTGAGCAGCCGCTGCTTCTGCCGGTCCCAGTCACGATCCTTTTCCACGTCCCGCTTGTCCGGCGCCTTCCGTCCCGTGGCGATCCCGATCAGGAGCTTGGCCAGCCCCTTCTCATTGAAGTACAGCTTCAAGGGAACAATCGTCCGGCCCTTGCGCTCGACCGCCTGACTGAGCCTGGATAGCTGCAACCGCGAAACGAGGAGCTTCCGTTTGCGCTTGGGCTCATGGTTGAACCGGTTTGCGGCGGTGTAGATCGGAATGTCGGCATTGACCAACCACAACTCCCCCGCCTCCACGGCAGCATAGCTTTCAGCGATATTCGCCTTGCCCTCACGCAGGGATTTGACCTCCGACCCGACAAGGATGATCCCGGCTTCCAGCGTGTCTTCCACCTGGTAGTCGCGGCGCGCCCTGCGGTTTTCGGCAACCAGCCCGTCGCCGCGCCCCTTGGTCTGCGGTTTCTTTGCCATCGCTAGTGCATCAGCCCGGCATGGGTCATCGCCGCATCGATCCTTGCCCTGGCCTGTTCATCGGGCGGCAGGATCGGCAAGCGTACATCGTCAGAGCAGAGCCCCAGTCTTGCGAGCGCGTACTTGGTTGGGCCGGGGCTGGGCGCGGTAAACAAGGCTGCGTGCAAGGGCGCCAGTCTGGCGTCAATCGCGCGCGCGTCCTCAAGCCGCCCTTCCAGTGCTGCATCAATCAACTGAACCATGGCCTCGGGTGCCACATTGGCCGTGACGGAAATGCAGCCAGCGCCGCCATGGGCGCAGAACCCGAGGGCGGTAGGATCCTCCCCGGACAGCAAGGTGAATGCGTCCGCGCTGGTTCCCAAAGCATGCTGCATCACCCTTGAAAGGTCGTTGCTGGCATCCTTGATCCCGATCACGTTGGGCAGTTTGGCCAGTGCGATAACGGTCTCAGGCAGCAGGTCCACCCCCGTCCGCTTTGGCACATTATAGAGGAATATCGGCAACTGGACGGCATCATTGATCGCCTTGAAATGGGCATAGAGCCCGGCCTGGTCAGGACGGTTGTAGTAGGGACAGACCACAAGCCCCGCTTCCGCGCCGACCGCCTTCGCGTGGGCGGCCAGTTCAATGGCCTCAGCAGTTGAGTTTGCACCTGCCCCTGCAATCACTGGCACACGTCCTGCAGCGACCTCGACGCAAAGGGCCACCACGGATTTATGCTCATCATGCGACAGCGTCGACGTTTCACCGGTGGTGCCGACGGGCACAAGGGCGCCGCAGCCGGCAGCGATCTGCCGTTCGACCAGGGCCGTAAACGCCTGGGTGTCCACACTCTCATCGCGGAACGGTGTTACAAGGGCTGGGATGGAACCGCCGAACATCTTATATCTGCCTTGTATGCGTGGTTGGTGGGCAGGCCCAGGCGAAGCTGGGTCATGGATTTTGGCCGAGAAGGTCTGCGTCAAATGAGCGTTTCACACAAGGTCTGCGCGGTTTTGGCCGCATCTGTCGCGATCGGCGTCGTACCCCAGGCAGCCGCTTCGACCCCACAACCCCCGAGCTTGAAGCCCCAGAAACCATATGCCTCCCGCGTTGTCTCCACCGGCGATGCGGCCATCCTGCATGGCGCCCTCGAAGCAGCAGACCGCGGCGACTGGCGCGGCGTTCGCCGTGCTGAGACCCTGGCTGCCGACCAGACCGTCAAGGACCTTATCCTCTGGCGACAGGCGACGGGAAATGGGTCCGAGATGTCGTTCGATGCCTTGACCGATGCCCTCGCCCGGCTTGAGGACTGGCCACGGGCATCGCTGATCAGGGGCTTTGCCGAGCGCGCGATCTCCGAGAGCTCCCTGTCGTATTCTGAGCGCATCGATTGGCTCGAGGACTCGGTGTCCGGGGAAGGCGACGTCGCGCGCGCAGTTGCCCTGATACAGAACGGCCAACGCGAGGATGGCGCTGCGGCGCTGAAGACCGCCTTTCGAGGCCGGACGCTCTCGCGCGAAACGGTTGAAATGATCCTCGACGACTATTCGAGCCGGATCACCCAGGAGGACATCAGGGCACGGGTCGACTTCCTGCTCTGGACGGGACAGCGCTCGGCTGCGCAAAGATTGCGCTCGAAACTCACCAGCGATTACCGCGCCCTGGCCGATGCGCGCATCGCACTGGCAGCCAGGCGCCGCGGTGTCGACCGGTATGTGGACGCTGTGCCCCAGCACCTTCAGAACCATCCCGGCCTGCTCTACGACCGTGCACGCTGGCGCCGGCAGAGGGGCCGCCAGGAAGCCGCGGCACCACTCCTGCTGGATATCGACGGAAATGATGTCCCGACGGCTGGCCGTAGCCGCCTTTGGCGCGAGCGCCATCTGGCTGCCCGGCGCGCCATCAAGGATCGCGACTTTCGGGAAGCCTATAACCTCAGCGAGAGCCACGGTATGACGAGCGGGGCCGATTTTGCCACCGCCGAGTTCCTGTCCGGCTGGCTGGCCCTCAGGAAACGAGGCGACGCCAGCCGCGCTGCCAATCACTTCACGACCCTTGGCGAGGGCGTATCCACACCGATCTCCAAATCCCGCGCCGACTACTGGACGGGGCGTGCCCTGGAGGACCTGAACCAGACCCAGGCTTCAGACGCAGCTTATGAGCGGGCCGCACGATACAATTATACCTATTATGGCCAACTCGCCGCCGAAGAAATTGGCGCCACCGGGATCGCGTTCGAAGGTGCGGCACAACCTACCGAGACAGACCGGATCGCGTTTGAAGTCAGGCCCCTCGTCAAGGCGCTGCGGCTCCTTGCGGAAACCGGAGAGACCGGCCTCTTCCGCCAATTTGCCTACCATCTTGATGACCACCTGGACACGCCAGCGGATTTCCTCCTGCTGAAGGCCCTGGGTGCGGAATACAAGTATGACGACATCGGTGTCCGCGGCGCAAAGTCCGGCTTGGCGAGGGGAATCGTTGCCGCCGAAGCGGCCTATCCGGTTGTCGAACTGCCCCTGCTGCGCCAACCCCGGGTCGAACGGTCCCTGATCCTGGCACTATCGCGGCAAGAAAGTGAAATGAACCCCCGTGCCATATCCCACGCCAATGCCCGGGGCCTGATGCAGTTCCTGCCTGCGACAGCCCAGCTCGAAGCACGGCGCAGCGGCCTACCCTTCCGCACGTCCTGGCTCACGGACGATCCCGCTTACAACATGACCCTTGGCGGAGCACACCTGGACACGCTGTTGGGGCAGTTCGATGGCAGCTATATCATGACCACCGCAGCCTACAACGCCGGTGCCAGACGCCCCCGGGCCTGGATTCAGGACTACGGTGACCCTCGCCGAGGCGAGGTGGACCCGATCGACTGGGTCGAGATGATCCCGTTTTCCGAAACCCGGAATTATGTGCAGCGGGTCCTGGAGAACACGCAAGTCTATCGCCACAGGCTTTCGGGTGAGGAAGAGGATATCCGGCTCAGCGAAGATCTGGACCGGGGATCTCGCCGCTGATCGCCCTGGCGTAGAGATCGGGGTCCACGTTCCCACCCGTCAGAAGAAGACCGACACTCTGGCCGAGCCACGCTTTTGGCCGCCGGTAAAGCGCCGCGGCGAGGGCTGCTGATCCGCCTGGTTCAACGACGAGCTTCATATGACGAAAAGCGAACCGCATGGCTGCGGCAACTTCGCCATCGCTCACGCGGAACCCGCCAGCGATACGCGACCTTCCGACCGACCATGTAATGTCGCCGGGTTGCGGGGTCAGGATCGAATCGCAAAGTGACGCTGGCGCATCCCGTCGGTTTGCGACGACGGTCCCACCCTCCAGGGACCGAAGCCAATCATCGTAGTGCTCGGGTTCGGCGCCCCAGATCCTCGTTGATGGGGATAGGACTTCAAATGCCAGTGCGAGGCCCCCGATCAGTCCACCCCCTCCGATGCAGCAGATCACATGGTCGAGGTGGGCTCCAATGGACTGGACTTGTCGGGCGAGTTCGACCCCGGCCGTCCCCTGGCCCGCCAGGATGTGGGGATCGTCATAGCTTGGCACCAGGATGGCACCCGCTTCTTCGCAGATTTGAGCGGCAATCGTTTCCCGGCTTTCTCCCCATCGGTCGTATGTAACGATGCGGGCCCCGTCGCGCTTCACACCCTCGATCTTCACGCCGGGCGCGTCGGACGGCATCACGATCGTTGCCGGTATATCGAGCATCCTCGCAGCGCGTGAGATGCCCTGCGCATGGTTACCGGACGAATAGGCGACGACGCCCGCCCGTCGTTCTGCCTCTCCGAGTTGGGTCAGCCGGTTCGCCGCTCCCCGAATCTTGAAACTGCCGGTGACCTGCAGGTTTTCCGGCTTGATCCAGACCTTCGCGCCGACAGCCGCGTCCAGCGCATCGTTGCGCAGCAAGGGCGTCTCGGACGCAAACGGAGCGACCCTTTCCACAGCGGACAGAACATCATCTGCTGTGGGTGTGGTCAAACGGTCAGCCAATATCAGGTCGGGGCGTGAACTGGCACGCGGCCGCCCCGGAGACGGGAATCACCATGGACCATCCATCACCCTTGGTCAGTCGCATCGCACCGCTTGAGATTTCATAGCCATCAGTCATGGGATCGCCGGGGTTCAATGTCAGGGCCACTTCGACCCCCAGACGTCCATCCCGGAAGACCTGCTCGGAATAGCTCTGAACAATCGGGGTTCCTGCGGTCGAGACCCGTTGCAACAAGGCATCACGGCCATCGATCCGCATCTCTGCGAAGCCGCGAGAGTCATTGCTGAAGAAAACAAAGCGCGGCGACGGGTTCGACGTGAAGAGGAAGAGACCGCACTCTCCCTCCTCCAACGATTTCGGGTCGAGCGCGGCAAGATTGAACCCATCGGGATCGTCAATCCCCGATCGCTCGGGCGCCGATGCCCGCACGTCAGATACATCCTCTATCGGTCCGTCCTCAACGGTAACGCACGCCACCAGGGGCACAGATGTCAACAAGGCCAATATAAGTCTCCTCATGGGTCCTTAACCTGCCTCCCCAATGGAACGGATAACGCCGTTCGCCCGCGAATAAACGAATTCATCACCCACGCGCTGAAAGCCCAACAGCGCGAGCGTGTCTGCGACAGTCCGGTTGCGGGTCTTCACCCGCGCTTCGGCCTGGTAGGATACGGTCAGAGGCGATCCGTCGGCCGTGACCGTGATCTCGTCTTCGCCCCCCTCGTTTTCCAGGACGATCTGATAGCCTCCATCCCCGCCGCAGGAGATGACCCCTGCCATCGCAGGTCCGGTCCATTGCAGGCCCGCACCCAGTTTTTCCAACAGATCCGTTCGGACGCGCCCGTCCGCTTCCTGGCACGCGAGTCTGTGGTCAGCCGCAAGGGCCGGCAGGGTGAGCGACACCGTTGCCGGCACCTGACGCAATCGGGGATCAAGCCTCTGCAGGGCCTGGACATTGATATCGGCAACCATATCACGGATGCCGATCTGCCCACCCAGGCCGAAGGAAACGTCGCCACGGGCCCGACCCGCGGGCCCGGCCACGTCCATGTCATACTCAAACGACCCCTTGAGAAGGCCGACGGGATCGAGCAAGAGCGTCACCTTGCCGATCGGTTGGCCCGCGAGGGTTACCCCCAACAAGTCTCCAGACCACACCGTCCCCTGCGCACGCTCATACAGTATACCCCGCTGGGCCAGACCCGCATTCTGGGCAACGAAGGCCAATGGCATGGTCCAGACCAGGGCCACAACGAACACCGCGAGCCCGAACAGCAGAAGCCAGCTTGCCCGACCCACTATAAATCCCGACGCATGTAGAAGTTTGCAGAGATTGTGGTGCCTTCGGGATCGGCACGGAGCGAGGCTTTTCCAACACGAACACCGTGTGACGCTTCAAGATCACCAATCCATGCGTAGAGAAGTTGGGGCGAGACGCCATCGAGCCACAGGTTCAAGCCATTGTCTTCGGCCGGTGACAGGCGGGAAATCGACAACCCATACAACCCAGCGGTGTTCGTGAGCAGCGATTGCAAGGGCTGATTGATCGTTTCCGGCGCGTTGCGAGACGTCGCCGTTCGGGCAGCCACTTTCACATCGGCGAATTCCGAAAGGGCCGTCCGGTGACGCTGGGCCTGGGTGTCGGCAAAAGCCTGGGATGGGAGGTAGATGAATTGGTACAGCACCAGCACCGCGCTGAGCCCGCCAGCGATAAGGAGGAGTTGCCGCTCCCGCGGCTCGCGCTCGGTCCACCAGGTCTGGATCATGGCAATGAGACCTTCACATCGCCGGCCCGGCGGTCGCCAACCTGACGCGAGCCTCCTTCCACGACGCGGCCACCTGCGCTTTCGACCGCTGTCCGAAATCGGCTAAGGGCATCATAGCTGTCAAAGACGACGCTAGCGTTGATTTCGTTGGTTGACGCATCGAAGCGCAGCGAATCGATAGAAACGGCGTCCACCGCATCAAGTCCCGCCGCCATATGCCCTGATAGCATCAGGAAGTCGGGTCGGCCCTCGGGTCCCCCCTGGCTCACCTGTCGAAGCTGGGCCCGTACATTGGTGATACGTTGCGTTTCGGGGAAGGCCTGAAGAAACGCCTCGCGCGTCTCTTCCCGAACTGCTTCGGTCCTCGCCTGAAGCATCAGGCCGTTGGTGACGTTGACCGCGGACACCACAAGCGTCGCCGCTGCTGCCAGGACCGATGGCCATTTCAGCGCTCCGATCAGCGACGCGCCATCGCCGGCCGTCCTGTTGCGAACGGCAAACCCACCCTGGAGCATTCCGGGCCCAGCCTTGACGGCCCGCTGTGCCATCACCGCGTAGACGTTCGCGGTTGATTGACCTTGCAGGCCGGCTGAAAGCGATGGAACGTCATGGTGAAATCCGGCCACGAGGCTCACCTCGCGCCCGTTGGGCCGACCCTCGATCACGGCAGGTACGACCGCTTCCGCCATATCTCCGTCAACCGACACGCCCCAATCGCCATCGCGCAGGACGAGCCTGTCTTCTGTGCCCAGGGCGGTAATGCTGTCATCAACGCTGGGAAGGCACCAGTAATCCGGAAGCACGGCCTTGAGCCGCGCGCCCGCCGCTGACGCCGCCCCGATCCAGGCGCCCAGCAGGTCCTTATCCATGGCGAGAACCGTTCTCAGGCCGGTTTGATCGCCCCTGGCTTGGGGGGCCAACGCAAAATGCAGGCTGTCAGGATCCGATGCCAGATCATCTTCAACGGCAAAAGGTGCAGCGGCGAGCGCCTGGCGTTCACTCCGCGCGGCAATGGGTGCTTCCAGGGCGGTGATAACATACCCCGGCAGAACCAGGATAATGTCCTGGCCACCGCACATGCCGATGTCGCCAAATTGCGGGGCATTCGGTTGCGGCGCGCCGGACCGGCCATCAACGGTGCAAACCGTAACCGGCGCATCGGGGGCTTCCCCTCCGAAAACAATCAGCACAGAACTCATTCCTCAGACCCATATCGGCGCGATACAGTTGTGATGTCGCCGGTATCGCTGATTTGCAAGCTCGATATCATGTCTAAAAAAACACCTTGGTAGCTCACCTGTACGCCAAGGTCGACGAAGCGGGACCTGAGGCCAAGCCGCTCCTTGGTCAAGGCATCGAGATCGAGGTCTGCAATCAATGGTAGTTCGTAGATGAGGCTCTGTTCCAGAAACCCGCTCACCGGTCTTTCCTCAAGAATACGAAACGCATCAACGGCTTCGACCCCCTCGCCCAGGACTGCAGCCAAAAGCGGTGCTTGCCAGTCCTTCAGCGTGTTGATGTTGAGCACACTGGGATCGAGCGTTGGCCGGGTGCACAAAAAAGGGCGAACCTGCCCGTAGAGCGCGGTGGTCATGCCCCGGATTCGCTTGATCTCACTTGGGTCAGCCATTGGCCCTCCCGCGGTGCGGTAGGGGATTTCGAGGGCTCCGTAATAATCGTCCTCGGCGCCGGAAAAGCCTGCCACAGCGTCAGAATCGATCCAGTCAGCGTTGGCCGTCGCGATCGCGGTGGCTTCGCTCGCAGGAACGCCGAGCAGTGTCAGCAACCGCGTGAACTCCGCGATCATGGCAGGATTGGATAGCCGGTTGGCGCCCTCAACGGTCATTGCGAGGCTGTTGAGATTGAAGCAATTCGCCCCGTCCCTGGCCTCGCCCTGCAAGCTCCCGCCATTGATCGGGAAGAAGAAGGGCCGCTGGATCCAGGCTTCAAGGGCTGGCTGACGCTCCTGCCCGGGCACCCAGGCCGCCTTGACCGAGCCCGCCGCCAGCTCTTCGGCGCCAACGGCATAGAGCTGGGCCTGTTCACGGGCTTCGAGGTTGATCGAGAGCCGCGATGCAAACCGGACCGTTTCAAGCAGCGAAACAGATACCACGGCCATGATCGAAACGATCAGCATGGCGGATATCAGTGCGGCACCGCGCTCCGTTCGCACGCGTCCTGGATCCTTCGCCACGCTCAGTATCCTTCGATCGTCAGCATAACAGCCTCGATCTCACCGAAGCGCGGATGATCGAAAGAGAGCGAAACCGCCAAGGGTATGGCCGTTCCAGCCCCGACACCGCGGGCATCCCAGGCGCTGGTCCAGCCGGTTTCGGTGAGGAACGCGGTCTCGACCCGCCCCACGCCGTTCAGGAGAACGCGCTCGATCAGCTCCGTATCCTGGACGGGATCGATTGTGGAGCGGCTGCGGCGGACGAGGTTTCCGTCCGAGACGGCATATTCGACATATTCGAGGCTTGATCCCTCAGTGTCGAGGCCAACCGTGTGGCGGCCATTGCGGACGAACGCCATGAGTCGGTTGCCAGCCAGGACGTCGCCGCCGGCAAAGACCTGTTCAGCCGGCTCGCCATAGGCTCCTCGGACTTCCCGGCGAGTGACCTGGGCCAAGTCGGTTTTCAGGATCGATCGGGCAAGGGTCAATTCCTGGGTTTCCTCCAGCACCACCTCCACAACATCGCGGGCAGACAGGGCATCCCTCAGCAAGGCCGCTCCCATGGCTGTGAGTATGCCCATGATCAAGGTCGCAACCATGACCTCGACGAGGGTGAATCCCGCATCCCGGGTCATGGCCCAGCCCTCCTGAAAGCGTTGACAGCAAGGATCGGCTGGGGATCACGCCCCGTCTCCACGGCGCTGACTTCAACGATCACCAGGTTGATCACCGGATTGGCCGTTCGCTGGACGGTCTCTCTCACGGCCCAGACCCGGTCGGCCAGGCGCACCTCATCGGTCTGCACGCCAAAATCGAGGCGCGTTTGCCGGGTCATGACCTCTGCAAGGCGATTATCTGCCACAAGGGATGCCAGGGCGCGGGCTTCAACGAGACGCGCCGTGCGCGCGTTCTCTGCAGACATCTGAACAAGGCCAAGGGCGGCAATCGAAAACACGGCAAGTGCGGCAAGGACTTCGACCAGGGTGAACCCTCGATCAGCCTGGCTTTCCGGGATCGGGCCGGTTTGTGCGGTCATGGCGTCACCGCAGCGATACGGCTGGCATCGAAACGCGCGATCTCGCCAGAGACCGATATATCAATCCCGATCCGGTGCACGCCGCCGGTCACGATAATCTGCGCCGGCGTCACATCACCAACAGGGCTGAAAACCAGCGAGCGTTCGAAATCGGCGGGGGTCTCATTGCGCTCACGATCATCAGTACGGGCGCGCGCACGGGACCGGGTCTCGTCAGTGCGGCTGACGCTGATGACGATCGGCTCGCTGTTGAGATCGGCGCGGTTTCTGACCCCTGCGGGGGTCCAGAAGCCGCCCCGGTATCGTTCGAACCGGTACTGGCCGCCCCTGACAGCCAGGGCAACAGGTTCCCCGCTTACAATGGCCTCTCGCGAAGCCCGCTTCAGGTCCCGGACGAGGCCGTCCGCCTGGGTAACGGCCCCTGGCCTGGGTTCGGGCAGGTTCATGATCACGACACTGGACATCAGCGCGATGATGAACACCACGATGATCACCTCGGTGAGGGTGAACCCATCGCTTTTGCCAGGACCGGTCGATTGCACTGGCGTGCCCACTCCCATGACCGGTCAGTTCCAATTGCCTATATCGGCGTCCAGCTCTTCGCCGCCGGGCTGGCCATCTGCGCCCAGCGAGTAGATATCGACGACCCGGCCGTCCTGACCGGGATACTCATACTGGTATGGATTTCCCCATGGATCGAGCGGCAACCGTTTGATGAACCCCTCGGCTGGGTAGCGCGTGGCGTCAGCGAGGCCATCGGGGGCGCTGACCAGCGCTTCTAGCCCCTGCTCAATGTCCGGATAATCAAACATGGACAGCCGGTAGCGGTCCAGACTGCTTTCCAGCAACGCGATATCAGTACGGGCTTTCTGAACGCGGCTTTCATCCACATTGCCCAGCACATTCACCAGCACCACCGTGGCCAGCAGGCCAATGATGAAAACTGTCACCATCACTTCGGTGAGGGTAAACCCCGCGTCTCTGCGCGAGTGCAGCGTTTGGGAGCCTTCATCGGCTCGCGTGGGCTTGCCGGCGGGATCGTCACACATGTCGGTCACCTTCTAGAACAGCGCTGAAGAATTGAGTTGGAGAATGGGCAGCATAATGGCCAGGATTATGACAAGCACCATCCCGCCCATGACAACGGTGATAAGGGGTTCGAGGAGGCCCAGGGCGACGCTGGATGCCGTTTCGAAATCGCTTTCCAGGTACTCGGCGCCCTTGGAGAACATGGCGCCCAAATCGCCGCTCGCTTCACCACTGGCGGCCATGTGGACCATGAGCGGAGGGAACTGGGCGGTGCGCGCCATCGCCTTGCTGAGCGATCCGCCCTCCCGCACGGCGACAATTGTTTCGTCCACCGCGTCACGAAGCACAAGATTGGGCGTGGTTTCACGCGCCGCAGCGAGGCAGTCGAGCGCCGGCGCTCCGGAGACCGCGAGCGTGGAAAACGTGCGGGAAAACCGGGCGGCTGCAACGCTTCGCGCCACTCGTCCGACGATTGGGAGTGACAGCAACCAACCGTCAACGCGGCGTTTGACAGGTTCGGTCTTCATGGCGCGGTGGAAGGCGAAGACCCCCACGACCACGCCCCCCAGAAGGATCAGACCGTACTCCGTCAGGAACGCCGAGATCGCGATCAGCGCTGTCGTGAGCGGCGGCAGATCGGCGCCAAGGGTGTCGAACTGCTCAACCACGCGTGGGACGACGAACACCATCAGCGCAATAATCACACTCAGCGCGACCAATGCGAGCACGGCCGGATAGATCATGGCCGCTGTCACCTTTCGGCGCATGGCCTGGCTACGCTCCAGGTAGTCGGCGAGCCGGTCCATCACGAGGCCAAGGGCGCCTGCCTCTTCCCCGGCCGAGATAATCGCACGGTACAGCGGCGTGAATGAACGATGCTCGGTGCGCAGGGCATCAGAGAGCGAGCGCCCCTCCACAACATTCGAACGGATGGAAGCCAGCACTGTACGCGTCTTTGCATCCTCCGCCGCCGACCCGACCGCGCCGATCGCTTCTTCCACGGGCGTGCCTGACATGATCAGCATCGCGAGTTGCCGCGTCACCAGCACCACCTCGCCCGTTCCGATCTTGCGCCCGCTTGTCGTCTTCTCATCAGCTCGCTCGCGCGTCGGGGCAACTTTCAGGGGCGTGAGCGCCTGGCGCCGCAACTCCTTGCGCGCGGCCCGGGGCGTGTCGGCCGTTACCACCCCTTTTCTGGTCCGGCCCGCCGTATCAAGTGCCTGATACTCAAACGCCGCCATTCAACTCTCCATTCGCGCGGACGACGCGCAACACCTCCTCCGACGAGGTTCGACCATCGACCACAAGCCGCGCGCCCGACGCCCTCAACGTGTCGGTTTCCGCAAACGCAATTGCCTCTATGGCTTGCTCGCGCGCATCCTCATGGATCATTTCCCGTATCCGACCATCAACCGTGATCAGTTCGTAAATGCCTAGTCGGCCAGCATAGCCGAGATGTCCGCAATGGTCGCAGCCGGCTGCCCTGTGGAATTTCAGGTCGGGGGTGTGGGGCACACCGACCAGCGCTGCCTCACGTGGATCCGGGGTGTAGGGCTCCTTGCAATGCTCGCACAACCGGCGAACCAGGCGCTGGGCCAGAACCGCCGTCAGCGTTGAAGCGAGCAGGAACGGCTCGATCCCCATGTCACGCAACCGGGTCAATGCCGCTGCGGCTGAGTTGGTGTGGACCGTCGATAGCACGAGGTGTCCGGTGAGGGAGGCCTGGACCGCGATCTGAACGGTTTCGGTATCGCGGATTTCGCCGACCATCACGATGTCGGGGTCCTGGCGCAGGATCGCGCGGAGTCCCGCTGCAAACGTCATCCCTACCTTGGTATTCACCTGGGTTTGGCCGACCCCGTCGAGGCCATACTCGATCGGGTCTTCAACGGTCAGGATATTCCGGGACTGGTCGTTCAGCAAAGTGAGCGCGGCATAGAGTGTCGTCGTTTTCCCTGACCCGGTCGGGCCGGTGACCAGAATAATCCCGTTAGGGGTCTTCAGAAGCTCTGTGAACTGGTTGAGCGTCCGCTCCGGCATGCCGAGGTCTTCGAGGTCCAGGCGCGCTTGCTCCTTGTCGAGCAAGCGCATGACGACGCGTTCGCCATACCGCGATGGCAGGGTCGAGATCCGCACGTCGATAGAGCGTCCACCCAGCGAAAGCGATACGCGACCATCCTGAGGGATCCGCTTTTCAGCGATATCGAGCCGCGCCATCACCTTGATACGTGAGACCAGCAAGGGAGCGACCCGCCGAGGCGGTGTCAGCACCTCTCGCATCACCCCGTCAATCCGCAGTCGCACAGACAGGCGGTCTTCGAATGGCTCCACATGGATATCCGATGCCTTGGTACGCACGGCCTCGGCGATCAGCCCATTGATCAACCGCACAATTGGCGCATCGTCGGAGGTATCCAGAAGGTCCGCGTTCTCTGTCAGCCCCGCAGCGAGACTGTCCAGGTCACCCTCCCCTTCAAGGGCATTGTCCAGTTCAGATGCGTCGATCCCTTCCGCAGCGTACACCTCGTTCAGCTTCCGATCGAACGCCGCCGCATCCAGCGGTTCCACCTTGATGGGTTGGCCAGCCGCCCGTCGGGCCTCGATCACGGCGAGGGGATCAGCTCCGCTGCGGACGCCAAGCCGGCATCCGTCCTCGGTCTGGAGCAACACGACGCCCTTCTCCTTCGCAAAGGAGTACGCCAGACGGATGGGGTCCGTCCCAGACACGCGCGTCAGTCCTCCATCTGCCACGGAGAGGCCGCCTTACTCGCGTCCCTCGCCTTCGATCAATTCCTGGACGATCGCATCCAGGCTCGAGGTCCCGCCGAAGCTTGCGTCCTGCTGGGCCCGTTGGATGTAATCGTACTTGATTTCAGTCGCCTCGCGAACCGCTTCGGTGTCACGAATGATGGTCGGGCGCAAGAAAACCATCAGGTTCGTTCGGTTACGGCTTGTGCCTTCACTGCGGAACAGGCGCCCAAGGCCGGGAATATCCCCGAGGAGCGGAACCTTTGACACCGTGTTCTGCTGATCATCCTGGATCAACCCGCCGAGGACAATGATCTCGCCGTCATCGGCCAGAACCGTCGTGGACAGCTCTCGCTTGTTTGTGATGATATCGGAGGCGCCGGACACCGGCGCAATGGAAGAGACTTCCTGGCGCAGGTTTAGCCGGATCGTGTCGCCATCACTGATCTGGGGCTTGATCTCCAGGGTCACACCCACATCCTGGCGCTCCACGGTCCGGAACGGGTTCTGGTTATTGTCGCTAAGGGCCTCTCCCGTCACAATGGGAATTTCCTGGCCCGAGATCACGAACGCGGACTCATTATCCAGAGCCATTACCGACGGGGTCGACAGGATGTTGCTGTCCACATCGCCTTCAACTGCGTTCACGATCGCTCCGAAAATCACACCGTCATTGGTCTCGCCCGCGACCCCCAGCAGAGCTCCGTCAGTATTCAGGAGGGAATTAACCGCAGCATTGGCCAGCCCGGCACTGCCCGCTTCGCCGATCAGGTCATCGGGGACCAGGGCGCCAGCAAGGCTCAGGATCGTCGGTGCATTACGGGTGAAATTCGTCGTTGCGAAGGGCACTGCATTGTTGTCTCCGCCGCCGACAACGAATTGCAGGCCCAGTTCCCGGGTGGCCTGGTCCGAAAGCTCGACCACAATGGCTTCCACCAGCACCTGGGCGCGGCGCACATCCAGGTCGTCAACCACGCGCTCAAGCTGGCGGAGGATCTGGGGTTCCGCGTTGATGACCAGCGAGTTGGTCGGTTCATGGGCGACAACCGTGGGTGCCGCTATCGTCGCGCCCCCCCGGCTCGCGGCCTCAGCCATGCGTGCGCCAATGCCCTTCAGGATCGGGTCGAGGTCGAGCGCAGTGGCATACTTCAGCGGCAACACCTTGATCGTTTCGTCAACGATCCGGCTTTCCCTGTCGAGTTGCTGGGCGACCTCGGCCATTCGGGCCACGTCAGCCGCCTCCCCACGCAGGATGACGCTGTTTGAACTGTCAACCGCGATCGCGCCCACATCATAGTTGAAGGCCTCGCTTGTGCCGGCATTCAGGCCGTTCAACGTCTTCGCCATTTCAGCGGCAGACATGTTGTTCAGCGCCACATTGACGATCGATGACCGGTCTTCGTCGATCTGGTCCACGAGTTCCCGAACCCGCGCAATGTTTGATGCGTAGTCGACAACGATCACGGAGTTGGAGGCCGCGCTGGTTGAAACCTGCCCCTGGGGATTGGTCACCGGCTTGATCATCTTGGCCACTTCAACAGCGTCAATGCTACGAAGCTTGAAAACCGCTGTTTCAACCTGGTCGCCTACCACACTCTGGCTGGCGAGCGCCGCTTCAGCCGTAGCTTGCTGTTCAGGAACGATCTTGTAGATCCCGTTCCGGCCCGGCACGGCGGTGAAGCCGTGAACCCGGAGCGTGGACAGGAAGACCTGGAACACCTCGGCTGTGCTGAGCGGGGTCTGCGACGATACCGTGACCTGTCCCTTGACCGTCGGATGCACGATGAAGGTGTATCCCGTGATTCGGGAGACATCATCGATCAGCACCGACATCTCCACATCCTGAAGATTGATGACGTGCTGGCTATCCCAGTTGGCCGTTCTGCTGGCCGCGCCAGACGAGCTGTAGGTATCTGCGACGGCGAGGGACGTTCCAAGGAAACTGCCCATGATAGCAGCGGCGACACCCTTGGACATCGTACTCTTTATTGGGGAAGCCATCGGTTTACTCCGTCGCGCCATAAGCGCTTAATCTATCAGGGTTACGCGTAAGTTTCGCGGTTGACCCGCGCGAATGATTGTCAAGGATACTTGCCGCTGCTGCTCCAGTTCAGAGAGCAAGCGCGCAAAGTCAGCCTGGGAATTGAGCGTGAGCCCAGCCACATCGGTCACGATATCGCCTGCCTCCAGTCCAGACTTGGCAAACGTCTGGATATTTCCAGTGGGGTATACGTATAGGCCCCCCATAGCTGTCGCCTGATTTTCTTCAAACCGGATCGAGACGGCGAGCGTTTCAAGATCGGAGCGCGTCATCCGGCGCACAATGGTTGGCAAGGAGGCGGTTTCTGTGGCCGGACCGCCATCTGCGTCAGATCCGGCGCCGGAAACAGACGCCGCGCGAGGCGCCGGTTGTGAAACTTGCTGGCCATCCTCTCCCACCCGGGCGATAGCGGCGGTTGAATCCGGCGGGCGTGCAGGCTGGTCGTCCATCCCATCAGGATCCAGCGAGCCGACGGCCGTCAGGGTCGTGATGCCGCCCTCTCCTCGGCCATAGGTCAGGCTCTCAAGGACGCCGTCGCGCCGCAGAAGAACCGAGTCCGTCAGCAAACGATCCAGGGTGACGCCCCGTGTTCCATCGATCTCGTCGCCCGGCGCATAGGCAGTCTGCGCACCGCCATTCGTGGAAATGAAGGCGTGACCCCCATCCTCGTTCTCGGTAAAAATGCCGTGCAGCCGCAGGTCAAGAGTCGTCTCTTCGACAGCCTCGAAATCAGCGGGCCCGGATCCAGCCATCGCAGCGGAAGGGTCATTGATTGCGCCCTGTCGAAACGGGGTGACCCTCGAAAGGATTGAAAAGTCCATATTCGTCTGGACGGGGGCGGCACCCATTGCCGACGGCTGGACGCGCACCATGACGTCGGGCCCAGAAACGAGCACCCAGACAAATCGCGCTAGCGTGACGCTGATCCACGCAACCGCAACGATCATCAGCAATGCCCCGGCCATGCTTCCGATGCGAGCGCCTTGATTTTCAGTAAAAGATGCAAAGGCAAACACGCGTTACGACCGACCTGAATCTGAAGATTAACCCTCGTGACGCCTTACCTGCTTCTCCGCCCTCGCTGCAAGTTAACGGTTTGGATGGATTGGCCAAAGGCCCCCGGGAATTGAACCGGTTGGCGCGAAAGATCGGCCAACCGGAGAAAACAACAACACCAGCTCGCGTCAGAAGGTTCGCTTGAGCGAGACGGAGAAGGACGTCCCGATGTCATAGGTATCGACGTCGAGCGTATCAGAACCTGCCTCCTGGAATGCGGTATATTCATCACCGAACAGGTTCTGGACCTGGAAGCCAGCCTCGTACTCGCCGCCATAGAGCGTGAATTCGCGGTTATAAACGAAATCCACGGACACAGGCGGCTCTTCGATGACCGCTGGCGCGTCCGGGTTGTTGAACGATTCACCCGTTCTGATTCGCTCGCTGGCAAAGTTTATGAGGAAGTTGGCTTCCGAGCGCGCTTCGAAATCGGCGTAACCCAGCTGGAAATTCAGCAGGTGCTCAGACTGGCCCTGCAGTTGCCGGCCATCCTCGATAAAGCCGGAGGCGTCATCAATGACCCGCGGCGTCAGAACACCGTTCTGCGCACCGCCCCGGTTGAACAACAGGATGGATCCGCTCGAACCGATTTCCGAGTCCGTGTAGGTGTAGTTTGTCTTGATCGTGACGTCCTTGGTCGACAGCCAGCCGAAATCAAGGCCCCAGTCCTGGAGCGGAAGGGTCTGCTGGTACTCCAGCTCAAGTCCACGCAATTCCGCCGAGGGGACGTTGATAAACGTCACCGTCCCACTTTCGTCACCGGAGTTGATCTCTTCAATCGGGTTTTCGATGTCCTTGTAGAAGAAGCCCGCCGTGATGAACTGGTCACGCTGGAAGTAGTACTCGACCCGCGCATCATAGTTGGTCAGGTTGCTGTTCACGAGGAACGGGTTTCCGAAGAATGCCTGGTCGGTTTCCGAGTTCACGAAGCGCGACGGCGCCAATTCCCTGAACTGGGGTCGAGTGATCGTTTCCGAGTAACCGACGCGGACTTGCAGGTTGTCGGCAAAGTTCCAGGTCAGGGTGGCCGCTGGATAGAACTCAGCTTCGTCGATGGGCGGTGCATTCAAGCGCCCTCCATCTGACCCTTCAACCCCGGGAAAGTCCGAGGTCGGCGTTTCGCGGGTTTGGACCACTTCGATTGCATCTTCATACCGGCCACCGACAGCGGCCCGCAGGAACGGCGTCAACTGGGCATCGATACCGGCATAGAACGCATCAACTTCGAGCGTGGCCAGGTAGAATGAGGGGAAGGATGCGGACTGAAGGTCCTGGAGGGTGGCGCTGCCGTTTTCCACGTCGAACACCTGAGAGAAAGCGACGTCAGGCCGAAGCGAACGCACGGCCGGATCAATCGTGGCGCCAGCCAGCACAAACTGGTTCGAGAGGGCTGACCGATCCTTTTCCACGTAGGCGTAACCGCCCTTGATATCGACCTCGATATCACCGACCAGAAGCGGCAGAAGCAGATCAATGCCGAGGTCGGTGGCTTCGTCTTCGATGGTCGAGAATTCGATGTTCGTGAGGTTGGTCTCACCCGAAATCGTCGGCCCATTGTCGCCGACATCGAAGCCGACTGACAGTTGGTAAGGCGCCTCGCGCGTTGCTTCCGAATAGGATGCACGCCAGCCCACTTCCAGATCCATCAAGCTGGGGAAGACATGGTCTCCGCGGGCCTGGGTTGTCCACAACTCCCGTTCGATCCACTCGGTCACGTCCTGGCGCTGGATCTGGTCGCGCTCAAGTTCGGCGTCCAGGTTGCCCTGCTCGATCCGGGCTTCCTTTTCGGAACCGCGGGTTACGAAGCCTGTGAACTGGATTTCGTGGTCCGTGAAGAGATCAAGCCCCACCGAACCGAGCGCATTTATGGTTGTCGTATTGGTGGTGGAGGTGGCGGTGAAGTCCTGGTTGTTCGAGTCGAGCGATGAACGCTCGCTGTCGCCGAAGAATGCGAAGCCCCGGCGCGCTTCACGGGTTTGCCATTCATTCCCGTAGGAAAGCGTGCCGAGCACACCGACGGATAGGTCAGCATTAACATCGTAGCGATTGCCTGCGGCGAGATCGATACCGACGTCGGGGCCAACTTGCCCCTCTTGCAGCACGACGAGGTTAGGGTCGGTAAACAGGCCAAGGGCGATGGCGCGGTTCTCCGCCGTTGGCAGGTCCTCGATCTCAAGGACGTTGCCGAATTCATCGGTCGTCTGCCCGTTGATCAGTGCACCCAAACCGGGCGGTAGATCCCGAACGCCGTCGTCATACCCCAGGAAATCGGTGTCACTGCCATTGTACAGGAAGCCGTCCTGGAAAGTGGTTTCGGTGTTCGCGCCGAGCGAACCGCTGATCTCGAAAAAGGCTTCCTCGGGCACGGCTTTGGTGCGGATATCGATGGAGCCGCCGCCAAATTCTGCTGACTGCTCGGGAGAGTAGGTCTTCTGTACCAAGGTAGACTGGAGAACGGAGGTCGGAAACAGATCCAGTGGCGCGACGCGCCGGAGGGGTTCGGGGCTGGGAAGGGGTGAGCCGTTCAGCGTCGAACTTGAATACCGCTCATTCAGGCCGCGAACGATCACGAACTTGTTGTCGGCAATGGAAACGCCGGTGACCCGGCGGAGCGCGGCTGCAATATCGCCATCCCCCTGGATCGCGAAATCATCGGCATCGAGAACGCTGGAGACCTCAGACGTGCTGCGCTTCTCGTCTGGGATAAACTCGCCCCGTACGATGACAGTCTGCTGAACAAGGGCGTCTTCTTCGCCTTGCTCCTCAGCCGGCTGCGTCTCCTGAGCAAGCGCGAGAGGAACTTGTGAAAGAGCCGTGGACGCGAGAAGCGCCATAACCCCGAAATAGTGCCGACCAGACATGGGACTCCCCCGAAAACTTCTGCACAGGCCACCTGCCCGCGCCAGATCAATGGTAGAAAGGGCAAACGGGGCCGCCCCGTCGAGAGCGGCCCCGTTCGGAGTTGAAGACCTATTCGGCCGAGGTCACCTGGCCGGTCGAATCGATCGTCCAGCCGAGATACCAGGTGTCATCGGCATCCTGAACGGCACCGATCGTGGTCACGGTGTCGAAGAAGCCATCGATAGCGTTGACGTTGGTGACGTTCACCGCAGCCTCCGCCATGCCAGGCACGACACCGGTCGCGTTTCCGAAGAAAGAGAAGCCGCTCATGGTGTTATCGACATCCAGGCTGACGTCGGTCACGTTTGCAGCGATGTCAGCCACGGTGAAGCCTTCGTCGCCATCATCGCGGATCTCTTCGCCATTGTCGAAGAAGTGCGAGGAGATGACCAGCTGGTCCTCACCGGTTGCAGCAAAGCCTTCGAATGTTGCCAGGTCGTCGATGTCGAGGCCGAACGGCGAACCAACGAAGATGCCGTTGTAGTACTCGCCAGCCGTACCGCGGCGGAGGCGGCCACCGGCAATCCACTGCTCAAGCTCACCGCCCGCCGCGTCGGTCACACCAAGGATGGTGAAGTTCGACAGGGTTGGCGACGACCGTGGGGTCAACTCGTTCGGACGTTGGTTGTCGCCCTCAAAGCCATAAGCATCGTCGCGGCCGGGCGCAGAGCCTTCCACGATCGCGAACTGGATGCGGCCCGTCCAGCCATCAGTCCAGTCAATGGCGTCGTCGGCCTGACCGGTGACAACCACGTTCTTCGCGTCGACAGTTCCGCCGAAGAACTCGAGGCCATCGTCGAGGTTGTTGTGGACCTGAACGAAGTTCACATCAGTACCCGATCCGGTTGCCTGGAAGGCGATGCCGTTGGCTTCGTTGTCGCCGTTGAAGACGATGCCGCCATACTCAAGACGGACATAGCGGAGTTCACCCGAGTCATCGGTTGGCACATCGCCGCCGAAGAGGCCGGAATTCGCTTCGCCTTCCTTCTCACAGTCGGCCGAGCCACCAACAGCCGTTGCATCGTCACAATCGTTGATGGGGGCCTTGCCATTGATGATCAGGCCGCCCCACTGACCACGGAGGGTCAGGAGGTCGTCACCGGTCACTTCACCGCGAAGCGCAGCGCCCGCGGTGAACACGATTGGCTCGGCAGCGGTGCCGACAGCATCGATGGACGAACCACGGGTGACCACGAGGCCGTCCTCGTCGCCGTCACCAAGGACTGTAACGCCTGGCTCGATGGTCAGGGTCGCCTGAACGGAGCCTGGGGTGTTGGTAGCCGATGGCCCACCGTCGGTACCGACAAACACTGTACCGTCGAGACGGTAGATGATGTCATCGCCATTTCCGAGGGTCAGGTCCGAGGTGAGTGTCCCCGAGACCGAGCACACGATCCGGTCGCCGATCGAGCCGGTTTGCGTCACCGCATCGGACATTGGGCAGGTGGCCACGGTGGTGTCTTCCGGGAACAGCGTGCCCGAACGGATCCAGCCAGCGGCCCAGTTGTTGTCGACCGTGTCGGTTGGCGAGAACGCGCCGATGAAGGACGGCGTTTCGACCAGACGTGGGTCGGTCAGCGCATCGACGGGAACGGCTGGCGTGTTCGCAGGCCCTGGGACCAGCGTGCCACCGGCGAGCGGCGATCCGGTCTGAACGCTTTCGAGGTTTGCAGCGATCTCGGAAACCGAGAAGCTGTCACCATCGTCACGGATTTCTTCAACATTGTTGAAGAGGTGCGATGCGATGGCGAGACGGCCCTCTCCGGTCCGGGTGAAGCCGGCGAAGGTTGCATCGTCATCGATATCGAGACCGAAGTTGAAGCCGGAAACGATGCCGTTGGAATAGATACCCGCTGTGCCGCGACGCAGACGAATGCCGGCGATCGGTGCGTTCACTGCATCGCCATGGTCACCACCAATAAAGGTGAAGTTCGTAAAGACAGGGGCGGACCGGGGCGTCAGGTTGTTTGGACGCTGGTTGTCACCTTCGATGCCGTACACGTCATCCCGGCTTGGGAGGGTGGTGAGGTCCGCCACAGCGAACTGAACGGAACCCGTCCAACCGTCGGTCCAGTCAAACGAATCGTCCGATGCGCCGGTCGCAACCAGGTAGTTCGCCGAAACGGTGCCGCCAAACCACTCGAAGGCATCGTCAAGGTTGTTGTGGACATGCACAAAGTCAATGTCGGTTCCATCGCCGACGCCCTGAAGCGCGAGGCCGTTGGCTTCATTGTCGCCATTGAAGACGATGCCGCCGAATTCGATGCGAACATACTGGATCGTGCCCGAATCGTCGTTGGGGTTGCCGCCGCCAAACGTTCCGGAGTTCGCTTCGCCTTCCTTGGTGCAGCCTGCCGTTCCGGCAGCAGCGCTAGCATCGTCACAGTCGTTGATTGGTGCGAAACCGTTCAGGATCAGTCCGCCCCATTCGCCACGCTCTTCGCCGGTCGCAGTGGTCAGGCCGTTCAAGCGGCCAAACTCGGCGAGCGACGTGAAGATGATTGGCGAAGCCGCCGTTCCGACCGCTTCAATCTGTGAACCGCGGGACACGACGAGACCCGACGTGTCGCCGGAGTTGTAGAACACGGTGCCGGCGGGGATGGTGAGGACCGCAGGATCACCGCCGTCCGTCGCACCGGTGTCGGCGCCGACGAACACCGTGCCGTCGAGCGCGTAGGCCGTGTCAGCGCGGAGGGTAAGGTCTTCCGTGATCGTTCCGGAAATCTGGACGATCTCAACGGTCGATCCTTCCAGAGTAACTTCAGCGATTGTGAGGTTTGCACTGGAGTCGTCGAAATCAGCCGGCACCAGATCGAAGTCCGATGGCGTGGGCGTTGGTGTGGGCGTCGGCGTAGGGGTCGGCGTGGGGGTCGGCGTTGTCGTGCCTGGCGAGCTGATGTCCGTGTCCGAACACGCAACCAGCGCAAGGCTGGCTGCGCCGAGCAGCATAAGGTGGCGGAAAGTCTTACCCGATTTCATGAGGAGGCCCTTCGTGGAGGTGTGAAGCGATACCATCGGCCTGCGGCATGGCGGACTTGACCCCTCTCCATCCCATAGGCTCGACGCGCCTATGGCACAGCCATGTGACGGCTATATTACACTCCCGACAGTTCGTTTCGCCCTCGAAACCGTCGCGGATTCGGCTCGCATACGACGGAACTGAACAGGCTTGTCGCAGATATATCATCGCAAATACAATGACTTAATTCAAATCGTTTGATGAGAACGCCGACGCCGGCGTCTATCCGAACCCGTCAGACGAGCGTGTTGAAAATGCAACTTTTTTACAATTTGCGCTTTCTGTCTTTCGTGGGGTCCGCATGTCCCACCGCGCTCAACCCGTTGCGCATGCTACCGCAGGACAGCATCCACGTTCAGGGCTATGGAAATCCGTTGCCGGTCGCCCGTATAGGGCCTCACCCCATGGCGGAGCCAGGCGGGAAACATGAGGAAGTCGCCGCGCTTGGGTCGGAACTCCGGCTGCCACAACTGGGGTTGACCGTCGGCGCCGATAAACCTGAACGCGGTGTTGTGCATGGCAGCCAAGGGAAAGCGCGGATCTTCGAAATAGAATTCGCCGCCGGCATCGCTGGTGTCGTTACCGGTCTCCCCCGCACCGCCCATGTCGATATAGAGCACTGCGGACCAGAGGTTGCCGGGGTGAATATGCATGTGATTCGACGCACCAGGCGGTGACACGTTCGCCCACATCTGGACGAGCCAATGATAGTCATCATGGCTGTTGTGGCCAAAGTTCGATAGCCGCTTTGCCATGGCAACGGCGCGGTCGGCCAGTAGCCGAGCCGGCGCGCCGCCCCAGTCCAGCATGTGCGTATCGGAGTGCCACCCGCCGATATTGGACCGTTTCACCCCGTTCGGGTCTTCGGCCATGTTGCGCCGGATAACCGTTTCCAGATCGGCAATCAGGTCATCACCACCGGCAAAATGCGCGGTTACGATCGGGGTTTCGAACAGGGCAATACGCTGGGCCTGGACCTTGATGTCGCCATAACCGCTCATCGCGATCCTCCTCGGGCCTGGCCGCCATCGCCCAGCAGCGCCTTGGCAGGCGCGCCCGTCTCAAGAAAAGCCGGGATATCCCCCGCGGGCATCGGCTTGCCAAACCCATAGCCCTGCACACGGTCAAAACCAAGCGCCCTGAGTTGACGGGCTTGACCCGTATCTTCGACCCCTTCGGCCGTGACACTCATACCGAGCGCATGCCCCAACTGGGCCGTTGCGGCCAAGATCACATTCCCCCTTTCGGAACCAAGTTTCCGGGTCAGGTCGGCATCGACCTTCAACCCGTCTGCCGGGAGATCATGGAGCCAGGAAAGCGAGGAGTATCCTGATCCGAAATCGTCGATGACAACGCCGGCCCCGGCCTCCTTGACCGCCAGGAGGACAGCCACCGCGTGGGCCATCTCCCGAATGGGCATTTGCTCCGTGATTTCCACGATGATTGACCCTGCAGGGAGGCGGTGGGCGAGCAACAGATCGGCAATCGTGTCGGCGAGCCCCGGTCGCTTCAGGTCTTCACTGGTGATATTCACATGAACGAAGAGGTCAGACGGGTCATCAACCTGTCGCCACGCCGCAAGCCCTACCGCTGCGCGGGTCAACATCTCATGGGCCAGCCCCCGGTCGAGCAAGCCGGCGGCACGGTCTTCACGCGTTCCCGGCCACCGCGCCAAGGCCTCAAAACCAATCGTTGAGCGCGTCCGCAGGCAGATTATCGGCTGGTAGAGATCAACAAGCGTCTTCATGGTTCAGCCCCGCCTGCCCACCGGGTCTTGTGCCAGGGTGCGAGCAAACAGGACGTGATCGCGACGCA
>JBCBKE010000012.1:0-45420 GCA_038522375.1 Pseudomonadota bacterium
CAGGAACCCAATCGCGAGCATCACCAGCACAAGCGTCGACAGGATGACCCAGACGATGAAGATATGGCCGGTCGTCGGGGGCAACCGAGATCCGCGACGCCGCCCGGGCGGTGCTGGAGATGCGGCGGCGTCTCACGGCCTTTGCCGAGCAACGGACCCAGATGCTGGCTGGTGTTAGCCATGACTTGCGCACGCCGTTGACGCGCCTGAAGCTGCAACTGGCCATGCTTGATCCGACAGATGATATCGCAGCGGCCAGAAGGGATCTCGATGAAATGGAGGCGATGCTGGACGAGTATCTCGCCTTCGCCCGGCAGGAGGAGGTTGAGGGACCGCAGACCCTCTCCCTGGACGGGATGGTGCGCGACACCGCCAACCGGTCCCGCGTGGCGGTGGCCCTCGGATCGGTTGAAAGCGTGCGGGTTGAGGCGCGGCCCCTGGCGCTCAGGCGGGCCATCTCCAACCTGGTGAACAATGCCGTGCAGTATGGCGACGCGGTGGAGATGTCAGTCATCAGCGGGCCCAAGTTTGCCGAGGTCATCGTCGACGACGATGGCCCCGGGCTGGACCCTGACCAGTATGAGGACGCGTTCCGGCCGTTTTCCCGGATCGATCCTGCGCGGAACCAGAATATTGCGGGCTCCGGGCTGGGCCTGGCCCTGGCCCGCGATACGGCGCGGGCCCATGGCGGCGACGTGCGGCTGGAGCGCAGCCCCCTTGGGGGATTGCGCGCCAGGCTGAGACTTCCGGTTTAGTCGGACTGGGAGGACTAAAAGTCCCCGCCAGATGGACCTCGGGGCAAGCGTCCCCCAAAGTCGGATACGCTAGAAAGCCACCCGAAGGCCGACGCGGATGTTCTGGCCGGGCAGGGGGGCGAGGTCCTTGAGCACCGAGGTTGCCAGCCGGGCTTCCTCGTCGGTGACGTTGCGGGCCTCGATGAAGGCTTCGGTCCCGTCAGCGCCGAAGCCGAGATCGGAAAGATCATACTCGGCGCGGAGATTGAGCAGCGTGTAGCTGTCGGTCGGAAGCTCTCCGGCGCCCGGATTGTCCTGCTCATCGGCGACGGTGACATCAGCGCCGACCTCGAAGGCACCCCATTCGGCACTGGCACCCAGGTGGATGGTGAGCGGCGGCTGGAGGGGGACGTTCCCACCGGAGTCGAGGTCCGACTCCACGAAATCAACGCTGCCGCTGAATTCCCAATCGGCAGCAAGCACATTTTCGACCATGAATGTGCCGTAGATTTCCCCGCCGATGAAACTGGCATCGTCCTGTACGAAGGCGAAGACCGGCAGCCCATCCTCCTCGGTGACAATGACACCGTCTTCGATGATTGCACTGGGCGCGAGGAAGATGAAGTCGGAAAACTCGGTGACGAACAGGTTCACGCCGACACTGAACAGGTCGGTGGTGTAGCGGGCGGTGCCTTCGAGGTTGATGCCTGTTTCCTTGTCCGCATCGGGATTGCCAACCTCGAACTGGTTGGTGGCCAGGTGGGGGCCGAACGCGAAGAGCTCGCTCTCATTGGGGGCGCGTTCGGTGTAGGATACCTGCGCACCGATGAAGACGGCGTCGTTCAGGTGGCGATGGGCGCCAAATGATCCGCTGAACAGGTCGAAGTCGGCTGTGCCATTGATGATGTTGTCCCGCTCGATGGTTTCATAGCGAAGGCCGCCCTCGATCCCGTACCCACTGTCCCATTCGCGGGTTTGGTAGACGAAAAGCCCCAGGCTCTGACTTTCGGTTGGGGAGACGAACGCTTCTTCGCCTTCCGCCACGAAATCGGTGTCGAAAAATTGCACGCCGACAGCGCCCTGGAAGCCAGCGATCTCGTGATCGACTTCGACGCGCCCCTCGACGCCCTCGTTCTCGAACACCGTACCGGCCTCGCCGGGGGCTTCGAACTCGGTGTGCTCATAATCGACGATGGACAAGGTGCCGAGCACGCGGGTCACCGGACCGGCGTCGAGATTGTAGCCACCGCGCAGGTCGACGCGTGTGTGCTCGAGGTCGATGAAGGGGTTTTCTTCTTCCTCTTCCTCGCTGTGCTCTTCGCCTTCCTCGTCGCCGTGTTCCTCGCCCTCTTCATGGGCGTGACCGCCGGGGAGCCCGTATTCGGCGGTTTGCTGGCGGACGGCGACGCCGAAGAAGCCCTGTTCGCCCACATAGCTGACGCCGCCGGCGAGGGTGCTGGTCTCGACGAAGGAGTTCTCCTGGGTACCGCGGACCTCTTCATCCTCATGGTCGTGATCGTCTTCACCCTCTTCGTCGCCATGCTCTTCTTCCTCCATCGCGCGGAGGAGGCTGGATTCGGCGAAGTCGGGGATATCGTAATTGTCGAAATCGCGGAGCGATCCGGATAGCGAGAAAACCAGCGGCCCCGCGGCAAAGGTGCCGCGGCCAGCCGCTTCGCTACCCTCGTTCACGCTGTTATAGGCGCCGAAGACTTCGCCGCTTGCCGGAGCGTCAGGCGTCGCTTCCGCGATCAGGCCGTCAATCACGTTGACGACACCGCCAATGGCCTGTCCGCCATAGGCGAGGGCGGCCGGGCCGCGCAGGATCTCGATTGATTCCGCATCGATACCATCGGCGCTGACCTGATGGTCAGGGCTTGCGGCCGAGGCGTCGATCACACCGATACCGTTGGACAGGACCTGGACCCGCTCGGCGCCGAGGCCCCGGAGGACGGGCCGGCTGGCGCCGACGCCAAAGAAGGTGGTGGACACGCCCGGCAGTCGGTCAAGCGTATTGCCGAGCGAGCCTTCCAGCGTCTCGACAATATCTTCGCGATCGATCTTCGTGGCGTTGCCAATGAGTTCGTCCGCAGGCCGGTCGACACCGGGTGTGGTGACCAGGATTGGCGATTCGACCAACGGTTCGTCCGCAGCCTCCTGGGCGTGCGCCGAGAATGTTAAAGCTGTTGTCGTCGCAAGGACAATGGCTAGTGGTTTCATGGGATCCCCCAAGATGTTATAATATAACTCGAAAAGCACGGCGCAGATGCGAGATCAAGTGGGCTTCGCGCGAAACCCTGACCCTGTCGCTTTGGAGCAACGGCCACGTCCACGCCGCGCCCTGGCCCCGCCGAGGTTTGCTTGACCGGCGCGCAGGGCACCGGTACGCCCCAGCAGGATTTCCAAGACGAAACGGACACGAAGCCATGGCCAAGATCAATGGCAACGAAATCAAGCCCGGCAATGTGATCGAGCATCAAGGCCAGGTTTGGCGTGCATTGAAGTGCAACGCCGTGAAGCCGGGCAAGGGCGGCGCGTTCAACCAGGTGGAACTGCGCAATCTTATCAATGGATCGAAACTGAATGAACGGTTTCGCGCCAACGACAAGGTCGAGAAGGTGCGCCTTGAGCAGAAGCCGAACCAGTTCCTTTTTGATGCCGGGGAGGCCTTCGCTTTCATGGACCAGGAGACGTTCGAACAGATCGAGCTGGCGAAGGATTTTGTCGGAGACCAGGGCGCTTATCTGCAGGACGGCATGATGGTCGAGATCGAATTCTACGGCGACACGCCGATCGGCATCGCGTTGCCCGAACAGGTGATCCTGGAGATTGCGGAAACCGAACCGGTGGTAAAGGGCCAGACGGCGGCCAACAGTTTCAAGCCGGCGACCTGCGACAATGGTGTGAGGGTGATGGTGCCGCCTTTTGTCGGACCCGGGGAAAAGATCGTCGTGCAAACCGCCGATAGCACCTACCTGCGCCGCGCGGATTAGGCGCCATGTCCCGCCCCTCTCCCGTTGGGTCCGTGATGATCACGGCGGCGCGCGCGGCAGGCCGCTCGCTCGCCCGCGATTTCGCCGAGGTCGAGAACCTTCAGGTGTCGCGGAAAGGGCCGGCAGATTTCGTGTCGTCCGCCGACCACAAGGCTGAGGAGATTATCTTCGAGTCACTCTCGAAAGCCCGACCCGGCTATGGGTTCCTGATGGAGGAGCGGGGCATTGTCGAGGGGACTGACAAGACCAACCGCTTTATCGTCGATCCCCTGGACGGGACCTTGAATTTCCTGCACGGCCAGCCGCACTTTGCCGTGTCGATCGCCCTTGAACGCGAGGGTAAGTTGCTCACCGGCGTCGTCTACGACGTGGCCAAGAACGAACTCTTCTGGGCCGAGACGGGCCGTGGATGCTGGGTAGAAAACCGCAAGCTCCGGGTCTCCGGACGCGGGCGGACCACCGATGCGGTGATCGCCACCGGCACGCCCTGGCACGGAAAGGGCGAAGAAGCCCATGAGACCTTCTGGGGCGAACTGGCGGCGCTGACACCTGTCACGGCAGGCATCCGCCGGTATGGGTCCGCCGCGCTTGATCTCGCCTACGTGGCCGCGGGCCGGTTCGACGGTTTCTGGGAGCGAGGGCTGAAGCCCTGGGACATTGCCGCCGGCATCGTCCTGGTGAAGGAGGCCGGCGGGGCCGTCGATGAAATGGATGGCGGGAATGTATTGTCCACCGGATCCGTACTGGCGTCGAACGGACACCTGCAGGATGATCTCCTGAAACGTCTCCGACGAGCCAAGGCGTTTGCCCGGGGGCTTGACCCGGGCGAGGGGTAGGATCGGCACAACGATCCGGGGCGTTCACAGGCGATGCCGGCCTATCTGGCATCCGGTGGGTGAGCCACTCACGTTGGTGTGGTCGCCACGGGGGCCGGATCGGGGCTGGACCGGGACTGGCGCCACCACTCGATCGCCGAAAGAATGACGGCGACGCCGCCAAGCCAGAACGTGATGATAAAGACGTGGTAGAACCCCTCGTCCTCGATCATTTCTCCCAACCAGGGCCGGCCAAGCGTTCCGATCAACATGGTCAATGATGAGAGCAGGGCGTACTGCATCACCGCGAATTTCGGGTTGACCACCGATGTCAGGTAGGCGGTGAGGGCCACGAGGGCGAAACCGCCCGCGATATTCTCGGCAAAGATGGTGACCATGAGCCGCGCCATGCGTTGGCCCTGGTCCTCGGCCAGCAAGACCGTATCGGGCTGGATGGTCGCGGCCCATTTGGCAAAGACCACGAGGGGAAAGTCGAGCCCGGTGGCCGACAGAAACCCGTCCAGTACAACCGCGCCGGCCGCAAGGTCTGCGTAGAGCAGGTTGGTGGCGGCGGCGATGATCCCTCCGATGAAGAAGACCGGCATTCGGCCAATAGCCGCGATCAGGACGGCCCCGATAAAGGCCCCGAATATCGTGGCGAGAACGCCGAAGAACTTCGATGCGATGGCGACATCGTCCAGTGTATGACCGAGGGCCCCGAAATTCTCGCCCAGGTAGAACGGGTAGGCGAATGAGCCCCAGACCGCATCGGTGAAGCGGTAGGACAGGGCCAGGAGCACGACCAGGACGGCTCCCCATTTGAGCCGCGCAATCAACTCCATCAGCGGATCGAAAACGGCGCGGAACAGAACGCCCGCGACGGGCGGAAGCGAGGCCGGCGTGCTCCCGGCGATCGAGGTTGTCGTGGGCGTGCTGCGATAGCGGAACACCAGGACTGCCGACAGCGCAGCGGGCAGCATGACCGTCAGGAACACGATCCAGGGCCCCTGCTGGCGCACGAACGTGCTGCCTCGCACCTCTGCGCCGACGATCAGCGCTGTCCATACAAACCCGCCAATCATGGCCAGGGCGATTGCCCAGCCGATCCCCAATATGGCGATGGCTGGCACGGCAACCCCATCTGGCAGACTGGGCAGGAAACTCGTGCGCGTACCGGCTGACCGTTCGACCGTTTCCGGTTCGGGCGCCAGGAGGCTGCCGATCATGGTCAGCGCGACGAAGGTGCCAATCATGATGAAGACAACCGGCCAGCCAAACCGGGCCGCCAGCAAGAGCGCGCCGAAGCCTGTCACGAAGATCCCGGATTTGTAGCCGAACTGGTAAAGCGCCGACATGAGGTCCTTGTCCTCGTCATTGCGCGCCACCTCGATCCGCCAGCCATCGAGCACGATGTCATGGCTTGGCGACAGGAGCCCGATTGCGAAGGCGACAACGGCCACCAGAGCAATGTTCTCCGACGGATTGGTCAACGCCAGGGCCAGGAGCATGACCGCCATGCAACCCTGCAAGGCGATCAGCCAGGACCGGCGGCCACCAATGGGCAGAAAGGGCAGCTGGTGGGGATCCTTGAACGCAGGAGCCCACAGATACTTGAACGCATAGCCAAGGGTCACGAGCGAGAAGTTCCCGATGACGGCGGGCCCGATATCATACTCGGTCAGCCAGGCCGTCAGCGTGCCAACGATGGTTCCGTAGGGGAGGCTTGCCGAAAACGACAGGATGAGCATGGCGGCCATTCTGCGGTCGCGGAGCGACGCCATGGCCCGCACGAGGCGCGGTTGCGGTTTCTCGCTGATGGCGGCATCGGTCATGCCGCGCGCTTCCGAGTCCAGCTGACCACCATTCGGCGAAGCGTTTCCGCATCAATCGGCTTTGCGGCCACCTGGTCAGCGCCCGCTTCCCGGGCCCGGCGCTCCACGTCGGGGTTCACTTCTGCCGAGAGGGCAACGATCGGACCCGTATAGGATTTCTGCCGCAGGCGACGCGTTGCTTCAAAACCGTCCATCACAGGCATTCGCAGATCCATCAAGACAAAATCAGGCGTGGCAATCTCAGCGGCTTCCACAGCCTCTGCTCCAGTCGAAGAGACGGTTATCGTAAAACCAGCCGATTCCAAGGCGCGCCGCGCAATCATGGCATTCACGGGGTTGTCGTCGGCAATCAGGACCCGCCCTGTCCCTTGGGTGGCGACGGGGTCATCGTCATCATGCCGCCCGCCATGGGTCAGGAAAACACGTTCGACCGTCGATGTGCTTCGAAGCGGGCGGATCAGCCAGCCCTTGCAGCCCAGCGACCGGAAATGCCCGATGGCGCCGCGATCCTCGGGCCGCAGGACGACAAGGGATGGCGCCGACCGGGCCAGTTGGGTGACCCGATTGGGCGACAAGCCAGCGCCAAGCAGAATAATGTCGAGGGTTGCGGTCTGGCTGTCAGGGCGCTCGATGTTCACCACGGTGCAATTTGCCGCCACAAGCGATGAGGCAGCACTGAGGGCAGTCGCCGGCGGCAACCCCGCCAATCCCACGGTCAAACCCAATGCTGGCAGGTCGTGGCTGGGTGGCAGGTTCGCACGGTCAAGCGGAATAGCCACGTTGAATGCCGTTCCCCAACCCGGCGCACCGGCGATCGTGATGGTTCCGTTCAGAAGCCCGGTCATGCGTTTCACGATCGAAAGCCCAAGCCCGACCCCGCCATCCTTGTGGGCATCTGCAACGCTTGACTGCTCGAACGCCTCGAAGAGGCGGGCCCTGTCGGCGGGGGCAATTCCGGGACCTGTATCCATGACGCGGAAGACCACGCCATCGGGTGTTGCATCGACGTCCAGCAGCACACCGCCGGTTTCAGTGAACTTCAGCGCATTCCCAACCAGGTTGAAGAGGATTTGCCGGATACGGCCCGCATCACCCACCATGGTCGGAAGCGGCAGGGTCAGGGCGCGGGCGGCCAGGTCCAGACCGTTGGCATGGGCGCGGGGCGCCAGGAGTTCGGTCACTTCCCGCGCCAGGCTGATCGGGCAGAAGGGTTCGGTTTCAACCTGGATCGCCCCTGCATCGAGCCGCGCATGGTCGAGCACATTGTTAAGGAGGTCCAGAAGCCTCGCCCCCGATGACTGGATGGTTTCCACATAATCCTTCTGGGCCGGCGACAGGTCCGTTTCCAGCAGCAGCGAAACGGTGCCGAGGATGCCGTTCAAGGGGGTTCGGATTTCGTGGCTCGCCGTGGCGAGAAACGTTTGTTCCGGGCGGGACTGGCGCGTGGGTTCGGTCATGGCGCCTACCTGCCATGAACGCCTTAATTCAAGGTTGTGAGCGCGTGCCATCACCTGGCCAGTGTCTGCGCCGCCCTGCCCGCCGGGCTATGCGTCGGTGTCTCGCCAGGGGGCCGGCGGCGATACGACAGCGCCTCTGCGATATGGACCCTGGCAATGGCGGTACTGCCATCAAGGTCGGCAATGGTGCGTGCCACTTTCAGGACACGGTGATAGCCGCGGGCTGTCAACGACAGTGATTGTGCCGCCTCCGACAGGAGCGCCGCACCCCGTTCGTCTGGCACGGCAACCCGATCAAGGTCCGGTACGGTGGCGTCGGCGTTGATCGGCCGTCGTTGATCGGCTGCGGCATCGCTGAAACGTTCGGCCTGGACGGCTCTGGCGGCAGCCACGCGGGCTGCCACTTCGGCCGACCCTTCCGATGCCGTCGGCAAGGAGAGGTCGGTCGCGGTCACGGGTGGTGTATCGTAAAAGAGGTCGATTCTGTCCAGGAAAGGGCCCGACAGCCGGGCCTGATAGTCGAGGGCGCACTGGGGCGCGCGCCGGCACGCAGCCTCGCCGGGGCCGCCGCCGCATTTGCAGGGGTTCATCGCGCCGATCAACTGGAAGCGGGCGGGATACTTTACATGGCGATTGGCGCGGGCGACCACGGCCTCGCCGCTTTCGATCGGTTGGCGCAGGCTATCGAGCACCTGGTTCGGAAACTCCGGCAGTTCATCGAGAAAAAGAACCCCATGGTGGGCCAGCGAAACCTCGCCAGGTTTCGCCCGGATGCCGCCGCCGACAAGGGCCGCCATGGACGCACTGTGGTGGGGCGCGCGGTAGGGCCTCTGGCGCGACAGCTGTCCGCGTTCGAGGAGACCTGCGACCGATTGAATCTGACTGACTTCGAGCAGTTCCTGCGCCGAAAGGGGCGGCAACAGGCCGGGCAACCGCTGGGCCAGCATTGATTTTCCCGATCCGGGCGGGCCGCAGAAGACCAGGTTGTGACCGCCTGCCGCGGCGATTTCCAGCACGCGTTTGGCCCCTTCCTGTCCCTTCACGTCCCTGAGGTCTGGACCGGGCGGGGGGTCAACAAGGCCCGCGGTTTTCGGTGGCGACAGGATCGTTCGGCCCGTGAAGTGATTGACGAGCGACAGGAGGGACGGGGCGGCAATGGCGCCATCACCGGCCCAGGCTGCCTCTGCGCCACAGGCGTCAGGACACACCAGGCGCAGCCCCATGCCTTCCGCAGCCATGGCCGCGGGCAGGATACCGACGGTTTCGGCCAGGGCGCCGTCGAGCGAGAGTTCTCCCATCGCGGCATGGCCATCGAGCGCATCGCTCGGCAACACGCCGATGGCCGTAAGCATGGCCAACGCGATAGCGAGATCGTAATGGCTACCCTCTTTTGGAAGGTCTGCCGGTGCGAGGTTCACCACCACCCGTTTCGGAGGGAGCGCCAGCCCCATGGCGGAGAAAGCGCACTGAACGCGGTCGCGGCTTTCGGAAACAGCCTTGCTGGGCAAGCCGACAATCTGGACCATGGGATTGCCGCCCATGATGTGGACCTGCACGTCAACGGGTTTGGCCTCAATGCCCTCGAACGCAAATGTGGTGATGCGATTTACCATGTGCCCCCCGCCATTTCGGAAAGCGTTAACATGCATTATGGAACATTAAAAGAACGAACCGTAAAGATTCGTAAATATCACCGATCCTGAGCGCGTTCCCGGCGTTTCCGGTCAACCGCATCCCAGAACAGTGCTGCCGCGTCGATCCCGGTGAACCGCTTGAGAACCTGGATACCCGTGGGCGAGGTGACGTTAACCTCGGTGAGCTTGTCGCCGATAACGTCCAGTCCCACCAGCATCTGGCCCAGCCGTTTGAGGTCTGGCCCAATCCGGTCGCAGATTGCCCGGTCGGTGTCGCTGAGGTCGATCGGAACCGGTGCTCCGCCAACCCGCATGTTCGAGCGCGTATCGTCGCCCTGCGGGATACGATTGAAACCGCCGACCACGTCGCCATCGATCAGGATGATACGCTTGTCACCTTCGGCAATGGCCGGCAGAAACGCTTGCGCGATAACCGGTTCAGGTGAGCCAGCCAGCAGCATCTCGGTCAGCGCCGAGAGATTCGGATCACCGGGGCGAATGCGGAAAACGCCCTTTCCACCATAGCTGTAGAGCGGCTTGAGGATGATATCCTGATGGATCGCGCGGAACGCGTCGATGGCCGCGAGATCACGGCTGATCAAGGTGGGCGGTGTGATGTCGGGGTAGAGTAGCGGAAAAAGCTTCTCCGGATTCGAGCGAACACTCGCCGGGTTGTTCAGCACCAGGGTCTGGTGGGCGACCAATTCGAGGATATGGCACGTGGTGATGTAACCCATGTCGAAGGGCGGGTCCTGCCGAACCAGGACCACATCCACATCGGCGGCCAGGTCGAGCAGCGCTTCGTCCCCGAAAATGCCCGGCGTACCGGCGACGCGCTGCACCGTTGTCGGCCGTGCCCGCGCCAGAACCCGGCCATAATCATAGGTGAGGTCCTTGGGACCGTAGACCCACAGGCTATGCCCTCGCTCCTGGGCGGCCTCGGCCAGCGCGAACGTCGTATCGCCATCCACGTTCACGTCTTCGAGGGGATCCATCTGGATTGCGACGCGCAGGCGCCCTTCGGTGTTCATGCAGCCTCCTCACCCCACCGTCACGCAGGGAGCGCACGGTCAGGACCCTGTTCCGCCGAGCAATTCATCGACATCGGTCAGGTATTCTGATGGCGGAGTCGCCGTGCTTTGGGAAGAGGCTTGCCCGACGGAGACGGGCGCAGGCTGACGCGTCCGGGCCTCCCTGACCCGCATGAAGGATACAACCTGTTTAACGCCGCGAACGAAGGACGCCTTCTCGGCGGCCTCTTCCAGTTCTGACTGGCTCCGCACCAGGCCCATCAGGTAAACGACGCCATCATAGGTCTCGATATTGATGTTGACACTTCGCACATCGGACGCGGCAAGGAGCGCGGCCCGGACGCGGGCGGTGGTAAATTCGTCGGAAACGTTGGAAATGAAGCCGCCGGGCGGTTCAATATTGATCTCGTTGGCAACGCTTACGGTGCTGGATACGCTCCACGCCACATCTTCTGCGCGAACCCGTTCTTCCGGTGTGTTGACCCGGCCTGTCAAAAGGACCTGGCCGCCTTCGACTTCCACATCAACCTCGCCATAGCCGCGCTCTGACAACAGACGAGACTTGATCTCGTTCGAGGTGCCGGCATCGTCGATGGCTGCGCCAACGCTGCGTTCCTGGACGGATGCGACGCCAACGGCGCCGGCTGTTCCGACCACGGCCGCAGCGCACCCTGTGAGTGTCGTCGTGAGGATGACGCCCAGAAGCGCGAAGGTTTGGGGGGGCAGTATGGTCATCGTCGGGCTCTCCGTCAGGGCGTGGAACAGCAGGGTTGGGGACGCATCCATGGGACCGTCGGTGACGGCTCGCGCGAATTGGCCACAATTGCAACGCAGTTCTAGCGTCGCCATACGGCAAAATCGGGGCGCCAGGCATCGCGGATATGCACCGGCCAGCGCCAGGGCCGAACGGCAACGATGTCGAAGCGGCGCCCGAGGCGACCTTCGGGGTCGATCCGACCGGCCCAGTTCGATGCGACCGTTTCGATCCTGCGCCGGGACTTCGGCGTGATCGCAAGCACGGCAGCATCGACGGTGGGCCTGGCCTTCACCTCGATGAAGACGAGAAGGCTGCCGCGACGCGCGACGAGGTCAATCTCGCCCTGGTGGGTCTTCAGCCGGGTGGCGAGGATGGAATAACCCTTGATGCGCAAGGACCAGGCGGCCAGCCATTCGCTGCGGCGCCCCCGGGCTTCGGCCTTTTGCCGGTCAGCCATTTCGCGCCGCCCTTATCGCAAGGGCGCGTTGGTAGGCCTCTCGGCGGGGTACGCCGAGCGCATCGGATGCGGCCTCGGCAGCGGCCTTGACCGACAGGTCTTCGAGGGCCGTTTCCAGGAAATCGTCAAGGTCCCGCGGCGTCACGGCGTCGTGGACGGGCGGACCGATGAGGACGACGATCTCGCCCTTTGGGCCACCGGCTTCGCCGTAGTATCGGGCGAGGTTTCCGAGGCTATCGCGGCGCGTTTCTTCGAACCGCTTGGTCAATTCCCGGGCCACGGCAGCGGGACGCGCATCGCCAAGGGTCGATGCCGCATCGGAGAGCATGCCTGCCAGCCGCGGTCCGCTTTCGAAGGCGACCAGGGTGGCGTCCACATTGGCCAATACGGTGAGGGCGGCCGTCCGGGCAGCCGATTTTGGCGGCAGGAAGCCGACGAAGAGGAACCGGTCGCTCGGCAGGCCGGCGACAACCAGGCCGGAGAGAAGGGCCGACGCGCCTGGGATCGGAAACACCGGGGCGCCTGCTGCAGCGGCGTCACGCACGAGTTTGAAACCGGGGTCGGAGATGAGCGGCGTTCCCGCGTCGCTGACCAGGGCAATTGTTTCACCCTGCGCCAGGGCCTTGATGATGCCGGGCCTTCGCTGCGCCCCATTGTGGTCATGATAGGGTGTCACCGACCCCTTTATGCCGTAGGCGTCCAGAAGCTTTCGGGCGACCCGCGTATCTTCAGCCAGGATCTGGTCCACCGAAGACAGGATATCGAGCGCGCGAAGCGTCACGTCCCTGAGATTGCCGATCGGCGTGGAAACAACGTAAAGCCCTGGGGCAAGCGGAACACCCGGTGCGCCGGCTTGCTCGCCGTCGGGGCCCGCCCTAGGGTCGCGCCAGGATTGGCCGGCAGCCCTGGCAGCGGATGGGCCGGACGGTGATTGGGATGGATCGGATGGAGGATCAGAGGATGGCATCGCATCGACCATTGCGCGGGTTTGCCCTTGCGCCAAGCCTCCTTTTCGCAGGGCTCTTGCTGAGCGGGTGTGCCGGCGGGCCGACCCGGCCGACGGTTCCGATCTCGACGGGCGACCCCCGCGTCGATCCGATCGCAGAGGCCGAGACCACGGCGCCTGAACCGATCGACACGCCCGTCGTGGTGGTGACGGAAGAGGATGCTTTGCAAGGCGCGCTGACCCCGCCACACATGGTTGGGCGCGATGTCACGCGGGCCGCCGTCCTGCTACCGTTTTCCCATCCCAACCGTACCGTCCAGGCCGAGGCCCAGGGCCTGCTGGCCGCCATCGAACTGGCCCTGTTCGAACAGGGTGATACGAACTTCCTGATCATTCCGAAGGACACCGGCGGTACGCCTTTCGGGGCGACCCAGGCCGCGATGGAAGCGGTCTCGGAGGGGGCGGACGTTTTCCTGGGTCCCTTGTTCTCGGGCAGCGTCCAGTCTGTCCGCGACATCGCCCGGCAAGCGAACGCGCCTGTGATCGCCTTCTCCAACGACCCCGATGCTGCCGGTACGGGGGCATTTCTCGCCACGCTATCGGTTGAGGAAGAAGTGGCGCGGGTTGTCCAATACGCCCGCCAGTTCGGCGTGGAGACCTTCGCGTTTCTGGGCCCCGCCAACGGCTATGGCCGCCGCGTTGAGGCCGCCTTGCGCACCGAAGCGGCCGCCGTGGGTGCAGCGATTTCCGTGACCCAGTTCTATGACCCAGCCAACGAAGCCCCGGTTGAAGCGGCGGAAGTGGTGGCTGAAGTCCTGAAACAGGAGATCGAGTTCCGCCCCGACCGGATTGCATTGATGATCCCCGAAGACGGCAGCCGGCTGCGGGGGGTCGCCCCGCTGATTCCCTATTTTGGCGTCGATTTCCGGCGGATCCGGATGCTGGGCACCAGCCGATGGCTGCAGGATCCCCTGGCCCTGCGTGAGCCGACCCTGAATGGCGCCTGGTTTGCGGCACCGCCTCCCGAAGCGATCGAGACGTTCCGCGCAAGTTACCAGCAGGTCTATGGGCGCGAGGCGCCCTCGCTGGCGCCACTGGGTTATGATGCGGCTTCTATTGCGATCGTGCTGCAGCGGGCCCGCCGCGGGATTGATGAGACCGGCATAACTGACCCTGACGGGTTCCGCGGCGTGAATGGCCTGTTCCGCTTTGCAGAGGATGGCACCACCGAGCGCAGCCTCTCGGTCTATGAGATCGACATTCGCGAGGGGGCCGTCCTCGTCGAGCGGGGCCCGTTGACGTTTGACGAGGACCCGGTCGGGTAGGGGGTCGCTACTCGGCTTGGGTCACTGCGGCGCCCGAATCAGGCTCACCCGTCATGGCGGGATCGCCCCTCAGACCGCGCCACAGGCTGTAGCAGCAAATCAGCAAAACCACCGCAAAGGGCAATCCGACCGTGATCGTGCCGGCCTGGAGCGATGAGAGCGCTTTTGCACCGCCGCCCACCAGAAGAACGATGGCCACAAGCCCTTCCATGGTCGCCCAGAAGACCCGTTGGGGCACCGGTGCGTGCAGCTTGCCGCCCGCGGTGATGGAATCGATCACCAGCGATCCCGAGTCCGAAGAGGTGACGAAGAAAACCAACAGGAGCAGGATCGCCACGAAAGACACAATCCCGCCGAAGGGCAGGTTTTCGAGCATCTGGAACAGAACGATCGATACGTCGTCGATCCCGCCTGGCAGGCTGCCGACACCGGCCTTCACCTGTTCGATGGCCGTTGTCCCGAACGCCGTGAACCAGATGATCACGACGGCCGTGGGGACCACCATCATGGCGGTCATGAACTCCCGGATCGTCCGGCCCTTCGACACCCGGGCGATGAACATGCCGACGAAGGGGGACCAGGAAATCCACCAGGCCCAGTAGAAGATCGTCCAGTCGTGGTACCACGCCCCGTCTTCCCGGCCGATCCAGTTGCTGAGCGCTGGGATGGCTGCGACATAGGCCACCGTGTTTTCGCCGAAACCCGTGAAGATCTCCAGTGTCGGACCCACGGTGATGACATAGAGCAGGACGATCAGGGCCAGACCGATATTGATGTTGCTGAGCACTTTCACACCGCCATCGAGACCGCGGACGACCGAAACAATCGCCAGCGACGTGATCAGGCAGATGATCAGGACCTGGGACAGCAGGTTGGCCTCGATGCCGAACAGGAACTCCAGCCCACTGGCCGCCTGGCGCGCGCCGAGGCCAAGCGACGTGGCCAGCCCGAAAAGGGTCGCGATCACGGCGATGAGGTCGATGATGTGTCCGGGCCAGCCCCAGATTCGTTCACCGAGCAGGGGGTAGAACGCCGACCGGATCGTCAGCGGAAGGCCCTTGTTGTAGGCAAAGAAGGCCAGCGCCAGCCCGACAACCGCGTAAATCGCCCACGGCGTAATGCCCCAGTGGAAGATGGTGGCGGCGAAGGCGAGCCGTTCCGCTTCGGATGAATACGCCTCGGCATTGAGGGGCGTGCCGGCCCAGTCACTATAGTAGGCGAGTGGCTCTGCGGCGCCATAGAACACCATCCCGATGCCGACACCGGCGGCAAACAGCATTGCGAGCCACGACCGCGTCGAAAACTCTGGCTTGGCGTCCTTGCCCCCAAGGCGAATGCGTCCGAATGAGGAGACGGCAATGCCGACGCAGAACAGGAACACGAAGTTGACGGTCAGGACGTAGAACCAGTCGAAGGTGTTGATGGTCCAGTCGCGCGCCCCGTTCAGTGCAGCCGCCGCCATGTCCGGCATTGCCAGGGCGGCAAGGCAGAAGGTGAGGATCATTCCGGCTGCCAGGAAGAAGACTGGATTGTGGATGTCGAGCCCCATGACCTCGACATTGTCCTGGCCGATTTCATAATCGGTTTCGTAATCAGCTTCGGTGTCTGGATCGGTCAAACATTGCTCCTTTGGCGGGGGCCCGAGGGTCCCTGTTGCTGTGTGTGCCGGCCTACTCTTTCATTGTCCAACCATGAACTGAGTTGTGCAGGGGCTGTCTCGGAATTGCAACACTCTTCTAATGCATTGTATTTCAAGCGTTTACGCAGTTTTGAGCTGGGTTTCGGTGACCATTGAGACGCTGTGGTGTGACCAAAAGTCTTTCGATGGCGGAAATATCCGATGGGTCAGGCGGCAGGTTTGACCGCGCCACCATCGGCCGGAGGCACCTTCGGGATGGACGGTTCGGGCAGGCTCGGTTAACACCAAAACCATGGATATTCGGCGCTCAATACGAATTACCGGCCCGGTTCGCGGCTGACGCTGGCCTTTCACGCGTCGCCCGGGCCGGGTTATGCCATCGCCTTCGCGCTTTCCGACCCTTCAACTGAGTGACCACGCCGATCATGCCTGCTGACACTGCTGCCGACGCCGCTCGCGACTATCGCGACACCCTGTTCCTGCCAAAGACCGACTTTCCCATGCGCGCGGGCCTGCCCAAGCGCGAGCCCGCCTGGATCGAGCGCTGGAACGGGTTGGATCTTTATGGACGCATGCGGCAAGAAGCGGCCGCCCGCGGCGCCAAACCGTTCGTCTACCATGACGGTCCCCCCTATGCGAACGGACACATCCACCTCGGCACGGCGATGAACAAGATCCTGAAGGATACGGTGGTTCGCTCGCGCCAGATGCTGGGCTTTGACGCGAGTTTCATTCCCGGTTGGGACTGCCACGGCCTACCCATCGAGTGGAAGGTGGAAGAGGCGTTCCGCGCCAAGGGCAAGTCGAAGGATGATGTGGACCCGGCAGAGTTCCGACAGGCCTGCCGCGAGTATGCTGCCGAATGGGTCGAGGTGCAGAAGGCCGAGTTCCGGCGGCTGGGCGTCGAGGCCGATTGGGATGATCCCTATCTCACCATGGCATTCGAGAGCGAGGCATCCATTGTCGAGGAATTCCTGCGCGTGGCGATGACCGGCCGGCTCGTGCGCGGCGCCAAACCGGTGATGTGGAGCCCTGTGGAACGAACGGCGCTGGCCGAGGCGGAAGTGGAATACCATGACCGCAAGGTGCCGGTGATCTGGGTGAAGTTTCCTTGGAACGGTGTCCCAATCGGTGACGGCAGAAAACTAGATACCGAGCTCAGTCGGGACATGGACGGCGCCTCCATTGTCATCTGGACAACCACGCCGTGGACGATCCCTGCCAACCAGGCAATTTCGTACAATCCGGTGATCTCGTACGGGCTCTATCAAGTCAGCGAAGTGATGAGTGAAGAGGAGTTGGGTTTCCCTCCTTATGCTCGCGCCGGCGAAAAGCTCGTTCTGGCAGACAAGCTTGCGGCGAGCGTAATGGACGCCGCCAAGGTCTCAAAGTTTGAGCGTATGAGAGACATTGACCCCGCTGGTATCGTCGGGGCGCGCCATCCATTCTTCGATGCAGATTGGGCTGGCGATTATTGGGGCAACGCTCAGCTTGTCTCCGGTGACCATGTAACTGATGACGCCGGTACGGGCTTTGTACACACCGCGCCAGCACACGGTGAAGATGACTTCCTAGTGTGGATCGCTCACAACAATCTCGTCTCCGACATCCGCCAGATCGTCGATGCCGACGGGCGTTACACGTCCGAGGTCCCCGCCCCGCTTGCCGGCCTCGATATCATCCGCACCTCTGGCAAGAAACGCGGCCAGCCGGGCAAGGCGAATGATACGGTGATCAAGCTGCTCGCCGAGAGCGGGAACCTGCTGGCCCGGGGGGTGACCACGATCCGCGACGCCCATTCCTGGCGCTCCAAGGCACCCGTGATCCGGCGGGCAACACCACAATGGTTCATCGCCATGGACACGCCGGGCAAGGATGGCAAGGCGTTGCGCGACTATGTGCTGAGCGAGCTGGAAGGGGTGGAGTTTTTCCCGCCCCAGGGCCGAAACCGGCTGACGGCAATGGTGAAGGACCGGCCCGACTGGCTGGTCTCGCGCCAGCGGAACTGGGGCGTACCGCTGACGATTTTCGTCAACGGGGATGGCGAGCCCCACACCGCTGCGCTGACGGAAAAGCAGGCGGAGACGGTCAACAAGAGGATCATTGCCGCCATCGAAAAGGGGGGGGTCGAGGCCTGGTTCTCCACGCCCGCCGAAGACTTCTTCAAGGGCAGCGGGGTGAAACCTGTGGGCTGGGAGAAGGTGACCGACGTGCTGGATGTCTGGTTCGACAGCGGCACGACCCATGCGTTCTGCCTGCGTAAACGGGGCGTCATCGACGAGGCCACGGGCAAGGCTGACCTCTATCTGGAGGGCTCCGACCAGCACCGGGGGTGGTTCCAGTCCTCCCTGCTGGAGAGCTGTGCCACGCGGGGCATTGCCCCTTACAAACAGGTGCTGACCCACGGCTTCATTGTCGATGCCGAAGGCAAGAAAATGTCGAAATCGATCGGCAACACGATCGAGCCGGAGCAGATCCAGAAGCAGTACGGCATCGAAATCCTGCGGATCTGGACGGCGTCCGGCGACTTCACCGAGGATCTGAGGATTTCCGATGAGATCCTGAAGGGCACGGTCGAAAGCTATCGGCGGCTGCGGAACACGTTGCGCTACCTGCTGGGGGCCCTGGATGGCTTTCATGCTGAGGTCGAAACCGTGCCCGTCGAGGATATGCCAGGCCTCGAGCGTTGGGTGCTGCATCGGCTCTTCGACCTCGACGGGCTGGTGCGAGAGGCCTACCGAACCTACGACTTCAAGCGCGTGATGGCGGCAATGGTCAACTTCGCGACGGTGGACCTTTCGGCCGTCTATTTCGATATCCGCAAGGACAGTCTTTATTGCGATCCCGTTTCCGCGACCGCCGACCATTGGGACGATGACGCCAAGACCTACGGGATGCGCCGCCGCGCCGCGCGGACGGTCATGGCCGCCGTTTTGGAAAGGCTGCTGTGCTGGCTCGCCCCGGTGATGCCGTTCACCACGGAAGAAGCGTTCCTGGAAAGCCCGTTTGCCGCGCGCGCCGACAGCGTCCACCTGCTGCTGTTCCCCGAAACCCCCGAGGCGTGGCGTGATGAGGCGTTAGCCGAACGCTGGGCGAAGATCTTTACCGTGCGCCGGGTGGTCACCGGCGCCCTGGAGATTGAGCGGCGGGAAAAACGCATCGGTTCATCACTGGAGGCTGCGCCCAAGGTCCACGTCAGCGATACCGCCCTTATCGAGGCCTTCGAGGGCGAAGACGCAGCAGAGATCTTCATCACGTCGGATGCATCGCTGGTTGCCGGTGAGGCTCCCGGCGGCGCCTTTACCCTCGAAGATGTGCCTGGCGTTGCCGTGCAGCCGGGTCAGGCATCCGGCCAAAAGTGCGCGCGGAGCTGGAAATACTTCGACCCAGGCACCGCGCTTGAGGGTTATGCCGACATCACCCCCCGCGACGCCCTGGCCGTGAAAGCGCTGGCGGCCGCGGGCCTTTCGGCCTAACCGGCAGTGTCCGTGCCGGCGGTCATCAGGCCTTCGGGCTCGCCCACGACCACAAAGGTGAACTTTTCGGGCGCCAACCAGTCCCGGGCGACGCGGTTGACGTCCTCAAGGGTGACGGCGGCGATGGCCGCGTTGCGGCGGTCGAAATAGTCGACACCGAGGGCCTGCTGGCGCACCCCCATCATATTGCCGGCGATCTTCGCATTGCTGTCGAAGCCGAGTGGGTAGGAGCCGATCATGTAGGCCTTGGCATCCGACAGCTCCTGTTCGGTAATGCCGTTTTCGACGACCTTGCCCAGTTCGTCCTTCACGCCGGCAATGAACTCACCCGCGCTTTCATTCTTGGTTTGACCCGACCCCTGCCAGATCTTGAGGTAGTCGCTCGTCCAGTTCAGCCCCGTTCGTACGCCGTAGGTCAGGCCCTGTTCAACGCGGAGGGTTTTCATCATCCGGCTTTCAAATCCGCCGCCGCCGACGGTGTAGTTGAGCACGGATGCAGCAAAGAAATCAGGGTCGTCGCGCGCGGGACCGGGCGCCACGAACCGCACGAGACTCTGGGGCTGGGGCAAGTCGATGACGATGGGATCGGTGGGGGCGTCGGGTAGGGTGATGGGTGCAAATCCCGGGGTGTCGCTGGTCTCGGGAAGGGAGGCGAAGACGCCGTCCAGAAGGGGTGCCAACGCCTGGGGCGTGATCGCTCCGACGGCCGTGACCAAAAGCGTATCCCTGGTCATGAGGACGTCCTTATGGGCGAGGGCAGCCTCGCGCGTCCGGGCGGCGACGCTCTCTTCGCTGATATCGCGGGCGTAGACGTGGTCGGGATAGAGCGCGTTTTCGAGGGCCTCTGAAGAGAGAAAGCCGGCCTGGGTCTCGCGCTGGGTGATCGCGATCAGGTCTTCGCGCTTGTGCCGCTCGAACGGGCCATCATCAAAGCGTGGTTCGGCAAAAGCGAGGGCGACCAGATCGAGGGCGTCCGCTGCATTGTCGGTCAACATGGACGAGGAGCACGAGGTCCAATCGGAACTGGCCGAGCAGCCAAAGCTCATGTTTAGCTCTTCCATGCGCTGTTGGAAGGCCAGGGCCGGGAGGTCCCCAGCGCCTTCGTTCATCTGGTAGGTCACGGCATTGGCGAGGCCTTCCAGGCCGTCGGGATCATGGGATGTGCCGGCTTTCCAGCTCATCTGCAGGGACAGGACGGGAATTGACGGTTCGGTGACGAGCCAGACTGAAACGCCGCCAGGGGTCGTGAATTGCTGGATCTCGACGAAGTCGCCACCATGGACAGCGACGTCCATGGTCGCATAGGGGTCGGACGGCTGGAGCGTTGTCCGCGCTGCTTCGGGATCGGGTTCAACCGGTTGCAGGGCCTGCTGGCAGGCCGCCAACGCCAGGACAGCGATGGCCGTGAGCGGGATGGTGCGGATCACTGGTCATCTCCTTCGTCCGGCAGCAGGTGGCCTTCGATGTAGGGTTTGCCCTCTGCAAAAACCCGCCTGACAGCATCCAGCGCGGCTTCAGGGGTCACGGCGCGCACATCGTCGGGATAGGTCAGCAAGTCATTGATATCGCCGCCGATCGCGGCCCAGCCGCCGAAGGTGTTTGCCATTCCGGTCTGGCTGTCGCGGGCGTAGATCGCGCTGGCGGCCTGGCTGTTCCGGACGCGGATGACGTCGGCCTCATCGAAGCCTTCCTCAAGTGCGGCGGCGACTTCGGCCATGACGGCTGCTTCGAGGGTTTCAAGGTCGACGCCATCGGCCGGTGTGGCGAACAGCACCGCTGGGCCTTCATCGTGGAGGAAAGTCCAGGCCGAGGTTCCCACGGCGATGGCGAGTTTCTGGTCTTCCACCAGCGATTGGTAAAGCCGGCTGGTCTGGCCGCCACCCAGGACATCCAGGCCCACTTCAAGGGCGAGCGCAAAGTCCCTGTCGCGGATGCGGGAGGTGCCGTGGTAGTAGCGCGACCATTGGGGCTGTCGCACCTTCGGGTCGGTGTGGACGATGAGTTGGGTTTCCGAAATCGGTTCGACCGGTCGCCAGCCTCGTGTGCCATCCACAAGGCCCGTGGGCTGTTTGGCGCCATAGTGCTGTTCTGCCAGCACGCGAACCTCGTCAGCGGTCACATCGCCGGCAACCACGAGGATGGCGTTCTCCGGGGAGTAGTACTTGCGGTAGAAATCGAGGCCATCCTGGGGTGTGAGGGCGTTGACCTCCTCCATCTTGCCGATGATCGTGATCTCGTAAGGGTGGCCCTCCCAAAAGGCGCTGAGCACCTTTTCCTGCAGCAGGGCGCCGGGATTGTTCTCGATCCTCTGGCGGCGCTCTTCCTTCACCACGTCGCGTTCGGAAATGAACGGGCCGTCGGGATCGTCATTGATGATCAGATCGGTCATCCGCTCGGCTTCGAGTTCCATCATCAGGCCGAGCTGGCTTTTCTCCACGCGCTCGAAATAGGCCGTGTAGTCCCACGACGTGAAGGCATTCAACTGGCCGCCACTGCGTTGGACGATGGAGCTGAACTCTTCCGGGCCAATATCGTCGGTCTCCTTGAACATCACATGTTCGAAGAGGTGCGCGATGCCGGACTTGCCAGGGTCCTCATCGACCGCACCGACCTTGTACCACACCATATGGGTGACAACGGGCGCCCTGTGATCTGGGAGGATCAGCACCTCCATCCCATTATCGAGCGTAAACGTGTCCGGGCTCCAGGCGCCGGGTGTTTCCGCGCTGTCACCCGCTGCGGAAAAGGCCAACAGGCCCGCGGCGAGGGCCGCACCTAAAAAACGTCTCGCCACGGCTGAATACCTCCTGCTAACCGGTTGGGAGCTGATCATCGACCTTGGGTTGGGCGCCTATGTGCCGGGAAGCTTGGTGCGACCCATCCGCGGGTCGGCGATCACAACCGGCACGCCGCCCGTTGCATTGTCGGTGGCGGCGGCAGCACGCTCTTCCTCATCGCCGCGCCAGAACAGCACCCGGTCGGCCAAGCTCCTCGACTTGCGGATCGTGGCGGCCTCTTCCCAGTCCACCTGGGACCGGATCAGCGGATCGACAGCGTTGGCCCCGGCTGCTGCGACGAGGGCGCGTTCCGATGCGGACGCTCCCTGGCCGAGGGTTTCGCCAAACGCCGTGATGGTCGCGCTGCGGGTCGGATCGACTTCAAGCGGCAATGCCTGGCCCGCCTGCGGTGGTCTGAGATTGTACTCGGGTGGAACGGTGAGGGGCGGCTTGGTGACAACCAGGAATTCATCCTGGCGGCCCTCATTGATCCCGGAGTCCGGTCTCCCGGCGCAGCCAGTCGCAAAGGCTGCAACCAGAACCAGGGTGGGTATGGCGAGACTAGTCCGCATGGTGGGGTTCCTGATGTTTCAAGCGGGCGGCGAAGCCTTGTCCGCAATTTCGTCCTTGGACAGTATAAACTGGTCGAAAAACAGCAAGACAGCTCCGACAGTTATCGCCGCATCCGCGACGTTGAATACATAATTGAAGAAGTAGGGCGGCCAGATTTCGCTGAAGTCGAAAAAATCCACAACCGCGCCAAAGCGCACCCGGTCGATGACGTTTCCGATGGCACCGCCCACGACCAGCGCCAGGCCGACCGCGGTCACCCAGCGTGTGACTTGCCAAAGCCAGACCGCAAAACCGACGGCGATGGCAACCGATACCGCAACCAGAACCCACCGCATGATCCCTTCGGACTGCAGCATTCCCCAGCTCATCCCCCGGTTCCAGACCATCGAGAAATCCATGACACCGGGAACCGGTATGGTGCCACATCGTCCGGCCCCGGACAGGCAATCGAGCGCGTTTAACCGCTCTTCCGACAGCACCATCCACTTGGTGACCTGATCGACAAGGATCACCAATGGGATCACCAGGAAGACAAGGATGTTGCGCAATGTCTTGGACATGCCTTCCCTTGCAAGCGCAGGCGTGCAGGGTCAAGCCGCGCCCTGTCGATCCTTGGCCGGTCCAGCAACGCTTTTTCGGTCCATCACCTTGAAGGCGGCCACAGAATAGGTGCTGACGCTGTAGGGAACGCAGTATGTGAGCACGAGTTTCCAGATCGGTGGGGCGACGCCGGACAAGATCAGGTCTCCCTGATTGATGGCGACGAGGATGGTGCCGACGATTGCGGCGACCCTGAGGGCCCGGGAGACGGTATCGCGTTCCCATGCGGCAGCCCAGAAGCGCGGTTTTACACACATCGTAGCGGGGTTGTGGTCTGCAGGGGTCATGACACGCTCCATAGCGCCCATCCCTAACGCGCGGTTTCTTCGCGGTGAAAGCAAAATTTCAATCCCCGAATGCTCCAGACGGCGAAGGCGACGTGCCCAGAAACTGCCCCCATGCGGCCTGAATTGCGCACTATGCCATCGCCAAACGGGAGACGAGCCATGCTCAAGCACCGCAATCGCCCTGCGGAGGCAGGGATCCCCAAACACTTTCAGACAAGTCGACGTGCGGCGCTTTTTGGCTTGTCCATGGTCGCTCTCCTGCCAGCGTGTTCCGGGGGCGGGGAAGAGCCGTCTGGCCTGCCGCTTGATCCAATTGTGGATATCGCGGACGCGACCGGCGGCCGCATCGGGGTGGCCGCGGTCAACCTCGGCACGGGGGAGCGGTTCACCCACAGGTCCGATGAACGCCACGCCATGTGTTCGAGCTTCAAGTGGGTTTTGGCGGCACTGGTGCTGCGACGGGTGGAGGCCGGCGAGGAACAACTCGGTCGTGAGATCGCCTTTTCCGAAGACGATCTGGTTTCCTATTCACCGGTCACCGAACCAAACCTCGGGGGCGCGATGACCGTGGGCGAGCTGTGCGCTGCGGCGGTAGCGACGAGCGATAACACCGCCACAAACCTGCTGCTTGCCACGCTCGACGGTCCGGCAGGCTTCACCGCAGCCTTGCGTGCGCTGGGCGATACGGTCACCCGCCTTGACCGCTGGGAACCGGACTTGAACGAGAACGCTGAAGGTGACCCGCGCGATACGACGACGCCGGATGCGATGGTGTCCCTGATGGCGTTCATGCTGTTCGGAGAGGGGTTGACCGCGTCATCCCAGGAGCGGTTGCGGGGCTGGATGATCGATGCCGATACCGGGCTTGGACGGTTGCGGGCCGGACTGCCGACCGACTGGATTGCCGGCGACAAGACCGGCACATCGCGCAACGACCAATCCAATGATGTCGCCTTTGCGATCGACCCTTTGGGCAAGACGGGACCCCTGCTGATCGTCAGCTTTCTCAACGTTCCCGAACCGATGTCAGACGAGCGCGATCATGCCCATGCGGCGATCGCCCGCGAGATCGTCATGCGCCTGCTTTGACTGGACGGGTCAGCCGCGCCGGCTGGCGCTGCTATCGGGCGACTGTAGGCGCGAGTTGAAGGCTGTGATCACGTCATCGATTGTTGCGCCGTTGCGGTCGAGGATGGCGTTCACCTGGGCGCGCTGTTCTATTGCCAGCCAGAGCCCGAAGGTCTCGATGTCGACAACACGCCACGTCCCGCCGCGTTCGATCACGCGCCAGCGCACCGTCATGGGGTCTTCCCCTTCCACATGGACGCGGGTGGTGACGATGCTGTCGGTGGGCGAGCGGTCTATCGAGCCGATAACTTCGACACGGGCCTCGATCGCGTTTCCGGCATCGACGGAAAACGCCCGCCGCACGGCCGTGTCGAAGACGTCCACATAGCGTGCCACGTCCTCGCTGGGGAGTGTCCTGGCATGGCGGCCCAGGGTGAACCGGGCCACGCGAACCGTATCGATGAGGTCTGAAATTTCGTCGGGCCGGTAGTCGCCGGTTGCGATCCTTTTCGCTGTCGTTTCAATCAGCGCTTCGGCGTCCGGCCCTGCTGTCGCAGGCGGGGCGGAAAGCGCGAGGGCGATCGCGAAAGCCATGCTCGCCAAGGATGTCCTGACCATGTCCAACCCTTTGTACGTACTCTGCCAACCTTTCGAGGCATGCACGAAAACCGTGCCGGCCTGGAGCGATTGAAGATTCACATTGGGCCGAAATCAGGTCAAGACTTTGTTAACTTTCGACCCGGACCTATCCGCACATTCCTGGCGGTAGCCATGGCCAATCGGACCCGGCTCGTTAGGCGGAAGAAATGCCGATTACTCGGCGGCCATCGCGTGGGTTGGGTAGGTCTCTGCATCCCTGTACTTCCGGAATTCGCTGCGGGCGATGGCGCGCAGGTGGACCTCGTCCGGACCGTCGGCCAAACGCAGGGTGCGGATATTGGCGTAGGCGCGCGCAAGGCCGAAGTCCGAGGTGACGCCGCCACCCCCATGGGCCTGGATGGCATCGTCGATGATGTCGAGCGCGATCTTGGGACCGGCAACCTTGATCATCGCGATTTCGTCGCGGGCGCCTTTATTGCCAACGGTATCCATCATGTAGGCGGCCTTGAGCGTGAGTAGCCGGCACATCTCCAGATTCGTGCGCGCCATGCCAACCCGCTGCTCCCAGATCGAGTGTTCGGCAACGGGTTTGCCGAAGGCTTCGCGTGCAAGCAGGCGGCGCGTCATCTTCTCGAGCGCCACTTCCGCAGCACCGATGGTCCGCATGCAATGGTGAATGCGTCCAGGACCCAGCCGGCCCTGGGCGATTTCAAAGCCCCGTCCTTCACCCAGGATGAGGTTTTCTGCTGGAACGCGCACGTCTTCCAGCAACACTTCGGCATGGCCGTGGGGGGCGTCATCATAGCCAAAGACCGGCAGCATCCGCAGGATCTTGATACCCGGCGCGTCATTGGGGACGAGGATCTGGCTTTGCTGGAGGTGGCGCGGGGCATTCGGGTCGGTCTTTCCCATGATGATCGAGACCTTGCAGCGGGGATCGCCGAGCCCTGACGACCACCATTTCCGGCCATTGATCACATAGTCATCACCATCGCGCACAATGGATGTTTCGATATTCGTCGCGTCCGAGGAGGCCACAAGCGGTTCTGTCATGAGGAAGGCGGAGCGGATCTCGCCGGCCAGGAGCGGTCGCAGCCACTGCTCTTTCTGTGCCGGGCTGCCATAGCGATGCAGCACTTCCATGTTGCCGGTATCGGGCGCGGAGCAATTGAAGACTTCTGACCCCCAATCGACGCGGCCCATCAGCTCCGACAGCGGCGCGTATTCGGAATTCAGGAGGCCTGCGCCCTGGAACTCTTCGGTATCGTGTTCCGGGTTCGGCGGCAGGAACAGGTTCCACAGCCCCTCGGACTTCGCCCTTGCCTTGATGTCCTCGAGAATTGGCGGCACGGCCCAGCGTCCGATTTCCGCATGCTGGGCGGCGAAGACCTCCTCATTCGGGAAAACGTGGGTGTCCATGAACGCCATGATACGCTCGCGGTATTCCTGCGTTTTCGGACTATAGTCGAAGTGCATGGCGGGCTCCCAAATCGGCGACTGCTTGTTTTGCGCCAAAGTCGATGGATGACCGCGGGAACGCTATCCGTAGTTTGCCTTAGTTCCCGTCTGGGCGAGGTGTGGCGCGGCGGGGAAAACCCAGTCTTTCCAGATGCCAAGGCTGCGTCTAGACGGGTAGCGATCATGACAACCGTTGCCGCCTTCATCATCCTTGCTGCCTCGGCGGTGACAGCTTTCCTGTCCGGTATTTTCGGCATGGCAGGCGGGATCATCCTCATGGGTGTGCTGATTGCGCTGCCATCGGTGAGCGTGCCGATGGCGATGATTATTCACGGGTCCCTGCAGATGGTGGCCAATGCCTGGCGAAGTTGGCTCTTAAGGGACGATGTCGATTGGACGGCCTTCTGGCGCTATTGCGCGGGGGCTACGGTGGGCACGGCGGCGCTGTTCCTTGTCACTTGGCAGCCGAACAAGCAGCACATCTACTTTCTGCTGGGCTTGGCACCGCTGCTGATCTGGTTGCCGAAGGAACGCCTGCACCTGGATATCCAGCGGCGCGGCCATGCCCTTGGGGCCGGGTTTGCTGTCCAGGGGTTGAACACGATCGCCGGGGTCGCCGGTCCGCTCCTGGACCTTTTCTTCGTGCGAAACGGAATGACCCGGCAGGAAATCGTGGCCACCAAGTCTATCACCCAGGCGGTGAGCCACGGGATCAAGATCGGGTTCTGGAGCGTACCGCTGGTCGCCAGCGCCGGCATGGCTGCCTTGCCGCCCGTGTGGTTCCTTGCGCTCGCCATTCCCATCGCCATGGCTTCGACCTGGTTGGGCGGGGAAGTGCTGAAACGCATGAATGACAGTCATTTCAAACAAATTGTCAAGTACCTGGTAACGATCATTGGAGCAGTGATGATGGCGCGCGCTTTTGGGCTGTATTAGCAAGATTTTACGAGGGCGAATTCATCGGTCGTCAATGCCGATGTGCCATATGCTCAGGCAAGCGTCGGAGTAGGACATGGCCAAGGCACTTTTCCACAAGAGCCAGCGGGTTTACGTGAAACCCGTGGGCACCTTTGCCCATGTGGAGGCCGTCATTCCCCATTGGGTGAAAGGCGTCGATGAGCCCCTGCGTGTCACCTATGACGTGGGGCTGGGCCGGGAGTTCACGTCCAACGAATTGGTGTCGGAAGCCAACCTTCGCGATAGTGAGACGGGCGAGGAAGACCTCGCCCGCGAAACGTGGCGCGTGTTGCGGGTCAAGGCCCGCTGGCAGAGCGGCCACACCGGCCACCACCCCTATCCCGGCACATTCCCCGTTGTTGTCACCGAGGAACAGGACTGGGGCGGTTGGCGGGTCCCCGGGGCGGAATACGATCGCGCCCCCCAGCGGATCGAATACCAGTCGCGGATCATCGCGAACGCTCCGCGCATGTTGCGGATCCTGTCGACCGTCGTCCAGGTCGTTGCCGATAACGTCGACAATGTGCCCGATGACGTGCTCGAACAGGTCAAGCTGGCATCGCTGGTCCTGCGCAGCGTCTATGAGATCGGTCCCGACACGAAGCCGGAACTGCTGGAAAATACGGGCTAACCAGAGCGTGCTTCAGCGTTGCCGGAACGGGGCGGCGCCGAAAATGCCGCAGGCGACGCCGACGAGATTCGCGAACGCGTCGAACGCACTGGGTGTCCGCTCCCAGGGCAGGTATCCTTGGGCGATTTCCAGGCCCCCGCCACACAGCGCAAGCCCGGCAGCGATCATCCACCAGCGCAATTGCGGGTACCCCAGTCGCCACGCTGCGGCCAGCACGAAATAGGCCGTCATGTGAAGCACCTTGTCGGGTAGCAGCACCATTGCGGGGTCGTCTCCGGGCGGCCGCAGTGACAGGTAAGCCAGCAGCACAATACCGAATGGCGCGGAAACAGCCGCCAAACGGCGGATCAGCGTCAGCGCCGATTGCGGCAGAATCGCAACTGCTCCCATCGTTTCAGCCTCCTGGGTCGAAGACGGCGCGGGCTGGTCGGCGGCGCTGCCCCAATTGATATCGACCTCACGCCGCCACCCTTGCGCAAGAGGTCCCACTCGGTTCAAGTCTAGCGCTCTTGGCGCCTCTCGGGGTGCTTAAATTTTGGCAAGGACTGCATCCCATGCGTACAGACGATGCTCCCGCTTATGCGCTTGATGATTACAAGCCGTATGCATTCGCGATTGATCAGGTTCGGCTCGTCTTCACCCTGGGCGCTGAAGAGACCCGTGTTGATGCGCTGATGCAGGTTCGGCGGCTGACCCCCGGGCCGCTGGTGCTGAACGGTGAGGACCTGACGCTGCAGGATATCGCAATCGACGGGGTAGCCTTGCCCGCAGATCGCTTCACGGTCGATGCGGAGACGCTGACGGTCCCGGACGTGCCCGATGCCTTCGCGCTTAGAACCCGGGTCGTCATCTCGCCGGAAAGGAACACCGCGCTTTCCGGTCTTTATGTTTCAGGGGGACGGCTTTGCACCCAGTGTGAGGCCCATGGGTTCCGAAGGATCACCTATTGGCCCGACCGCCCTGACGTCATGAGCCGGTTCAGCGTCCGTCTGGAAGCCGACAAGACGACCTATCCAACCCTCCTGAGTAACGGTACCCCCGGCGAGGCGGGCGACTGCGATGGGGGGCGGCACTTTGCCGAGTGGGACGACCCCCACCCGAAGCCATCCTACCTTTTCGCGCTCTGTGCCGGAGACTATGACGTCTATCGGGACGCCTTCACCACGGCATCGGGCCGAAAGGTCGGCCTGGCGGTCTATGTGGACAAGGGCGATGCCCCCCGGGCCGCCTATGCCATGGACGCACTGAAGCGGTCCATGCGCTGGGATGAAGAGGTGTTCGGACGCGAGTACGATCTCGGCGTATTCAACATCGTGGCGGTGCGCGATTTCAATTTCGGCGCGATGGAGAACAAGGGCCTCAATATCTTCAATTCCGCCTATGTCCTTGCCGATGAAACCACGGCCACAGACATGGATTTCGAAGCCATCGAGTCGATTGTCGCCCATGAGTACTTCCACAACTGGACCGGCAACCGCATCACTTGCCGCGACTGGTTCCAGCTATGCCTCAAGGAAGGGCTGACGGTTTTCCGGGACCAGGAGTTCAGTGCCGACATGCGCTCGCGCCCCATGCAACGGGTGAAGGACGTCATCCGCCTGAGGGCTCGCCAGTTTGCCGAAGATGCCGGGCCGCTCGCCCATCCCGTGCGGCCAGACAGCTATGGCAGCGTCGATAACCTCTACACCGCGACCGTCTACGAAAAGGGCGCCGAGCTGATCCGCATGCTCAAGACGCTGATCGGGCCCGATGCGTTCTCTGCGGGCATGAGCCTTTATTTCGATCGCCATGATGGCGAAGCGGTCACGATAGAAGACTTCTACGCCTGTTTCGAGGAAGCGGCCGCCCGCGACCTGTCCGGTTTCCGGCGCTGGTATGCCCAGGCGGGGACACCGGTGGTGACCGCCGGCAAGACCTGGGACGCATCGACCGGCACCCTCACCCTGTCGCTCGAACAGTTGACGCCGCCAACGCCGGGACAGCCAGACAAGATGCCCGTCCCCATCCCGCTGAAAACGGCGCTCCTGGGGGCCAATGGCACGGTGTTGGAGGAGCGCCTGATCGTCCTGGAGCAGTCCCGGCAAGACGTGGTTTTCGACGGTGTGCCCGAGACGCCCTGGGTGTCTATCAATCGTATGTTTTCCGCTCCAATCATCCTGAACTGGCGAGGGGCAGACGAGACCAGCCTGCAAATGGCGTCAATCGAGAACGATCCCTTCAACCGGTGGGAGCTTCTCCAACAGCATACGGCCCGGGCAATCCTGGATATGGCCAACGGGTCAACCGATGCACCGCACCCTTCGGCGTTGGATGCCGTTGCCCAGGCCGTTTCAGAGGCCTCCCGCGCCGATCCGGCCTTCGCCTCCCTGTTGCTGCGCGCACCGACGGTCGGCGAGCTGTTCCAAAAGGTCTCGCCAGCCGATGCCGTTGCGCTCGAGGCGGCCCGGAACCGGTGGCGGGCGGCGCTTGCAATCCACCCCGTGATCGAGACGCTTGGAGAGGAGGTGTTGTCCGCCCCGTCACCGACCCCCTTCGAACCGAGCGCTGAACAGGCCGGGATCCGGGCCCTTCGCACCGCAATCATTGCGGGCCTGGGAACCAAAGGTGCCAGCGCTTTGAATACGTTGGCCACGCTTTACGCGGCGGCGACGAACATGACGGAGCAATTGGCGTGCCTGCGCTCCCTGATCGAGGCCGGCGGGCAGGATCACCCGCTTGTGCTGGCGTTTCACGCGCAGTGGGCGGACAATCCCCTGATCGTCGACAAATGGTTCGGCGCCTGCGCCGTCCTGGCAAAAGATACCGCAGCGATCGACACGCTGATTGCCCATCCCGATTTCGCCCTTGGGAACCCCAATCGCGTGCGGGCCGTACTGGGCGCGTTTGCCATGCAGAACCTTGCCGCGTTCCACGCGCCAGACGGCAGTGGGCACAAACTGGTGTCGCGGCTCTGCGAAGAGATTGATGCGCGCAATCCAGCCCTTGCGGCCCGGCTTCTGACAGCGTTTGAGCAGTGGCGTCTGCTGGAGCCCGTCGCGAAGGCGTCTGCCAGGGCGGAACTGGTCCGGTTGAAGGCGGTGGGGCTCTCCCAGAACTCAGCCGACATCATCAACCGCTCGCTGGGAGAGGAAACGGCCTAAGCGTCGATGAAATTTCCGGTACGTTTCTGCATGCCCGCCATGATCGCTTCGATCTGGTTGGGCGTGCCGATCAATCCGTCCTGGATGGTGGATTCCGCTTGAAGCGCTTCTGCCTGGGACCGGTCCGGCAGCACGTTGTAGATCGCTTTTGCCGCCTGAACCGCGTCCGGGCTCTTGGATGCGATCTCGCGGGCAAGAGCCATGGCATCATCGAGGGGGGTGTCGGAGACATGGGTGGCGAAGCCGTAGGCCTTGGCCTCGACGCCAGAGAAGATGCGGCCGGTATAGGTCAACTCGCGCACCACATCGTCGCCGGCCAGCTCTCGCATAATCGCGGTCGAGGACATGTCGGGCACCAGTCCCCACTTCACTTCCATGATAGCCAGCTTTGTGTCCGGGTGCACAAAGCGGATGTCGGACCCCAGAAATACCTGGAACCCGCCGCCGAGCGCTACGCCATGGGCTGCGGTGATTACTGGCATGCGCAGCTGGCGCCATCCCCACACGGCCTGCTGCGCCCGGTTCGCGATGCCATGGGTGCGTTCTGCCAGGGTGCTGCGTCCGCCGGGACGTCCGCCACCTCCACTTCCGCCACTGGCGCCTTCGGCCATTTTACCGAAGTTCCCCATATCAAGCCCTGCGCAGAAAGCCCGGCCTTCGCCCGACAGGACCACGCAGCGCACCGAAGGGTTGGCGTCGAGTTGTTTCGGCGTTTCGACCAGCGCCTCGAACATGGCTTCGTCGAGGGCGTTCATCTTGTCTCCGCGGATCAGGCGGACATCGGCGACGCCGTCCGTCACATCGACTGAAATCCGATCACTCATGGTGGGCTCCCCGTATTGGCTGGTGTTTTGTCCAAGATAGCGCGATCACCATGGGGAAAGCTAGCGGCTTGAAACCTTCCAAACTGGAAAGGTGAAGTCTCCTTGGCCTGTGCTACAAAGCGTTGGAGCGATGCGGGCGATTGAGAGCGCGACCTATGGCACTGACGATTTCCCTGGAGTTTGGTCCAAACATTTCTGCTGAGGACCAGGACGTGTTCGATAGGGCGGCCGCGCGGTGGGCGCAGATTATCCCGGTGGATCTACCCCCTGTTCGGGTCGATGGTGCGGTTCAGGCGGGTGTCGCCATCAGCGCGGATGTGACCGATATCGATGGACCGGGCATGATCCTGGGGCAGGCTGGACCGACCCTGGTTCGTCCGGACACGATGTTGCCTGTGCGGGGCGTCATGGAATTCGACGGCGGTGACCTCCAGGCCCTCCGTGCCAACGGGACCCTTGACGATGTGATCATCCACGAGATGGGGCATGTGCTTGGCTTCGGAACCCTCTGGATGCTGAAAGGCCTGGTGGATCGGTCGCGCCCTGGCGACCCGGTCTTCACAGGCGGGCGGTCGCTCAGCGTATACAGGAACCTCCGGGGGCGTGACGATCTTGAAGGTGTTCCATTGGCCAATACGGGCGGCTCGGGCACCTTTGCGGCGCATTGGCGGGAGTCGCTGTTTACCAACGAGCTCATGACCGGCTTTATCAATCAGGGCACAAACCCGCTCAGCGCGCTCACAATCGCGTCCATGGCGGACCTCGGCTATGGCGTCGATGCGGGCACGGCCGATGACTTCACGATCGCAGGGATGCTTGGTCGCTTCTTCGCCCGGTTCGCTCGCAGGAACCCGGCCTGCTGTGCAACACGGCCGGCGGTGTCGGTGCTTGATGTGCCACCTGAACCACCAGCCACCCCGGTTTGAAACGTTCAGGGCCCGGAATTCAGGGCAACAGGGATTTCCGCATCCTGATAACCGTGCTGCTGCCGCCCGAGGCGGCGGGATGTTCGTCGCGGGCGTATTCCTGGTATCCCCGCGCGCGATAAAGCGGTTCCCCGGGGACGGTGGAGCCCAGTTCGATCGCCTTGAAGCCGGCGGTGCGGGCCGCGTTTTCACCCAGGTCGAGCAGCAGCGTACCAATTCCGCGGCGGGTCCAGGCGGGATGGGTATACATGGCGCGAATCCGTGCGGCATCGGTAGACGGGTCCAGCAGCCGGTCGTCCCGCCCGGTGGTGTGGTCTCCGCCATAGAGCGTGCCGCGCTTGCCCCATCCGCCACAGCCGACAAGAAGGTGGCTCTCACCCCTTTTCGTTTCGATCAGGAAGTAGGTGCCATCATCGATAAGGGTCTGATCAATGCCCATGGCCGCACGGTTTGCTTCGATCTCTGCCGGTGTCAGAAACGCCTTCATGTTCTCGGCAATTGCGAGATTCATCAGCGTTCGAATCGCAGGGATGTCGCCTTGCGACGCTACGCGGTGGGTGAACGCTGCCAGCGGAGTCTGGTCCAACCCTTATGCCCGCGCGAACTTCTTGAATTTCACGCGTTTGGGCTCGACGGCGTCGGCGCCGAGGCGGCGTTTCTTGTCTTCCAGGTAGGAGGTGAAGTCGCCCTCGAACCATTCCACATGGCTGTCGCCCTCAAAGGCGAGAATGTGGGTGGCCATGCGGTCGAGGAACCAGCGGTCATGGCTGATCACCACTGCGCAGCCTGGAAACCCGTCGAGCCCTTCTTCGAGGGCCTGCAAGGTTTCCACGTCCAGGTCGTTTGTGGGCTCGTCCAGCAGCAGGAGATTGGCGCCCTGTTTCAACATCTTCGCCAGGTGGACCCGGTTCCGCTCCCCGCCAGACAAGACGCCGACCTTTTTCTGCTGGTCTGATTTGCGGAAATTAAAGGCCGACACATAGGCGCGTGAGTTCACCTCAACGCCGCCAAGGTCGATGATGTCGAGGCCGTCGGAGATTTCCTCCCAGACATTCTTGTCCCCGTCGAGGCTATCGCGGCTCTGGTCCACATAACCGAGCTTGACCGTGTCGCCGACGCGGATCGCGCCGCTATCGGGCTCTTCCTGCCCGGTGATCATCTTGAAGAGGGTGGACTTGCCCGCACCATTGGGCCCAACGACGCCGACAATGCCGCCTGGCGGGAGCGAGAAGCTGAGATCCTCGATCAGGAGGTGGTTGCCGAAGCCCTTGCGAAGGTTTTCGGTTTCCAGAACCAGGTTGCCGAGCCGCGGGCCCGGGGGGATGCGGATCTGGGCGTTCGCGACCTTTTCGCGTTCGGCCTCGCTGGCCATTTCCTCGTAGCGTTGGATACGGGCCTTGGACTTGGCCTGGCGAGCCTTGGCGCCGGCGCGGACCCACTCCAGCTCTTTCTGCATCGCGCGCTGCTTGCCCTTGTCCTCGCGCGCTTCCTGTTCAAGTCGCTTGGCCTTCTGCTCCAGCCAGGCCGAATAATTGCCCTGGTAGGGAATGCCGCGGCCCCGGTCGAGTTCGAGGATCCAGTCGGTGATATCATCGAGGAAATACCGGTCATGGGTGACCAGGATCACACAGCCGGGGAAATTGATCAGGTAGTTCTGGAGCCATGCCACCGTCTCGGCATCGAGGTGGTTGGTCGGCTCGTCCATCAAGATCATGTCGGGCTTTGACAGGAGGAGCTGGCAGATCGCGACGCGGCGGATTTCGCCACCTGAAAGGCTTGTCACGTCTGCAAAGTCATCGGGGCAACGCAACGCCTCCATCGCCATGGAGATCTTGGAATCAATGTCCCAGGCATCGGCCGCGTCGAGCTGTTCCTGAAGCTCGGTCATCTCTTCCATCAGTTCGTCGGTGTAGTCTTCCCCCAACTTGGTGGAGACCTCGTTGAACTTGTCGAGGAGCTGTTTTTCCGGAACGACGCTGGCGACATTGTCGAACACGTTGAGGTCCGGATTGAGTTGGGGTTCCTGGGGCAGGTAGCCGACCTTGGTTCCCTCGGCGGCCCAGGCTTCGCCATTGAACTCGGTATCGTCACCGGCCAGGATGCGCAGTAACGAGGATTTTCCGGCACCGTTGACGCCCACGACGCCGATCTTTGCATCGGGGAGGAATGACAGGTGGATGTTGTCGAACACCTTCTTGCCGCCGGGATAGGTCTTCGAAACCCCTTGCATATGGTAGACGTATTGTGGGCCAGCCATTGATGAAGTCTCCCGCGGAACAGCGAATGGCTGTGGTGTGTGCAGCAGCTGGAGCGCCAGATCAAGCGCGGGGTCGCAATGACCGATGACGGCTGGAGGTGTTGCTGGAATTGCGCGGTCAAATGCCGGGCCTGCGCATCACGGTTCCACACGAAAGCGCGAGGGGCATGGGCGACCGTCGGCGACTGGCCTACTGTTCCTGCCAGTCAAGAAAGGCATGATCCATGGTTGATGTTCCATCGTCGCTGAAAGCGGCATTGCTTGGTGGCGCCCTGTTCCTCGTGCCGACCGGCAGTCTGGCTCAGGACTCCGTTTCTCCGTCCCCCGAAGAGGATGTCATCGTTCCGCAGGAGGCCGAGGCCGCAGCCCGGTTGCTGGCATTTGTCACGGAACTTGACGGTGATGCGGAGCTACAGGTGAACGGCGCGCTGTTCACGGTCGAGGATGTCCAGTTGCAGCTCGTCTTTGACCTCAACGCCGACCGCATGCGGTTGCTCACACCGATTGCGCCCGCTGACGACATTCCGGCTGCAGACCTTGTCCGCATGATGCAGGCCAATTTCGACAGCGCCCTCGATGCCCGTTATGGGATCGCGCAGGGCGCACTGTGGGCAACCTTCATTCATCCATTGGCATCACTGACCATGGATGATTTCGCATCGGGTATCGGCCAGACCGTCAACCTGGTGCGGACGTACGGGACGACCTATTCGTCGGGCGCGCTGGTATTCGGTGGCGGCGACTCTGCGGAAGAAAACCGCCAGCTGATCGACGAGCTTATCCAGCGTGGACGGGAGATCTGACGACAAGCTGGTTGACCCGTCCGCTACCAGGCATCCACGTTGGGGCGTTTCTTGTCCGTACGGGTGGGGCTTGGAGGTACGCTCCTCAGCCCAGCGAGGATCCATTTCCGGGTGTCTGCCGGATCAATCACATCGTCCACTTCGAAATGGCTGGCCATGTTGACCGCCTTGCCACCCTTGTACATGCGCGCAACGAGCCGGTCATACTCGGCCTTCCGGGCCGCCTCGTCCTCGATGGCCTCCAACTCCTTGCGATAGCCCAGCTTGACGGCGCCCTCCAGTCCCATGCCGCCGAACTCGCCAGTGGGCCAGGTGACCATGAACAGGGGCGCCTTGAAACTGCCGCCCACCATGGCCTGGGCACCGAGGCCATAGCCCTTGCGGATCACCACGCCCATCATCGGAATGTCGACATTCGCGCCGACCACCATCATGCGTGATGCATGGCGAACCAGCGCCGTTTTCTCGATGTCGGGCCCGACCATGATGCCAGGACAATCGACCAGGGAGACAACCGGGATGTCGAACGCATCGCAAAGCTGCAGGAACCTTGACCCCTTGTCTGCGCCGGGTGCGTCAATGGCGCCCGACAGGTGGCTCGGATCATTGGCGACGATACCGATCGGGCGACCCTCCACCCTGGCGAAACAGGTGATGATGCCTACGCCCCAGGACTTGCGCAGTTCCAACACGGAACCCTTGTCGGCGAGCCCATGGATCACTTTGCGCATATCATACCAGCGGAGCCGGTTTTCAGGCACCACGAACCGGAGCGCTCGCTCGTCGGGTGCCTCCCAGGTGTCGATGGGGCCCTGGAAGAATGACAGGTATTGCTTGGCGACCCGCGTTGCCTCTTCTTCATCCTTCACCGCTACATCGACGACGCCATTGGGGACCTGAACGTCCATGGGTCCCACCTCTTCAGGCTTGAAGACGCCCAGCCCTCCGCCCTCGATCATGGCCGGACCGCCAATGCCGATATTCGCGCCTTCGGTGGCGATGATGACGTCGCAACACCCCAGCAAGACCGCATTCCCGGCGAAGCAGCGGCCATTGACGATACCGATTGTGGGCACGAGGCCCGAGAGCTTTGCGAAATAGTTGAAGGCGAGGCAATCGAGCCCGGCGACACCGAGCGGGTCAGTGTCTCCGGGACGCCCCCCGCCGCCTTCGGCATAGAGCACCACGGGAAGCCGCTGGCGTTCGGCGATCTCGAACATGCGGTCCTTCTTGTAGTGATTGAGCGCACCCTGGGTGCCGGCGAGAACCATGTAATCATAGCTCATCGCCATGATGCGGGAGCGGTCTTCAGGGAAGAGGGCGCCGTTCACATGTCCCAGTCCGCAAACCATTCCGTCTCCGGTGGTGTTGGCGATCAGGTCATCCATCTCTCGCCGGCGGCGCTGGGCGGCGAGGACGACAGACCCGTATTCGATGAAGCTCCCCTCGTCGCAAAGGTCTGCAATGTTCTCGCGCGCGGTGCGGTGACCGCGGCCATGGCGTTTGGCGACCGCCTCGGGGCGGTTTTCGTCGTGGCCTGCGCCGATCCGGTCCAGCGCTTCCTGCAGGTCAGGACGAACATGATCAAGGTCGACTTCACCGTCGGTCTCTGCCTCGCCGGGTTCCACCGCTTCGGCCTTCAGCACCATGATCGTGGCGTCTTCGTTGAGGGTGTCGCCTGGCGCGGCCTGAAGTCGCTGGACGATACCGCTCCCGGTGGCGCGAATCTCGTGCTCCATCTTCATGGCTTCAAGGATGGCGACGACCCGGCCTACCCAGACACCCTCGCCTGGTTTGACGGTCATGCTCACCAGCGTGCCAGCCATGGGGGCCACAAGCACAAGCTCGTCATCGGCGAGGCTGCCGCTGTCGCCCGCCTGGTCATCGGCAGATGACGGACCGCCGTCCGCTCCCTCTGTCGCGGTTTCGCCGGCCGGCTCGGGTGATGTGCCAGCGGCGGGTTTCGGGGTCGTTTCCGCGGCCGCGGCGGCGAAATCGGCAGCATTCTCGTCGATGAAACGCGTATGGATCTCGCCGGCTTCGACCCGGGGGTCTTCAAGGATCTTGCAGAGGACCGGGAGTGTCGATGAAACCCCGGCGAGTTCGAATTCGCCAAGGGCGCGTCGCAAGCGACGCAGCCCATCCCGGAACGTGCCGCCTGGGACCGATGCAATCACCTTGGCGATGAGACTGTCATAGGCCGGACTCGGCTTGTAGCCCGCCCGCCCATAGGTATCGACGCGGATGCCAGGGCCTGCGGGCGGAGCGAAGACGTCGAGAACGCCGCCGCTGGGCCTGACGGTGCCATCGGCCTGGAGGGTTTCGAGATTGACCCGTGCCTGGATCGCAACCCCGTCCGGCGCGGGGAGATTGGCCTGGTCAAGCCCGAGATCGTTCAGGGTCGATCCGCCGGCGACAGCGAGTTGGGCGGCCACGAGGTCGATCCCCAGTATCTGCTCGGTGACGGTGTGTTCCACCTGGAGCCGGGCGTTGGCCTCGATGAAATAGAATTGCTTGCCATCTTCGCTGACGAGAAACTCGATCGTGCCGGCACCGCGGTATCGGACTTCCTTGGCCAGCCGCAACGCAGCCTTTGTCACTTGGTTGCGCCGGGCATTGGTGAGGAATGGGCTGGGGGCGATCTCGATCAGCTTCTGATGGCGACGCTGGAGCGTGCAGTCGCGGTCCCACAGGTGGGCGACACTGCCCTGTCCATCGCCCAGGATCTGCACCTCGATATGGCGGGCTTCGCTCAGGAACCGCTCGCCGTAGAGCTGACCGTTCCCGAAAGCTGCCTTGGCTTCCGAAGCCGCCCGGGCGAAATCATCGTTCAGCGTTTCGGCCGACCGCACCACGCGGACGCCACGTCCGCCGCCGCCCGACACGGCCTTGAGAATCATCGCTTCGCCGGTCTTCAGTTTTGAAAACGCCCGGTGGGCCGCTTCGGTATCCATGGGTCCGCTGGAGACGGACAAGGTCGGAATGTCGAGATTGGCTGCCAGGCGAACCGCTTCGGTCTTTTCGCCCAGCAGGGACAGCGTTTCCGGCTTGGGGCCAACGAAAACCATCCCGGCGGTTTCGATGGCCTCTGCAAAGCCAGCAGTTTCACTGAGGAACCCGTAACCTGGGTGGACGGCATCAGCGCCCGCGTTCCCGGCGGCCGCCACCACCGCACCGATATCAAGGTAGGCCTTCGCCCCTTGCCCGTTCAGGGCGACCACTTCATCCATCGCCCGCAAATGGGGACTTTGGGCATCATCGACAGAATGCATGCCGATGGTAGTCAGCCCCATATCGGCGGCGGTTCGTGCGATGCGAACGGCGATCTCGCCCCGGTTTGCAATGAATACGCGTTTCATACTGGTCCCCTGAATACCTTCAGTCCGCGGAACAACGGATCCGGTCAGCCCTTGAATGCCCGGTTGAGTTTACGCATCCCGCCAATCCACCGATCGTAGTCTGCCGTCTTGTTTCGCATGTACTTGAGAACATCGGGATGGGGCAGGACAAGGAACGTCTCGTCCGCGATCGCCTTGACGCAGGCGTCTGCCACATCATCGGGTTCTAGCATGCCATCGATACTTGCGACCCCGTCGGGGTTGCCAGCGGTCATCGCGGTGCGCACTGCCTGGGGGCACAGCACGGAGACCTTGATCCCCTCGTCGCCATGGGTCAGCGCGAGCCACTCGGCGAGGCCAACGGCAGCATGTTTGGTGACCGCATAGGGCGCAGACCCGATCTGGCTGAGAAGGCCCGCAGCCGATGCCGTGTTCAGGAGGTACCCGCCACCGCGTGCGACCATGCGGGGGATAAGGTGCCGGGCGGCCCAGACATGGGCCATGACGTTGATATCCCAGATCTTCTGCCAGCCCTCATCGGGGGCCTCTGCGCCGCCGGCGATGCCGATCCCGGCGTTAGAACAAAAAAGGTCGATCGGGCCATGATCCGCCTCAACGGTCTCGATCAGGTTCTGGATGTCGCTTTCCCGGCTGACATCGGTGGTGAAGGCAACACCCCCATATTCCGAGGCCGTTGCCTGCGCTCCGTCGCCATCAAGGTCGGCAGAAACGACGAGCTTCGCCCCATCTTCATTGAACCGTTTCACCAGCGCCTTTCCGATGCCACTGGCAGCGCCGGTCACGACAATGATCTTCCCTGAGAGCTCCATGGCCCGCCTCCCGCTCGTTTCATCAACCTTATGCGTGAGGCTGGGGAGCGTCCATGGGCGAATGTGCGTGCCGGCTGAGGCCCTTGCGCCTCAGTTGGGCACCGTAATCAAATGAGCGATCATTCGGGTGCCTTCGAACACGGCCCTGTCTTCCACATTGATCCCGTCCTCCACGAAGACGAAATCGAAGACGCGGTCCCGGTTGGCATCGCTGTGCAGCATGACAAGGAACCGGTCGCCGGGTTCGGCGGGATGATCGATACGGACGGCGACATCGGTGTTTTTCCCGGCATCAAGATAGGTAAAGCCAGATACTATGTCGCCATCGGGCTTGCCGTCGATGACCGGATGCAGAACCAGCCAGCCCGGCTGTTCGATCATGACTTCCGGGAACTGGATCGCCGTCGAGGTCGCCCGCAAGGTCGATATGGCTGCCCCATCGATCCGCACTTGGGAAAACGCTGTTTCTCCACCGATCCGCGCCAAGCCTTCGGTGGCAATTGCGTTGGCCTCGCCATTCCCCATGGTGATCTGGGCAGGCGCATCGGTCGCTTGTTGCGCCTGGCCGACACCAACCATCAAGAGTGCCAGGAGGCCGGCCGCCAGTAATGTCTTTGTTGCCATGGTCATCGGCCCCATCAATCGCCAGCGCTGTTTGCGAAAAGCTGCGGTATGATCGGTGCCACCTTGCTGGCCATGAAATCCTGCTCATAGGCGTCTTCCGGTGCGCCGCGAACGGCCTCATCGAGCGCCTGGGCGTCGATCCCCACGAGGATGCGCCATCGCTCGTCCTTTACCCCCTGGAGGATGATCTGCGCGGCCTGTTCCGGGGGAAGACCGTTATCACGGAAGCTCTCACCTATGGATTGCCCATCCTGGGGCGTACCATCGGGACCCGGAAGGTCCATGTCGCCCATGTTCCCGAACTCTCGCATGGTGTTCAGGGCGATGTTGGTACCGATATGGCCTGGCATCACCACGCTCGCCTTCAGGTGGGGGGCGTTGTTCCGGAAATCGTTGACCAGGGCCTCGGTGAAGCCCTTTACCGCAAACTTGGCTGCAGAATAGGCTGTATGCGATGTTTCCGGTCCGAGGCTCGCCCAGAAGCCATTCACGGAGCTGACATTGATCATGTGGCCTTCATCGGCCTTCAGCAGCGCGGGCAGGAAAGCACGGGCACTGTTGTAGACGCCGTACCAACAGACCCCGAAGGTCCGTTCCCAGACGTCGCGCGGCGTGTTCACAAAGCTGCCGCCGCCACCGATGCCCGCATTGTTGAACAGCAGGTGGATATGGTCGGTCTCGTGCGCTTCCAGAACCTCGTCGCGGAACGCTTCGAGCTGGGTCTCGCTTGCCACATCGGCGAGGAACCCTGTCGCCTTCACGCCCTGGGGGGCGCCATCCATGGCAAAAGCGCAGCTTTCGTCCATGTCGGCCTGGGAGATGTCGCACATGGCAACACTGCATCCTTCCGAGGCGAGCTGCTTGGCCAGAGCCCGGCCGATGCCTGTGCCGCCACCGGTGATCACTGCGATCTTGCCACTGAAATCCTTCATCCCGATCCTCCTTGGGTCCCTTTTCGGGTTGGCGCCATCCTGATCGACTGGGTCCCGGTTGCCAAGGCCAACCTAACGGAAGGCCTTGCCACCCATGGGGGGCCATGACACGTTTTTCCGATCAGAACAGCCTGAGGCGGATAAACTCAGCTTGTGGGAAGGAAACCGAATATGGCCGAAGAGATGATGTCCCTTTCGATCGACGATGTGCGGGCCATGCTCGCGGCCCGCCCGGCCCCTGAAGGACCGCGTGACGTCGCAGCGATGCGTGACACCATGGCCACCACGACCGATGCCATGCGGCCCCACGAAGCCGTGGCCATCACGGAGACCAGTCTCGGCGGAGTGCGGGGTCTTCACTTCAAGCCCGAGGCCGCTAAGCCTGGCCGTGCGCTCCTTTATTTTCATGGCGGCGGTTATGTGATCGGTTCCCCCGGGACCCACAAGGGGCTGACCTCCCACATCGCCGAGGCGATGGGCGCCGAGGCCTGGTCGATGGATTACCGGATGGCCCCCGAAGCGCCGTTTCCGGCTGCTATCGAAGACGGCGCAGCGGCCTATCGCGCCTTGCTGGAAAGCGGCGTTTCACCGGACAGTGTCGTCATCGCTGGCGACAGCGCGGGGGGCGGAACGGCCGTTGCGACCGCCATCAAGGCGCGTGATGAAGGCTTGCCCGCCGCGGCTGGACTTGCGCTGCTCAGCCCGTGGGTCAATCTCGCCTGTGACGGATGGAGCTATTCAGCCCGCGCGGAGGCCGATCCGATGATCGAGCAGGAGGGCATCGAATGGATGGCGGCGACCTACCTGGCCGGCGCCGATGCCGCAGAGCCGCTGGCCTCGCCAATCCATGCAGACCTCTCCGTACTTCCGGCCATGCTGATCCAGGTTGGGCCCGACGAGATGCTGCTATCGGACTCCATCACCCTCGCGGAAAGGGCCGGTGCTGCCCAGGTCGAGGTGACCCTCGAGATCTGGCCGAACATGATCCACGTTTTCCAGGCCTTCTATCCCTTCCTGCCGGACGCGCGGCGGGCGGTCGCCCGGATCGGCGACTGGAGCGCAGCCCGCACCGATTAGGGCTTATCCAACACCGGGCGTCTCGATCTTGATCGGTGCGCCACAGTGTTTGCAGTGGATCGCGTCGGGGTCGTGACGGGTCAGACCGCAGGCGTCGCATGTCACATCCACCTTGTCGCTGGGCACCGTCACGGCCCGCAGCAGGCGCAGGAATAGCGTAAGGCCCAACACCATGATCACGATGGCGAGGAGCCGACCCCAAACCCCCTGCATGAGGATGTCACCATACCCGGTCGTGGAAAGACTGGTGATCGTGAAGTAGAGCGCATCCATGTAATTGTTGATGCCGTCATTGCTCTGTTCCTGGGCCACATAGACCAGCGCCGCCATCAGGAAGATAAAGACGATCAGGTTGGTGACCCGGTCGAACACGCGCTCATGTTCCTTGAGGTAGGTGGAGACGCCCTTGACCCGGCGGAGAAGGGTGAAGGCGCGGATAATCCGCACCGCCCGGATGAGGCGCAGGAACGCGAAGTTCTGGGTGAAGAGCGGTGCGAACAGGGTCAGCACCACAATAAGGTCTGCCCAGTTGTAGACCCGCTGGAAAAACCGCGCCTTGGGCCGCGCGATGTAGAACCGGGCCAACAGGTCCAAACCCAGGATGCCGCCGATCACGTAGTCCAGGGTGGGATGCGCCATCCCGCGGTCCTGGAACGGTGCCAGCAGGAAATAGGCAATCGTCACGATGTCGAAGACCAGCAAGGCCACGCGAAACCAGTACGGCGCGATACCATGGCCCTCATACAGCCAGAACAGTACCCGGTTCAGGCCCTTGCGTTCTTTCAGCGCCGACACGGCTTGTTCCCCCCGGTGCGCCGCTAAACAGCGACTGGTTCCAGCGTTTCGACGAACTTCACCGGCTTGCCGCCGCCCTTTCGCGTGATCTCGCCATCGGCCATGACGGTCTGCCCCCGGACGATGGTGCGCACGGGCCATCCCGTGACGGTCTCGCCGTCATAGGGGGTCCAACCGCACTTCGCTGCGCCATCCTCGGCACGGATCGTTTCGGTGCGTTTGAGATCCACCAGGGTGAAATCGGCATCATACCCCTCCGCAATCCGACCCTTGTTCGCGATCCCGAAAACGCGCTGGGGACCCGCGCTGGTCAGCTCGACGAAGCGGCGGAGGGTCAGCCGGCCCTCGTGTACATGGTTCAGCATGATCGGCACGCAGGTCTGGACCCCCGGCGTGCCAGACGGCGAGGCGGGGTAGGGGCGCGCCTTCTCCTCCCTGGTGTGGGGCGCATGGTCGGTCGCCAGCACGTCGACAATGCCCGCATTCAGCGCCCGCCAGAGCGCTTCGCGGTGCCGTGCTTCCCGGATCGGCGGGTTCTGCTGGGCATAGCCCTTGAGCCGGTCATAACAGTCAGGCGCGGCCAGGGTCAGGTGATTGGGCAGCACCTCGACGCTGGCCACATCCTTGGCGTCGCGGAGCAGGTCCATCTCCTCGGCCGTTGAGATATGCAACACGTGGATGCGCTTTCCGGTCTTCCGCGCAAGTCGAAGCAGCCGGCGGGTGGAGCTGACGGCGGCTTCCACGTCCCTTACCACGATGTGCGAATTCCAGTCGCCCTGCACGGCCAGGTCGCGCCGTTCGGCCAACCGGTACTCATCCTCGGAATGGAAAGCCGCCCGCCGCTTGATCGCGCGCAGCACCCGCTCGACGCCCTCATCGCTTTCCACCAACAGCGAACCGGTGGAGGCACCCATGAAAACCTTTACCCCGCAGCAGCCGGTCATTCGCTCCATCTCGGCCAGCACATCGGCATTCTCGTTCGTCGCGCCAGCATAGAATGCGTGGTCAGTGTCCATCCTGTCTTTCGCGCGCGCGAGCTTGTCGTTCAGCATGTCCGGCGTGGTGGTGGTGGGTTCGGTGTTGGGCATCTCGAACACCGCCGTCACCCCGCCAAGGGCCGCGGCCCGTGCGCCGGTCTCCAGGTCTTCTTTCCATTCCAGGCCCGGTTCGCGAAAGTGCACCTGGCTATCGATCACACCCGGCAGCACATGCAGACCGGTGCAATCGATCACCTCGCCGGCGTCAGCGGTAGCAAGGTCGCCGATGAACGCGACGCGCTCGCCGCTCACGCCCACATCGGCGGGCCCTTCGCCGCCAGGACTGACGAGTGTGCCGCCGCGGAGGATCAGGTCATAGGTCTGGGTCATCAGCGGGTTATGCCTCACATGGGCTTCCCTTGTCATCTCCAACTCACTAGGTGACGAGAATGGCAACGCCCTATGCCTTCCTTCCCCAACGTGCCGTTCTCTCGTTGACCGGGCCCGACACCATTGTGTTGCTTGAGCGGTTGGTTACCCATGGGACCGCTAACTGGGCCGACGGCGAAACCCGCTTTGGCGCCTTGCTGACACCCCAGGGGAAGGTCATTTCCGACTATCTTGCCCTTCGCACGGCTGATGGCGTTTTGCTGGACGTTGCAAAGGATAGCCTGCCGGATCTCAGGAAGCGCCTGACACTTTTCCGCTTGCGGGCCGACGTTGCGATCGAACCGCGCGAGGACCTTTTCGTCATCGCCGGCATGGACGCTGCCGAGCATGGGGTGCGGCCGATCTCCGGCGCGTGCCATGTCTATCTCGATCCACGATACCCCGGCGGCCGGCTCAGGGC
>JBCBKE010000013.1:0-45000 GCA_038522375.1 Pseudomonadota bacterium
ATGCGTTCCAATTCGCGTAGGTGACCTCCGTTTGGCCGAGTGCGAAGGATGGCACAGCGATATCGCCCGTATACTCATCGCCTGGCTCGAAGCCGAACGAGCCGGGTTTTGCGCCCCGGGCGTACTCCCCAGCTTGAATCACCACCATGTCCGGACAGGTGTCGCAGTCCTTGAATGGCGACGAGAGCGTCGCGGGACTCGTTTCGACGACCTCAGAGCTGGCGGGGGCAGCGCCCCGGCTGGCCTCAGGCCCCACCATCACATAAGCCCCCGCGCCAAGGCCACCAAGCAGAAGCAGGCCCAACAGCATCATCGGAAGGGGGCTACCCTTTGATTTCGGCGTCGTTTGAACCGGGTCGTGAACCGCAGCGCTTGGCGTTTCGGTGGGCAAGACGGGGCGCGCCTCCGGCGCGGGCGGCATCGGTTCAGGGGTCACGACTCCCGCTGCTGAGGCTGCCATTGCCGCAAGCCGATTGGCGGCCAGGGCGGCAAAATGACCGTCGGGATATCGCTCAAGATAGGCTTCGAAATCAGCGGGGTCGATACTGTCTTCGATCGATGTCCAGAAGGTCGCCTCGATATTGGCATCAGGCGGCGGGGCCTGCGCGGCAAGACTTTCCGGAGCAGGCTGCCGGGCAAGTACCTCGCCGATGTCGGATACAAACCGGCGCCATCTTGGGTCGTCGATATCGCCATCCCATCCGATCAGGTCGGCGGTCTGCAACAGCTCGAACATGATTGGCCGGTCGGCTTGCTGGATGCTCGCCGGGATCAACGTCGAGGACCTTTCGCCGAGGGTTGCCTCGGCGCGGACCCATTTGGATTTCACCGACACTTCAGACCACAGCACGATTACAACCTTTGCGTCGCGCAGCATGCCTTCGGTCACTTCGTCATAGGTTTGGCCAGCCCGGAGGATCTTGTCCCACCAGACGGTGTATCCCTCTGCTTCCAGGGTCTTCGCGATCTGCTCCGCCTTGGGACGGTCAACCCGGCTGTATGACAGGAAAATATCGGCCATGGTGTCGAACTCCCCTCCGTCCAGACCAAGCTCCGGCGGCACTCCTGCAAAACTTACACAGAATTCACCGCTCGGAAACCGATTGCTAACAGGGCGTTCTTCGCGTGCGATCTGGCTTTCGCTGCCCACGGATATTGCTACGCAAGATCCGGGTGGCGCTTGCACAAGCGTCTCGGCATGTTGCACCCATGATGACCATGAGCGCTTCTTCTTCGTCCAGTCCTCTCCTTCCTGCGCGGGCTTCGCTGGACGAGCGTGCGGTTGCCTATGATCGCATGGCCGACATGCTGGCCTTCATGGGGGAAACCTGGCGGGAACGGCCGGACCTGTCCGCTTGTGCCCAGGCGGCAGGACTTTCGCCCCATCATTTCCAGCGCGAGTTCACACGCTGGACGGGGCTTAGCCCGAAGCAGTATCAGTCGGTACTTGCCCATGGTGCAGCGGGAGACCTGTTGCGTCAGGGGGCTTCAGTTCTGGATGCAAGTCTTGAGAGTGGCCTGTCTGGCCCCGCCCGCCTGCACGACCTTTTTATCGCCCATGAAGCGTTGACGCCCGGCGAGGCGAAAGCGGGGGGTGACGGGACATCGCTGACGATTGGCAAGGCTCCAACGCCCTTTGGCATGGGCGTTTGGCTGATCAGTCCACGGGGCCTGGCGGGTCTCGGATTTATTGATGACGATGCTCCCCAGCGGTCGGGTTTCGAACATATGGGTCGCCCGGAGAAGGACGCCTTCGCCGATCTCATCGCCCGCTACCCGGCCGCTGAGGTGACCCGCGATGATGGCGCAGCGGCGCGCATGGCACGGTCCGTTTTCGATAATGGCGAGCGGCTTCCGGTTGCACTCTATGGAACACCGTTCCGCCGACAGATCTGGCGCGCACTGGTTGCTATTCCGCCCGGTCAGACGGGGACCTACGGCATGTTGGCCAAGAGCATAGGCCAGCCCAAGGCGGCTCGCGCCGTCGGGACAGCGGTGGGCGCAAATCCCATCAGCTGGTTCATTCCCTGTCACCGGGCCTTGGCGGCGGACCACCGGTTGCATAATTATCATTGGGGCGTGGCGCGCAAGCGAGCCATGCTTGTTTACGAATCGGCGCTGACAGCCTGAGGCTGCGCAGCAGGGAAAGGCGCCAGAACCGACGGAGCGCTTTTCTCGATGCGGCAAGATACTTTCGCAATTCTTCCGAACCTGCACGTCAATTGGGTTTTGCTTGGACTTGCATTGGCCTTCCTCGCCTGGGGTTGCGTTCTCGTCTGGCGATGGCAGCAGACCCAGCGTGATGCCTCGGTGATCTTTTCGGCAAAACGCGAACAGGGCGAGATCGCTGCCCATGTGACCAAGGCAGACTTCGCTGCCGCCTACGTCCGCTCGGAATCCCCGCGGGCAGCGACCTATTTCTATCTCTGTGCGCTCGTATGTGCCGTTCTGGTACCGCCGGCCATCGCCATTTTCTCCAGTGCCTGGGACGAGATCTGGGCCTTGACGGGAGGATGGCCGCCGACGGCGCGGGGAACACTCGTCCACACCTTCTCAACCTTCCTGGCTGCAATGGGAACGATGGTTGCTGTTCTGGCCTTCGCCATGCGTCGTTACCATTCCAACACCCCGCCGAACCTGCGCCAGGCAATCCAGGACCTGAACGGAACCCAGCCATGACGATCGAATATCTCCACACCATGGTCCGCGTGACCGATCTCGATGCCTCGCTCCAGTTCTACCGGGATGGGCTCGGTCTGCAGGAAATTGCCCGCTACGACATTGAGGCAGGGCGATTTACCCTCGTCTTTCTCGCCTCGCCAGCTGATGTGGCGCGCGCTGGCGGCGTGCCCGAGGGCGCCCGGCCAACATCGCTGAACATTCCGATGATCGAGTTGACCCACAACTGGGATCCTGAGGACTATGATGGCGGGCGTAATTTTGGCCACATGGCCTATCAGGTTGACGACATCTACGCGGCTACCGAACGCCTGGCAGGGATGGGCGTCACGATCAACCGGCCGCCGCGTGACGGGAGAATGACCTTCGTCCGCTCGCCCGATGGCATATCAATTGAATTACTGCAGAAAGGCGCTCCGCTTGAACCAAGGGACCCTTGGGCGAGCGCCGAGAATATTGGCAGCTGGTAGCAGCAAGGTTTCACGGGGCGACAATGGCAGGGATTTGTAGATGGATCGCGTTGTTGTCGCTCATCGCCATGGCATCGGCGTGTGCCACGACAGATCGCAACGGGCCGCAAGCCGCGTTCGACATCGTTGCGGGCCTCGCCTGTTCCCAGGCACAATTGGATGCTGCAGACCCCTCCTGCCTCGTGCTGAGCGACCCGCGAGCCTCAGACAGTGCCGATCGGGCGACGATCATCGCTGACGCACTCACTGCTGCCGGTTACGCGCCCCGAAAAGTGTGGGCGTTTCCGGCCAAATCCGGTGACCGCGTGCTGGGTTTCAGCCGCGTTCAGAACCGTGGCCCCTGTTTCCAGCGCCGCGTTTGCGGCGGGGGGTGGCCATATTATGTGGCGGTTGCGCTGCCGGGCCCGGGCGGAGAGTTGGACGTCATCGATCCGGCCATCCTGTTTGCACCGGCAGACAGGACGAGTTGGGTGTCAGCGCTCGTGCTAGGCGGCAGGACCCTGGCCGATATCAACGTCGCAGAGACGGCCGCCACAATCTACCGCCCCGTGTTTGACACCGACGGGCACGTTGTTGATTGGGAAGATGGCGATAGTCTCAAGGCACAAAGCGGGTTGAAGGCCGCTTATTGCGACCTGCCAAACCGCCGTGCCGATTTCCAAGGCCATCTGGCCTTGCGTGGCTATGAAAGACCCCGGCAAGCCGCCGAGGTTTGTCAGTCACCCGCTGGCGAAGCGGCTTGAAGCGCTTCCGGGCGCAGTGGGCACCAGTTCGCCGTCTGGAAGCGCGTCAAGACACGGACTTGAAGCGGCGCGCCGATTCCATTTGAGAACGCGCTGCTTTAGGCGACGGCCCGGGCGAGGGCGCACTGGGACCAGATTTCCGACAGGGCTCGAACGAGGCGGTCGACATCGCCATCGGTATGGACCGGTGACGGCGTGATCCGAAGGCGTTCGGTTCCCTTGGGCACGGTCGGGTAGTTGATCGGCTGGACGTAGATTCCGTGAGTTTCCAAGAGCCAGTCGCTGATGAACTTGCACTTCACAGGATCGCCAACCATGACCGGCACGATGTGGCTGGGGTTTTCCATGTAGGGTATGCCCATGTCACGAAGTCGGCCCCGCACCTGAGACACGCGCTGGCGCTGTCGCATCCGCTCCATCTCGCTTGTTTTCAGGTGCTTGATACTCGCGATCGCGCCCGCGGCCACGGCGGGTGGCAGGGCGGTTGTAAAGATGAAGCCCGACGCGAAGCTGCGGACGAAATCGCAAAGCGCAGTCGACGCGGCAATGTACCCGCCAACCACGCCGAAGGCCTTGCCCAGGGTTCCTTCGATGACGGTCAGCCGGTCCATCAGGCCTTCGCGCTCGGCGATACCGCCGCCCCGGGGGCCATAGAGGCCCACAGCATGAACCTCATCGAGATAGGTCATGGCGCCGTACTTGTCGGCCAGGTCGCAGAATTCCTTGATCGGAGCGATATCGCCGTCCATCGAGTAGACGCTTTCGAAAGCGATCAGTTTCGGTACATCCGGATCGAGCGCCTGGAGCTTCGCTTCAAGGTCTTCGGGGTCGTTGTGCTTGAAGATCACTTTGGTGGCGCGTGAATGCCGGATGCCCTCGATCATCGACGCGTGGTTCAACTCGTCAGACAGGACGACACAGTTGGGAATGCGGCTGGCCAGCGTCCCAAGGCCGGCCCAGTTGGACACGTAACCCGACGTGAAGAGTAGGGCCGATTCCTTGCCGTGAAGGTCGGCAAGCTCGTTTTCGAGCTCGACATGGTACCGGTTCGTGCCGGAAATATTGCGTGTGCCGCCCGCGCCTGCGCCACATTCGTCCAGGGCTTCGTGCATGGCCTCCAATACAGCGGGATGCTGGCCCATGCCGAGATAATCGTTTGAACACCAAACGGAGATGGTTTCAGGGCCCACCTCGCCGAAATTATCCGCCAGGGGAAACGCGCCCTTGCGCCGCTTGATATTGGCAAAGACCCGATAGTTTCCTTCGTCGCGAAGGGCATCCAACTCGTTCTGGAAAAAGGATTCGTAGTTCATCATGACCTCCGGAATATTTGTTTTTTGGAGAGGGGCCTTGGATCGGCCTCCGGTTTCGGGATTTCGATAGGGGGCGTCTGTCGCGCGGCGGTCGGCTGGGCCCAACGCCACAGCGCGCCATCGGGGATGGGTAAAACGAGCGCCCAGTGTTCAAGCACTGCCAACCAGGCAAGACTGGTCAGCAGCCACAGTCCAACGGCGTCCCCGGAACCGGGCGTGGCGAGGACCGCCCAATGGGTCAGCACGGTCGCAACAGCGGTCGCCAGCGTTATGAAGACCGGGAAAAACAGGGTGATGCGCCGCTTGCCGAAGTATGAGGACAGGTAGGTGAGATGGCTTGGCAGGAACTCGTCAGAGATATTGGGCGCTCCGAGGAAAACGACCAGCTTCGCATTGAGGCGCATCCCCCAAAGCAGCAGGTAGGTCCAGGCCGCGATCTGGTTTGGCGCCTGCCAGCTGAGCGCAACGATGATCAGTCCATGCACCGCAATTCCAACCTCGTGGTGGATCACGGTTTGAGCCGACACGAGAAACCGCCGCCAGGTGCTCAGGCCGTCGGGGCAGGCCCCGCGTCGGGGACCTGAGACGTAACCGAGCAGGAAGAGGCTCTCATGCCACGCCCAAATCGCAAGGCCTGCGAAAAAACCCGCATAGGCACTCCAGACACCCATTTCCTCGCGCAACACGACCACCATGGCGGTCGCCGCAGCCGCCAGGACCGTCGTCCAACGCGCCGTCCAGCGATAGGATCGCGGGTGTCGACCGATCAGCCAGAACAGCACGCCCGTGCTGAACCACCAGGCAAACGCCGCAGCGAGAACAGATGTCAGCCCCTCATACATGGCCTACCAGACCGGCTCAAGCCGGGTGCGTGCTGGCAGGGCCTGCTTCTTGGGCTTCATGAAGTAAAGACGTGCGAACTTCGCCGCGCAGGAAGCGGCATAGCCCACCTGCAGGACATGACCCACGACACCGCCACGGGCCTTGGCTTCTTCCAGCTTGTCGGCCGTCAGCCTGAGGCTTTCAAGCCGCTGGTAGAACTTCGGATTGTCCATATCGAGTTCGACCGGGAACACCTGGCGATTGATCTCGTTGCAGGTTTCGAACACCCGGCGGTCGTACTCGGTCGGATCGATGCCCAGTGCCGCGTGGAAGGCAGGCCGGCGGTGGTCGCGAATGTACATCGTCGCGTAAACCGCCAGCAGGAAGAACCGGATCCACAGCAGGTTGGGACCTTTGAGCAGTTTCGGGTCTGCGCGGAGCAGCAGGGCGAAGGCTTCGCCGTGCCGGAACTCATCATTGCACCACTCTTCAAACCATTTGAAAATCGGATGGAAGCGGTATTCGGGGTGCTTCTCTAGGTGGCGGAAGATAGTGATGTACCGGGAATAGCCAATCTTCTCAGAGAGGTAGACCGAGTAGAAAATGTACTTCGGTTTGAAGAATGTGTATTTCTTCGTCTTGGTCAGGAAGCCCAGATCGATACCGATCCCAAAGTCCCGCAGTACGTGGTTGATGAAGCCGGCATGGCGGGCTTCGTCCCGGCTGAGCAGCCGGAAGAGTTTCTTGATGTCCGGGTGCGACGTCTGCCGGGCGATTTCCCGGTAGAGCACACAGCCGGAGAACTCTGCGGTCAGGGAGCTGACGAGGAAGTCAACGAACTCCTCGCGAAGTTCCGGTGACAGGTTTCCGAGAGTGTTCTCGAATTCATCCGTCCGCTTGAAGTGCTCCCGGTTCGGATCGTCTTCCATTTCCTTGATGAGCGGATCCCACTCCTCGCGAACCCGGGAGACGTCGATCTTGTCCATCGCCTCATAGTCGGTGGTGTAAAACCGCGGGCTCAGCATGGTTGTCGTGACGGCGGCAGAATTGGTGTCGAACGACTGGTCGGGAACCTGTGTCTTTCCGTCGATATGGTCCATCGTGATGTCTGTCATTTGAGGCTCCCGGGGGAAAAGCTAACTTCGTAGAGCTCGGTGAATTCGAAGAACGCGCAGATACGGATCCACAGCTTCTCCAGCGTGCCAGCTCGGCGGACAGTTGCCATCCGTTCAAATACTGAGGTCTCGCCAAATTCGACGGCGACTGAGGCGCCGTGAACCGTTATCCGGTCACCGATCTCGGTCCTGATGTCATTGCCAAGGGTCACGTGGGCTTCAAGCGTTTCGGTCGTGTGCTCCACTGTGATCGTACAGGGGACCGAAAACTTGCGGGGTGAGTGCGTGGTCGTCGCAAGGTCTGTCATGCAGGGGCTCCTTCGCGGTTGAGGCGCGCAGCAGCCAGCAACGGCTGAAAGCTCGCCGCATTGTCACCGCCAAAGGCGCCAAGAGGGATGATTTGGTCCGTTGCCGGATCTGTCAGGTAGAGTTGCCCGCTTTCGGTAAGGACGAGGTCGAACGGGACCTCGCTGCCGATTCCCACCTTCTGCCGGTCGAAAACCAGGGCACTGAGGGCAACCCGGACGAAGCCGTGTTCACCGGCGGGGTAACTGTGCACCAAGTCGCCATTGGCCGCGCTGCGGATATCGATGCTGCCATCGTCGCCATCGGTGACCAGCAGGGCATAGCGCTCCTGGGCATCGATGCTGACCGGTGTTGCCAGGCCAATACCGCTTATCCGTGCCAGGCCAACCAGCAGAACCGATGCGATCAGCAACAGACCGACCGCTACGATTGCGGGTGTCGGTACCTTGACGCTGTCATCATGGCCAGCCGGTTCGCGGTGTGGGACTGGGCCTTGGCCTTGGTCTGGGTCTGCTGATGAATAGGCCATCGTCTTCGTCTTTCCTTACGCGGGTTGGGCGTGGCTGGGCGCCTGGGCGGCGTCCACAGGACGCTTTGCCGGGCCTTTTTTGGGCGCGTTCTCGCTTGCGACGACGGTCTGGGGCAAGACCTCGGCAGCGGCGTCGGCAATGCGTTTTGCAACCGAAGCAGCGTCTGGTACCGATCGCATGGAGGGCTGTGGCCGCGAGATCTGCAGTGGGCGCGCGAATGGCCAGAGATAGATATAGCCGACACCTCGACCCTTCGTGGTGAAGGCAATATCGCCCTTTCCGTTCGCCGTGAGGCGCAGGTCTGCCGATTCGATTTCCGCGAGAGGCAGGTTCACATATTTCCGGATCGCAACACCGTAGCGCAACACGACCCGTTTCTGGGTCAACGTGAACAGCGCCGACTTGGCCGTCGCCCACGCGAGTCCAATGACAATCAGCAAACCGAGGGCACCGAGCATTGCGCCGCTTACGGCAATGCCAACCAACTCATCACTCGGTGTTCCCGTTGCGGCATTGGAGGCGAGCCTCCACGATAGCATGATTACCAGATAGGCAAGAACGAAGCGGATGTGGAAGACATGGATCGCGAAGGCCCAGGGGGCGGGGCTGCCCTGCCACAAGATCCGCTCACCAGCCGGAAGCAATTCAGGTAGCCCGCGAACGGGCTCGCCCCTGGGACCAGCGTCATCATCGTAGAATGGGCTCATAGCCAGGGCTCCTGACGATCTGGGGTCGCGTAGAGTTTGCCGCCGCCATAAAAACCGGAAATGCGGTCCTCTTCGAGGCGGGTCACGCTTGTCTCGTCCTTGGTTGTCGGCACCTTGGCGAAATGAGCGGCCATGATGGCCTCGACATAGATGCCAGGCTTCCGGCCACCTTTCTTGTCTGCGAACGGCACCGGCAGCAGAACCTTGCGCGCAACCTCGCCCGTATTGTCTACGGCAACTTCAAAGTAGCGGATAATGGCTTCTGACCGGTCAACCCAGAGGTCGACCACTTCGCCGGCTTTCACGCCGTCACCGCCATAAACCGGCATGCCGCGGGGGTCAGCGTCGCCTTCAGCGACTTCGAAGCCAGGGCTGACCCGGTAAGGCGCGATCCGTGGTGCACCATCAATTGTAAGATCAGGGTAGTCGGCCCGCTCGGCGTAGCTTGCGGGGCCGACACCATCGACCATGGGGTCACCGGTTGGGACATAGGGAGCGCCTGGCCAGGGAGCGGATCTTTTGAGGGCCAGTTCGCGGGTATCGCGTGGGCCATAGCCGAGTTTCAATTCGCCTCTGCCGTGGGGCAGTTTGAAGGTCTTGGGCTGGGGATAGAATACCGGTGTGGCCGTATCCTTCCGGCCGCGCTCGTCATCGGATTCCAGCGGGTAGCCTTCCCGCATGCCCTCGCGCTGGAGGTAGAGCACCAGCCCGAGGAAAAAGAGGACGAACAGCGCCAAAAGAATATCGACGAGGTCAATGCCGGTTATGAATTCTCCACTGAGCATGGTGGTCTCCTTGAAATGCGGGCTAGCTTGGAAAAGCGGCCAGTCCGAACGGTTGGTCCTTGGTGGGGGGTGAAGAGGGCGGGGCGTGACGGGCGAGGGGGCCAATCGCTGCAAGCGTTGCGAACAAGAGCAGGATTTCGATGTGGTAGACGACGCTGTAGCCGATCGACGGCAAGGCGAACGCCGCGCCAAACACGCCAGAGCTTCCCAAAGCCTGGATGACATCGCGGATTGCGCCGCCTGCGAACAACGCAAGCCCGGCACAGGTCGCCTGCACGGCACCCCAGGCGCCCAGGGCCAATCCGCTGTCGCCGGTTTTGGTCAGCGACATGGCCGTGGTCAGCGTGCACACCGAGAAGAGCCCTCCGCCCAACCCTATCAGAACGGTACCGGCCTGGAACAGCGCGATTGAAGACAAGGGACCGGCGAAAACGACCATGGAAAACGCCGGAATGCCGATCAACGCGCCCAAAGCCGCAAGCCTGTGAGCTTCTGCGCCCTGGTCAAGCCAACGGGCGGCAAGGCCAAAGCCAACCAGTGTGCCGAGCGCGAACAGGGCGGTGAGGCGCGTGGTTTCGCCGACGCCCATTCCCAGAATTTCCCCGCCATAGGGTTCAAGCAGGACATCCTGCATGCCGAAAGCAGCCGCGCCCAAGCCAACAGCGACCATCAGGCGCCGGCTCGCCGGGTCAGAAAACAGGCTGCGGAGGGCGGCGCTAAAGCCAGGTCTCTCCCGCTCGGCGACGGTCAGGGCGGGCTGCCGTGCTTCCTGCTGCCACAGGGCGATCACGTTCAGGATGATGGCCACCAGCGCCGATCCCTGGATGACCTGGATAAGCCGCATCTGGGAAAAATCGGCCAGCAGCACGCCATAAATCAGCGCGCTGACCCCCATGCCCGCCAGTAGCATCACATAGAGTAACGCGACCACACGCGGGCGGGCGTCTTCGGGGGCGAGGTCGGTCGCAAGCGCCAGTCCCGCAGTCTGGACCGTGTGGAGCCCTGCGCCCAACAATAGAAATGCCAGCGCGCCGCCAGCCTGGCCGATCCAGGCCGGGCCGTGGGTGTCGCCCGACAGGATCAGCAGGGCAAACGGCATGATCGCCAGCCCGCCAAACATCAGTAACGAGCCGAACCAGATGTAGGGTGCCCGCCGCCAACCCAGCACGGAGACATGGGTGTCTGACTTGTGTCCGATCAGGGCCCGCAAGGGTGCAAACACCAGTGGCAAAGCGATCATCAGCGCCACCAGCCAAGCCGGTACGCCCAGTTCCACGATCATGACGCGGTTGACGGTGCCAGTCAGCAGCGTGATCGCCATGCCGGCAGTGATCTGGAACAGGGACAGGCGGAGCAAACGGCCCAGGGGCAGTGTTTCCGATGCGGCATCGGCAAAAGGAAGGAACTTCAAGCTGATCGCGCGCCAGCCATCCGATGCCTTCGGGCGTTCGGGCCTGGATTCGGAGGGGGCGCGTGTATCGCTCATCTGCGGATCAACTCCACAGCTTGGGAAATGTAGAAACTGGAGGCGATCCGCTTGGTGCGGGAGACCTGCCAGTCCTTCAGGGTCGGGTTTTCAGCAAGCCGGCGCATAAGGGCCCCCTCGCCAATCGGTTGGATGGCGGGAGAGCGGTCGCTACGCGGAAACAGCTGGCCAGCGGCATGCATGAGGCTCAGCGCAGGTGTGCGCGGGGCAAAGGTGAACAGAACGGAGCGTTCCGCCCGATCGGCAAAGCCCGCCACGATCGCGGCCATGTCGGTCGCGCCATAGTGGATCACCGAATCCATGGCGACCACATGGTCGAACCGTCCGAGGGCAGGATCGAACATGTCGCCGACCCGGAAATCGATGGTTCCGGGTGCCGCATCGGGACCGATCCGCTCTCGCGCCACATCGACGAGCGACTGAGACAGGTCGATGGCCGTCACGTGTGCCCCGCGGCGTGCGGCCTCGAGGGACAATTGCCCCGTACCGCAACCGGCATCGAGAACGCTGGCGTTGGAAAGATCGGCGGGGAGCCATCCAAGCAGCGTTGCTCGCATCGCATCCCGGCCCGCGCGAACCGTCGCACGGATGCCACTCACCGGGGCGTCAGAGGTCAGTTTCGCCCAGGTTTCCGACGCCGTGCGGTCGAAATAGGTCTCCAGCTCGCCCCGCTTGCTGATGTATGTCTCCGTCAGCGCCATCAGTCGAACCCCAGGAAGTCGAAGATCTCGCGATCCTTCATGGGCGTCGCATCGAGCTCATCCACACCGTCCCAAAGCTGCTGGGCAAGGCGGATATACTCCTCCTGGACCGCGAGCAGTTCGGGGGTCGGGTCCATTTCGAACAGTGTGCATTTCTTCAGGCGCGAGCGGCGGATGATGTCGAGGTCAGGGAAATGGGCGACCCGCTTCATGCCGGTAGCCTCGTTGAACCGGTCGATCTCGTCGGTGGCTGCGCTACGGTTGGCGATCACCCCGCCAAGGCGAACATCATAGTTCTTGGCCTTGGCCTTGATGGCGGCGATGATCCGGTTCATCGCGAAGATCGAATCAAAGTCGTTCGCCGTGACGATCAGGCCCCTGTCCGCATGCTGCAGGGGCGCAGCAAAGCCGCCGCACACCACGTCGCCCAGGACATCAAAGATCACCACGTCGGTGTCTTCGAGCAGGTGGTGCTCCTTGAGCAGCTTCACCGTCTGCCCCACGACGTAACCGCCACAGCCGGTACCCGCCGGTGGCCCCCCCGCCTCAACGCACATCACACCATTATAACCTTCGAAGACGAAGTCCTCGGGCCGAAGTTCTTCCGAATGGAAATCGACTGTTTCGAGCACATCGATTACAGTTGGGCAGAGCTGCTTGGTCAGCGTGAACGTGCTGTCGTGCTTGGGATCGCATCCGATCTGCAGCACGCGTTTGCCAATCTTCGAAAAGGCGACGGACAGGTTCGAGGAGGTCGTCGATTTGCCGATCCCGCCCTTGCCATAGATCGCGAAGACCTTGGCGCCTTCGATTTCCATGGATGGGTCGAGTTTGACTTGTACGCTGCCTTCTCCATCCCCGACGGTGGCCGCTTGTTTGGCAATCGGACGGGCGCCGGGGCGTTCGAGTACGAGGTCGGTCATGCTGCCGCTCCTTCGGTTGGGATTATGCCTTCCACCCGGTCTTCCAGGTCTTCACCGGCCCGCTGCAGAGCGGCGAGCGTGTCGGGATCGGGGGTCCAGTAGTTTCGGTCACTGGCCTCCAGCAGGCGGTTCGCGAGATTGGCGGAGGCTTTGGGATTCAGGCTGGCAAGACGATTGCGCATGGCGTCATCGAGCACGAAGGTTTGCCCGATCTTTTCATAAACCCAGGGGTCCACCTGCTCTGTCGTAGCTGACCAGCCGAAGGTGTTTGTCACCTGGGCCTCGATCTGGCGGACGCCCTCATAGCCGTGCCGCAACATGCCCTCATACCATTTCGGGTTCAGCGTCCGGGTGCGGGTTTCCAGCGCAACCTGTTCGGACAGGGTGCGAACAATGCCGTCGCCTCGGGTCTCGTCACCGATATAGATTGCTGCGTCGTCGCCCCGGGCGCGTTTTACCGCCCGTCCAATACCGCCGAGCGTGTCGAAATAGTGATCGATGGTCGTGATGCCGAGTTCGACGGACTCCAGGTTCTGGTAGGCCATGTCCACATCGGCGAGGATGGTGTTCAGCAGGCCGGCCTGGGCGATCGGCTTGCCGCCAACCCCATAGGCGAAACACTTGCGCTGGGTATAGGCGTCCGCAAGGCTGTCCTCATCTTCCCAGCAGCCGGCATCCACCAGTTGGTTGACGTTCGCCCCATAGGCGCCCTCGGCATTGGAGAAGACGCGCAGGGCTGCGGTTTCGAGGTCGCAGCCATGGGCGGCCTGATAGGCGAGGGCATGTTTGCGGACGAAGTTGCGATCGGCCGGCTCATTCTCAGCGTTGGCCGCCTTGAGGGCCGCTTCGGCAAGCATCTGGCTCTGGTGGGGCAACAGGTCTCGGAAGATGCCCGAGAGCGTGGCGACCACGTCGATGCGCGGATGTGCCATCTCGTCCAACGGGATGAGGTCCGCGCCGGCAAGGCGGCCATAGGAGTCGCGGCGGGGACGGGCGCCCATCAGTGCAAGCGCCTGGGACAATTGCGCACCCTCGGATTTGAGGTTGTCGGTCCCCCAGAGCACAACGGCGATTGTCTCCGGCAGGTGGCCGTGGTCCGCCATATGGCGCGCGATCAGCTTGTCCGCTTGTAAGGTGCCGTTGATCACCGCTGGCGCACTGGGCAGGCGATAGGGGTCGAAACCGTGGATGTTCCGCCCGGTGGGCAACACATCTGGATTGGATGTCAGGTTGCCGCCGGCTACGGGGCGAATGAAGCCGCCATCAAGTGCATGGATGAGCGCGGGCAGTTCATGGTCGGTCTGCAGGTGCTGGTCTATCTCGGCCAGCCGATTGACGTCGTCGATCCGGCTCCCCGTCAGTCTTGCAACGGCTTCCGGCGCTGCTCCGGAAACCAGCGCCTCTGCCACGGCCCGGGGAAGCGGGGCGGCATCGCCAGCCGGCACCATGTGCGCCAGGATGTCGATGCGTTGATCGGCCGAGAGGGCCTTGCCAGCCACATGCATCCCGTCCGGGATGAGGGCTGTCTCCATTTCGATGAGCGCTGGCGCAAGGGTGGTGGGATCGAAGCCCTCGGCGGAGATTGCCTCTGACACAAGGTCAAGGGCGACCGCTTCGGCATGAATCGCGGAAGCAAGGTTGGCGCGGGCCGTGTCCTGGCTGGGGTCGGTGCTGTCCCACTGGTCAAGGGTATCGCGAAGGTCGCGATAGGATTGGTAGAGCCCCGCTTCTGTCACGGCAGGCGTGAGGTAAGTGACCGTTGTGGCCGCACTCCGCCGTTTGGCGATGGCCGCCTCCGAGGGGTTGTTGGACGCGTAGAAATACACGTTCGGCAAGTCATCGATCAGGTAGTCCGGCCAGCACTCAGAGGTCAGGCCAATCTGCTTGCCGGGCATGAACTCCAGGGCGCCATGGGTGCCGAAATGCAGGACGGCATGGGCGCCAAACGTATCTCGCAGGTAACGGTAGTAGGCGGCGAACGCATGGGTCGGCGCGAAGCCGCCATCGAACAACAGCCGCATGGGATCACCCTCGATGCCGAGCGCTGGCTGGATACCGACAAACACGTTCCCGAACTGTGCGCCGAGAATATGGATGTCGCGGCCATCTGACTGCTGTCGGCCCGGTGCAGGACCCCACTGCGCCTCAATCTCCGCGAGGCGCGTTTCGTTGCGAACATGGTCGGAGGCCGCCACCAGGGCGGCAACGTTGGCATCGCTGCCGTACCGGGCTGAATTTCCGGTCAAGAGGGCGTCCTTCAACGCTTCAGCGCTTTCGGGTACGGCGACGTCGTAGCCTTGGTCCGCCATGGCGGTCAGCGTGTTGAACAAGGATTCATAGACCGCAAGGAACGCTGCCGTGCCTGTGGCTCCGGCCCCTGGCGGGAAGTTGAAAAGCGTTATCGCCACCTTCCGCTCGGCCCGCGGTACCCTGTGGAGCGCCACCAGTTTTTCAAGGCGGGCAGCCAGGCGTTCGGCGCGTTCGAGGCAGGTCTGCATGCGTAGCGATCCACCGACGACCTGACCGGGGAACTTGCAGTTGCGATCGCATCCTTCGCAACGCTCACCACTCGGTCCGCGCCCGCCATAGACCGTCGGACCGGTCGCCCCATCCAGTTCGGGGATCGCAACCATCATGGTGGACTCGATGGGCGTGAGGCCCTGGACGCTTTGCCGCCACTCGGCAAGGGACTGGAATTCCAGCGCCTGGGCCGACACGTAGGGCAGGTCGAGTTCAGCGAGCATCTCTGCGGCGGCGTCAGCATCATTGTAGGCAGGCCCGCCCACAAGGGAAAAACCCGTTAGCGACAAGAGGCTGTCAACGGTCGGCCGGTCGCCATCCATCATGAATTTCCTGATCGCATCGCGCGAATCGAGGGCGCTCGAAAACACGGGCACCACGCGCAGGCCACGGGCCTCAAGGGCGGCGATCACCCCGTCATAGTGTCCGGTATCGCCAGACAGGATATACGACCGCATCAGCACCAGCCCGACGGCCGGGCGGTTGCTGCGGGCATTCGGAAGGTCGCCCAGACGCTCGCTGACCCTGCCCGCCATATGGGGATGGTAAACCCCCATATCGGGGTAATCGATCGGTGGCGCGGCTTCGAGTGTGCCGCGCAGGTGTTCCCGCTCGCCCTCGGCGTAGCGATTGATCAGGAAGCGAACAAGATTGGCAACGTTCTCGGTGGATCCCGCCAGATAGTATTGCAGGCAAAGGAAATACGCCCGCACGTCCTGGGCGGTCCCGGGAATGTAACGCAGCAGCTTCGGCAGCCGCTTCAGCATCTTGGCCTGGTGGGCGCCGGCCTTGGCCTTGTCCTTGGTGCCGCGCAGCCGCTTCAGGAACGCGATCGCGCCGGTCTCGGGCTTGTCCATGTCGAACCGGCCGAGCTTTGTCGTCTTGACGATTTCGGTCGCCGCAAGGCAACCGACCATGGCGTCAGCCGCGTCGCGCCGGGCGATCAGGTCTTCCCGCACCGCCTCGATGTGGGGTTCGAGGAACAGCATGGATGCAACCACATAATTGGCCGTGGCAATGTCGCGCTTGCAGGCGTCCAGCTTGTGGGGGTGGGCTGCCCAGTCCGACGCCGCATGGAAGCTGAGCTTCAGCCCCGGTAGCGTCTCGCGAAGCATGGCTTCAGCTTGCGAGACCGCGCCCTCAAGCTGACGATCAAGGCTGATCATCACCACATGGATCGGAAGAGGGAGCCTGCTAGCGACCATAGTGAGCCTTCGCATCGTAAAGCGTGTCGAGTGAGATCCGCTCAAGGTGGTGCTCTTCGGCATAGCGCTCGGTGTTCCGGCGGGCCTTGCCGCGGACGAAAAACGGGATCTTGCGCAGTTCTGCTTCGGCGTCCGGGTCCCAGTTCACCACATTGCTTGGCGCCGGCTCGACAGTTGCTGCCGGTGCGTGCCCTGCCAGATGTGAGGGGCCCGCCTCGTCGTTGAACTCGAAATCGTCGCGGAACATGCCGAGCAGGTGCTCTTCCAGCCCCATGACAAGCGGATGCACCCAGGTGTCGAAGAGGACGTTCGCCCCTTCAAAGCCCATGAGCGGGGCATAACGGGCGGGATAATCCTGGACGTGGGCCGGTGCCGAGATCACGGCACAACCGATACCCAGTCGCTTGGCGATATGGCGCTCCATCTGCGTGCCTAATACGAGTTCGGGCTGGGCGGCTGCGATGGCTGCTTCGACTTCCAGGTAGTCATCCGTGATCAGCGGGTCGACATCGTAGCGCTTGGCCGCTGCCCGCAGATCCCGCGCGAATTCCCGGTTGTAACAGCCAAGCCCGCAGACCTTGAAGCCCATTTCTTCCTCGGCCACCCGGGCCGCAGCAATCGCATGGGCTGCATCTCCAAAAATGAAGACCCGCTTGTTTGTCAGATAGTTTGAATCGATCGAGCGGGACCACCAGGGCATGTTGGATGCCGTCTCGCCAAACGCGTGCGGCGTCTGTCCGGTTATGGCCTCGATCTCGCGGACGAAATCCACCGTAGCGCCATATCCCATCGGGACAGTTGTCGTATAGGGCTGACCAAATGTCTTTTCCAGCCAACGGGCCGCCTGTTCTGCCACATCCGGGTAGAGCACGACGTTGAAATCGGCTTCGCCGATATGGGCGATGTCCGCAGGGCTGGCGCCCAGGGGCGCGATGAGATTCACGTCGATGCCCAGCGACTGGACGAGACCGGCGATTTCCTTGACGTCGTCCCGGTGGTGAAAACCGAGGGCTGTTGGACCGAGAATGTTGCAGCTGAAGCGCCGGCGGCCGGTCCGCCCCGGTACGACGGACCGGTCGGCAAGGCCGCGGACGATCTGGTAGAAAGTCTCTGCCGCGCCCCAGCTTTCCTTCTTCTGGTAGGATGGCAGCTCCAGCGGAATGACGGGAATTGGCAGGTCCAGCGCCTTGGCCAGCCCGCCCGGGTCGTCCTGAATCAATTCGGCCGTGCAGGATGCGCCGACGATCATCGCCTGGGGCGCATGGCGCTCATAGGCTTCGCGTGCGGCCGTCTTGAAGATCTCTGCCGTATCAGACCCCAGGTCCCGCGCTTCAAAAGTCGTGTAGGTCACGGGCGGACGGGCGTTCCGCCGCTCTATCATGGTGAACAGGAGGTCTGCATAGGTGTCGCCCTGGGGGGCATGCAGCACATAGTGCAGTCCCTCCATGGCGGTCGCAACGCGCATTGCCCCGACATGGGGCGGGCCTTCATAGGTCCACATCGACAACTTCATGACAGAGCCAGCCTTCCTTGGCGCACCAGGGGACGGGCGAAGAGTTCTGCGAGGTCTCCGCTCTGCTCGTAGCCCTGAATGGGGGTAAAGATGAGCTCTATGGCCCATTTGGTTGATAGGCCTTCGGCCTCCAGCGGATTGGCGAGCCCCAATCCGCAAACAGTGAGATCAGGTTGCGCTGCCCGGCATCGGTCGAGCTGCCGGTCCACATCCTGCCCTTCGCTGAGAACGGTCCCTTCCGGCAAGGCGTCGAGCTCTTCCTTGTGGTGGATGGCATGCAGGTACGGCGATCCCACTTCGAGAAGCGACATGTCGAGTTCCTGGGACAGGAAGCGGGCCAGCGGCACCTCGAGCTGGGAATCCGGGAAGAAGAAGATCGACTTCCCTGCCAGCGTTTCACGATAGCCATCGAGCGCCTTTCGCGCCCGCGCGCGCGGCAGTTCCGTCGCTTTCTTGAAAGCGTCACCGGAAACGCCCCAGGCATCGGCCGCTGCCTTCAGCCAGGCTGTCGTGCCCTCAGCACCAAGCGGGAAGGGCGCGGGTATGCGAGACGCGCCCCTGTCATCAAGCTGCTTGGCTGTATCCCTGAGGAATGGCTGTGCCAGCAGGTAGCGGGTGTTTGGTCCCACGGGCGGTTGGGTATCGCGCGATCCCTCTGGAAGGAAATGCACTGGTCCGACGCCAATCGCATCGAAGAGGCGACGGAACTGGTCCGTCACGACATCGGCAAGCGCGCCGACGACCAAGAGGTTCGGCGCAGTTTCCGGGGACGCTGGTGCCAGCTCAGGCACCATCGCTGCGAGGCAGGCATCTTCACCATCAGTGAATGTGGTCTCGATGCCGGACCCCGAATAGTAGAGGATGCGAACATCGGGCGTGAAACGCTTAGACAGCCGCTGGGCCGCCCGGCCCAGGTCGAGCTTGATCACCTCGGAGGGGCAGGACCCCACCAGGAACAGTTGCTTGATCTCGGGCCGCCGGGCCAGCAACTGGTCGACTGTGCGATCAAGTTCCTCATTGGCGTCCGCAAGCCCAGCGAGGTCACGCTCTTCGATGATGGCGGTGGCGAAGCGGGGTTCGGCAAAGATCATGACCCCCGCCGCCGACTGCAGCAGGTGTGCGCAGGTACGCGAACCGACAACCAGGAAGAAAGCGTCCTGCATCTTGCGGTGCAGCCAGACGATGGATGTCAGTCCGCAAAACACTTCGCGTTGGCCGCGCTCGCGCAGGACCGGTGGTCGGGAAGCGGCGGGCGTCTCACCGGACGGTTTTGACGGCGTGCGGGGACGGTTGTTGGGCAGGAGTATGGTCATTGGACCTGAGCCTCCAGAATGCTTGGCGCCGTCTTGTCGGTGGACGAGGCCTGTGAAGACGTATCCAAACGGGCCTGACGGAGTTTGAGGAAGAACTGCGCCGCGTTGATGGCGTAGGCGGCATAGGCCGCCAGCGCGACAACCATCTGTTCGGTGTGGCTGCCAATCCCGAAGGCGATGGCAATGAGGTAGGCCGTGTGCAACGCGATCACGCCCATCGATACAACGTCCTCCCAGAAGAAGGCGGGTGCGAAGAGGTATCGTCCGAAGACGACCTTTTCCCAGATCGCGCCGGTCACCATGATCGCATAGAGCGCGATCGTCTTGGCGATGATCGATGCCGTCGTGATGGCATAGCCTTCACCGGTGCCGAGGTAGCGCAAGACGAGGGCCAGGCTGACAAGGAAGATCACGAATTGCACCGGGGCAAGTATCCCCTGGACGAGCGTCCAGATCGTGCCGTCCCGCCGCGCGCGCTCGCTTGCTGTGTAGAGCGGAGAACGTCTGGTCTGATCCATCTCACTGGAGGTCATCAACAGGCCCCTGAAAAGCGTTTCCTAGAGGTAAATGCTCGCCAGAAGTGTGTCAATCTATCTTTACGTCAATTTAGCTGGACAAATGCGACTTCGGTCTTATAAAGGAGAGGAAATGGCTCTTGAGCAGACCAGATTCTTCGCGCGGAAGGGGAGGGCAAACCGTCTTCGTTCGCGGGATACCGGTGGTCTCGATGTATAAATCCGGCTCTGGAGCGTTGGAGTGGAATTTCAACGGGGAAGACTTGTTATTCTCGTAAAAGTCGTGCGTAATCTCTGAGGCTTTCGTATAAAGAGTAAAAAATGATCGATTTTAATTGCCAGATACGCAGTGGAGGCGGTGGCACCGGGAGGTAGAACATCATGCCCAGCAGAAGCGGAAGCGGATCACTCGCGCGAGTGTCCAACAAGAGCCAGAAATCCATCGTTTCGTTCAAGGAACTGGGCGAACGATTACCGGCATCCGCGCCGTTCAGCCGGCACACGACTGGGTCTGTGATAAAGACGATTGAGTGCGAGTTGTTACCCCGTTTGATGATCGCGTTCCAATCGTCGGGATCGATTGACCGCTGCGACTATCTCACGCCCGTCGATCGCGCGGAATTTCTGAGGTGCCTGGTCACCGAAGACATGGCGCCATCGGTGGATTTCATCCGCTCCATCGGACAGCGCGACGTGCCGATGGAACTTATCTTCTCAGACCTCATGGTCAACGCAGCCGTCGAACTCGGGGTCATGTGGGAAGAGGATCTGTGTGATTTTACGGATGTCACATTGGCGATGTGCCGTATCCAGGAATTGTTGCGCATGAACTCGGTCGTCGGCTCGCCCCTGTTCGGTCGGGATGATGGCCGGGCGCACCGGATCATGGTCACCACCGCCCGGGATGAACAGCACACGCTTGGCGCATTGATCACGTCCGAGATCTTTCGCCGCGACGGGTGGTTTGTGACCAGCGAACCCGGCACGCAAATGGCAGACCTCATCAGGATCGTGTCCCGTGACCACTATGACTTCATTGGTATCTCTGCCTCGTCTGACCGGTGCCTGACAAATTTACGGGCTGACGTCGCATCCCTGCGCGCGTCGTCGATGAACCGTGAGGTGAAGCTGCTTGTCGGAGGCCCCCTGTTCGATCGCCATACCCGTTTTGCGCAGGAGATTGATGCCGCCTTTGTCGCCAATGACGCGCTGGGGGCGCCGGCCGTGTGCAGAAGGCTATTGGCCCAATCATCGGTTGCCTGCTAGGGGGCGATCCGGATCAGAAACGCGATGGATACGATCACTCCGAAAAGCATCTCCCTCAGGCCGTTCGAAAACGCGGAAGAGCATCTTTCGAACCTGGGTCCGGACGTGGTCGCGAGCATCGCGTCGTCGGCTGCCGACCTGGCCCTGTTGGTCAAGGACGGTGTGATCGAGGATATCTCTGTGGCGACTGACGGGTTGGCCGACGAAGGGTTTGATCAGGATTGGCGCGGACAGCCGTGGATCGAGACCGTGACGCCCGAAAGCCGGGCCAAGGTGAACGACCTCCTCAATGAAAAGGCTGTTGTTTCCAGGTGGCGCCAGGTCAATCATCCCTCTGTGACGGCACTCGACGTGCCGGTGCGCTACACTGCGATCCGGCTGGGTACGGGCAATCGTTTGCTTGTCCTGGGCCGCGATATGCGCACGGAAGCCAAGCTCCAGCAGCGACTGGTTGAGGCCCATCAGGATCTCGAGCGCGATTATACCCGCCTGCGAGAGGCGGAAGCGCGCTACAGGCTCCTGTTCGAAGCGGTGTCGGAACCGGTACTGATCGTGAATGCCAATGCCATGACCATCGATGAGGCCAACAGTTCCGCCGGCGCGCTTCTGGGGCGTAGCCCGAAGGCGTTGTCCGGCCTTTCACTCGCGTCGCTCTCGTCACCGACCCGGGGGCGGGAAATCGAGCGGATTGCCGGCGAGGCGCTGGTCCGCGGCAGTAGTCAGATTGACGGCGTCGCGCTCAATCATGGTGGCACTGTCACGCTCCACATGTCGGCGTTCCGTGAGGACCGGGCCTCCCGCCTGATCGTTCGCCTTGTCGGCTCGCCGACCCGGGACTTGCCCGACGGCCGCGCAAAGCTTTTCCAGACGCTGGAACTCCTGCCGGACGCGCTGATCGTCGTGGACAGCGACCAACGCATCATTGCGGCCAACCAGGCTTTCTTTGATCTCATCAAGATTGTCGGTCGCAGCCAGGCGCAGGGCGCCCAACTGGGGCAGTACCTTGGCCGCTCATCCACGGATCTGAACGTCTTGTTCTCGACCTTGCGCAACCATGGCGTTGCCAAGAACTATGCGACCGTGATGCGTGATAGCTTCGGCGAAGAAGAGGGCGTTGAAGTGTCCGCCGTGGCCGCACCCGCCGATGGGCGAATGATATACGGCCTTTCGATCCGCAATGTATCAAGGCGCCTGACCACCGGCGCGCGGATCAGTGAACAGCTACCCCAATCGGTTGAGCAGGTGACCGGGCAGGTCGGCCGCGTTCCGCTCAAGGACATAGTGCGGGAATCAACCGAACTGATCGAAAAGCTGTGCATCGAAGCGGCCCTCGAAATCACCGATCACAACCGGGCTTCAGCGGCTGAAATGCTCGGCCTCAGCCGCCAGGGGCTGTACTCGAAACTGAAAAGATCGGGAATCGACCCGTCAAGTTGACGAAAAGCGTAAATTGAAATTGACACTTTGATTTGTCAATTTTACCGTCATCCCATGACGAATGTTGATGCTTCCATGCCGTCTCGCTCCTTGCCAACCCCGGGTGCGGTGCTTGAACTCTCCAAGCCGGTCACCTGGTTTGCCCCCATGTGGGCTTTTGCCTGCGGCGTGATTTCCAGTGGGGCCGACTTGCAGGAGCGCGCGCTTTACGTGCTTGGCGGGGTTCTCCTGGCTGGGCCCCTCGTCTGCGCGACAAGCCAGGCGGTGAACGATTGGTTCGACCGGCACGTGGACGCAATCAATGAGCCTGACCGCCCGATCCCTTCGGGCCGCATCCCCGGGCGGTGGGGGCTTTATCTCGCCGTGGTCTGGACGCTGGCGTCCCTGGTCCTCGCATCCTTCCTTGGTGTCTGGACCTTCGCAGCCGCCGTCGCCGGCCTCGTCCTCGCCTGGGCCTACAGTGCCCCGCCCGCACGGCTCAAGCAGAACGGCTGGTGGGGGAATGCTGCGGTTGGGTTTTCCTATGAAGGCATTGCCTGGTTCACGGGCGCTGCGGTGATGATCGGTGGACTGCCATCATGGCCGATCATGTCGGCTGCGGTTCTCTATTCCATTGGCGCCCATGGCATCATGACCCTCAACGACTTCAAGGCGATCGAGGGCGACCGGAAAATGGGTGTCAACAGCCTGCCCGTTCAACTGGGCGCTGGGCGGGCGGCACGGCTGGCCTGCGCGGTGATGATTGGCGCCCAGCTTCCGGTCATTGCCATGCTGATCGGACTTGGCGCCTACGCCCATGCTGCCCTGGTCGGCAGTTTCATCGCGCTGCAGGGGCGGCTCATGTTCCCCCTCCTTGATGACCCAAGGGGCCGGGCGCCGTGGTACAACGCAACCGGCACGACCTTGTTCGTGCTCGGGATGCTGGTCACTGCCCACGCCATTCGCATCGCGGGAGGAGGCGGCCTTGGCTGACACCTTCAAAGCGCAAACCCTTGGCTGGCTGGGGGTTTTCAGGCTTGGCCTTGTCCAGGCGGCCCTTGGGGCAATTGTGATTGTGACAACATCGACCCTTAACCGGGTCATGGTGGTTGAGCTTGCCCTTCCGGCGATGCTGCCCGGCGCGTTGGTGGGCTGGCACTATGCCGTACAGCTCAGCCGTCCAAAGTGGGGGCATGGCGCCGACAGCGGAGGCCGGCGTGCTCCATGGATCGTGGGCGGGATTGCCGTGCTCGGCCTCGGCGCCGTGCTCGCGGCCGCATCGACTGCCCTTTTCGGGGGCGCGTTTATGCCCGCCCTTCTGGTCTCGATCGTCGCCTTTACGCTTATTGGGGCAGGGGTCGGCGCGGCCGGTACCAACCTTCTTGCGCTCCTCGCAGCGCGCACACCGCCTGCTCGGAAAGCGGCTGCAGCAGCCATCGTCTGGATCATGATGATCCTCGGGTTCGTGGTGACTGCGGTCAGCGTCGGAGCCATGCTTGATCCCTTCAGCCTTGCAAAGCTGGTACGCGTTACCGCGGTCGTCTCCATGGTCGCGCTCGCGGTTGCCTTTCTGGCTGTGTGGGGGTTGGAGCCGAGGGGCCAGGCGAACACGGAGGTCTCGTCGCAGGCCGAGAGCACCCCGCCCCGGCCCGACTTCAAAACGGCGCTGCGTGAGACATGGGACGACCAGCCCGCCCGCCGGTTCACCGTTTTCGTCTTTGTGTCCATGCTGGCCTACAGCGCCCAGGACCTGATCCTCGAGCCCTTTGCGGGCCTCATCTACGGTTATACGCCGGGGGAATCGACCAGCCTTGCCGGCACCCAGAATGGCGGCGTCCTGATCGGCATGATCATCACCGCGATCGCGGGAACGGTGATCGGCAAGTCCAGGCCCAGTTTCATGCGCGCATGGACGGTCGGTGGCTGTCTTGCCTCGGCCGCGGCACTGGCTGCCCTGGCGATGGCGGCGCGTGTCGGGCCAAGTTGGCCGCTGGAACCGACGGTCTTCGCCCTGGGCGTGGCCAATGGCGCTTTCGCCGTTGCCGCAATCGGCTCCATGATGACTTTGGCAAGCGCTGGCCCGCCCGCATCGGAGGGGATCAGGATGGGCCTCTGGGGGGCATCCCAGGCGATTGCCTTTGGACTGGGCGGTTTCCTCGGTGCCGCAGCGCTTGATGTCATGCGCGCCGTGGTCGGCGATGCCTCAGCAGCATTCTTCACCGTCTTCGCCGTTGAAGGCGCCCTTTTTGCTGTCGCCGCCGGACTGGCCCTTCGAGTGGGCTCGGCTGGCGCATCTGATCGACGTCTGCCGCCCTTGCCGGCTGGCGAGCCCCTGCCTGCGGAATAGGAGTTTCCCATGTCTGTGCAGTCCCCAAGCCAACCCTTTGACGTCGTTGTGGTCGGCGGAGGGCCTGCCGGCGCAACGGCTGCCCTTGACCTGGCCCGCCAGGGCCGACGCGTTGCCCTGTTGAACAGGCCTGGGCGAATAAAGCCCTGTGGGGGTGCGATCCCGCCCCGCCTGATCGCCGATTTCGATATTCCCGAAAGCCAGATCGTCGCCAGGGCAAACACCGCCCGTATGGTTTCGCCAAAGGGACGGATCGTGGATATGCCCATTGAGGGCGGCTCGGTTGGCATGGTCGACCGTGAGGAATTCGATGCCTGGCTGCGCGCCCGCGCCGGTGCCGCCGGGGCGCGCTTGATCGATGGCGTCTTCACCCGGACCACCCGTGATGCCGATGGCCGGCCCAGCGTTCACTTCAAGCGCCACGGTGCACCTGCCGGGGCAGCAGAAGATGTGCTGAATACGAGGATGATCATCGGCGCAGACGGCGCCAACTCCCGTGTGGCGGCCCAGGAGGTCGAGGCCGCCAAGGAAAAGGACCTGGTCTTCGCCTACCATGAGATTATCGAATCGCCGGAAGCGGATGCCGGCGGCGATTTCGAAGGCGCCCGCTGCGAAATCCACTATGATGGCTCCCTCTCGCCGGACTTCTATGCCTGGATCTTCCCCCATGGGAACACGACCAGCGTTGGGGTCGGTAGCGCGCAGAAAGGCTTCTCGCTCAAGGGCGCTGTGTCAGACCTGCGCGGCCGGGCAAGGCTCGAGCGCTGCGATACTATCCGCACCGAGGGCGCACCGATCCCGCTCAAACCGCTGAAGCGCTGGGACAATGGGAAGGATGTCATGCTGGCTGGCGACGCGGCCGGGTGTGTAGCCCCCTCCTCGGGGGAGGGTATCTATTATGCCATGGTGGGTGGCCAGGTTGCGGCTGAAGCCATGGAAGAAGTGCTGGCCACTGGAGACGTGAAGGCCATGGCCCGGGCCCGCGCGCGATACATGCGCGAACATGGGAAGGTTTTCTGGATCCTCGGAATCATGCAGCATTTCTGGTATCGCAACGACAAACGGCGCGAGCGGTTCGTCAACATGTGCGACGACAAGGATGTCCAGCGTCTCACCTGGGATGCTTACATGAACAAGCGGCTGGTACGGGCAAACCCTGCCGCCCACGTTCGAATCTTCCTGAAGGACATGGCTCACCTGATGGGTATCGCATCGGTCAGTCGATGAGGTCTGATACAGGCCAGCATCGTCGCCGGCCAATCCTCGTCGCGGCAGGCGCTGCGGCGCTTGTAGGGCTTATCGGCGGCGCTGCGACCGATGTCGGGCCGTGGTACCAGGCCCTCGAAAAGCCGGCGCTCAATCCTCCCGATTGGGCGTTTCCCCTTGGCTGGACGGCGATCTATGCGCTTTGCGTGATCTCTGCTGTCACTGCCTGGCGCGACAGTACGAGCACGAGCCAGCGGAACTGGCTGATCTCCCTTTTCTTCGTCAATGCGGTGTTGAACATTGCCTGGAGCTTCCTGTTCTTCACCCTCCGGCGCCCCGATTGGGCATTGGCCGAAGTGGCAACACTCTGGCTTTCGGTCGCCGCCCTGATCGGCCTGTTCTGGACTTTCTCCCGTCCTGCCGCGTTGCTCCTGTTGCCTTATATCGCCTGGGTGAGTTTTGCGGCCTATCTGAACCTGGCCGTTGTCCAGTTGAACGCCCCGTTCTGAGCGGCAGGAAGATTGGGAGTTGCCATTGCCGGTTGAGCCGTGGATGATCGACTTGATCCTCGCAGGCATTGCGGTGGAGTTTGTCGCCGGTGCGTACCTTTTTCGCCGGACCGGTCGGCCGGGCCTGATTGCCCCGTTCGGTTGGTTCCTCGTGTCCGGTGGCGCGCTGATGATGGCGGTGCGCATGGCGCTGACGGGAGTGGCCGGTCCCGCGCTGGCCGCCGCCATGCTTGTGAGCCTTGTGACCCACATCCTGTCCCTGCTCGGCATCTACCGGATTATCCGTCCTTCAGCGCAACCGTAACCTCAGGCAGGCATGGCCCCGGATACACCGTGGGCGTGTCCAAAATGAAAAGGGCGGACAGCGGATCCCGTGGGATCCAGCTATCCGCCCAGTTGCAGGGTGGCAATCGGTAGGAGGTGATTGCCAACCCTCATGAGGGGAGGAGGAAACGGGGTGGACGGCCGGAACGGAAACATCGGGCCGCCCACCGGAGGGACGTGCGTCTACGAGGGCCTTGCCCGGCCTAGAACCGGGCGAAGTTGTTCTCGATACCCCAGAGGAACCAGTTATCGACGACCGTGCCGGTTAGCAGCACACCGATCCCGCCCGTGATGGGGCAGAGGATCGCGAACCACCAGGCCCAGCGGTGAATGGATTCCATCGAGGCGTTGAAGCCCATGGTCCAGCGCCAGAACAGGGCAGCTCGCTCGGAGGCTGTGCCCCGGTCAACGATCTGCTCGATCTCGCGTTCGCCGCCATACCGGCCCACGGCGAGGATTGTTGCCCCGTGCATGGCAAACAGCAGCGCCGAGCCATAGAGGAAGACAATCGAAAGCATGTGGAACGGATTGTAGAAGAAGTTCCCATAGGCGAGCGACAGGTTGTTGGTCCACTCTAGGTGGGAGAAGATCCCGAACGGAACCGCCTCGGACCAGCTTCCCATCATCAGGGGGCGGATGAACCCGCACACCAGGTAGAGCCAGATTGCAGCAGCAAAGGCCCAAGCCACGTGGGTGCCCATACCGAGCTGGCGTGCCCGGACATAGATGCGAACCCACCAGAGGAGGATCGATGCGGTCAGGAACATGCCCGCCATCATCCACCAACCCCCTTCATTCAGGGGCGGAAACGGATTGAGACCGTGCTCGGCGAGAGGGGCATCGAGCGAGAGCCAGGGGAGCAGTCCGACGAACTTCAGCGGGTCCCAGCCCACCGAAGCCGCCATGTTCAGTCCGATGATCTCGATTGCAAAGAACGCGCAGATCAGCGAGGCGACGCCGGTGTAGCCCAGATAGATCGGGCCGAGCTGTGCATCCCCGATCCAGCCAAGGAACTTGTTGAAAGATACCTTGTTTTCCCGGGACCATTCCTCGCGGCCCTTGACCGGTACGCCGAGGTCTTCGTGCCCGCGGACCTGCGTTTGCGTGAAGATATTCTGATAATCAGCCATTGTTCAGGTCCTTAATCGCGCCACAAGGGGATGTTCCGCCAGCCTTCCCACCAGTCGACCCAGGAGCCTTCATAGAGGGGACCGCTGATGACGATGCAGACAGCACTCCAGAAACCGGACGACAGGGCCAGGAACAGGCCCACCCGGTGGATGCCGAGGGTGCCGACGGAGTAGCCTTGCAGGTCACGGAAGAACGAGTTCTCGTGCTCTGGATCCTTCACCGTCTCGCCCTTGCCGGGATTGGTGGCCGACAGGATGGCACCGCCATGCAGGGCCAGGGCCAGGGTGGTGGTGAAGAAGAAGGTGATGGCCACCATGTGGGCCGGGTTGTAATGGAAGTTCCCGTAGGTGTAGCCGACGTTCGAGACCCAATCGAGGTGGCTCATGATCCCGTACGGAAAGCCATGGCCCCATGCGCCCATGAGGAACGGACGGATCACGACAAGCGTGACATAGGCCGAAACCGCCACGCCGAACGCAAACGGGACATGGTAGCCCATGCCAAGCTTCCGGCAGATCTCCACTTCCCGCAGGATCCACGATCCGAAAGCGCCGACGGCGCAGAATGTTATGATCTGCCAGAGCCCTCCTTCAGCCAGGGGAGCAAAGCCCAGGCCGTAGCTGAGATCGGGTGGATCGATACTGATCAGCCACGGGTTCCACGTGTCCCCAAGGGACGCGCCATAGATGATGAGGACCGTTCCGAGAACGGCGAAAAAGGCGGTGGTGATGCCGAAAAACCCGACATAGAACGGCCCGATCCAATAATCGAACAGGTCGCCACCAAGAAGCGTGCCGCCTCGCACGCGGTATTTGCGTTCATAACTGAGAAGCGCCACGTCTTTAACTCCTTCAGGTAGCTGCGCGGGAATACGCGCTTGCTGGCAGGGCTGCGGGCCATGCGGCCGGAACCCCTGAAAATTCGAAAGATCGGAAGGGGCGGTCGAAGCCGCCCGGTCCGGATTGTAACACCAGCGCGCTTAGGCCTGGCCGATCACGTCCTGCAGATCGAGCGAGATCGCAGCAGTCGTGGTCGGCGCTGTGCCGAGCCAGTTGTACCGCGGGGTGCTGAGCAGGATGAAGTGGATGAAGATCGCCATCGTGAACAGGAAGATTGCGAGCGCAGCCAACATGCGACGGGGATCAAAGAGAAGCCAAAGTCTCCACATGGTATCGTCTCCTAAACGAGGGTTTGGATAAGTTGAGCAACCTGGGTCAAACCCTCGACTGCACTCACGTCGGTATAGCCCTCTGGGCCTGGAACCCACGGACGCCACATCCAGACAAGGAAGTGAGCGACACAAGCGATCAGGGTAAAGATGATGAAACTCATCATGAACGCTTTGTGGAATTCCTGAGCCTCTGACGCTGTCAAACCCGAAAGCGTCTCAGGGGCGTTGGTCGTATCACTGGCCATTCGATAATGTCTCCCATTTTGGTGGTTGGCCGATGCCGCACAGTAGCCCTGCGACTTGGGCTGCATATCGGCGTGGGAACGCCGGTATTCGGGGGTGTCTGGTGGTCATTGCCGTCCCTCCGGGATCAGGCATCCACCGCAAAGGTCGAGGATGACCGACGGCGCCGCGGGGCGTGTTCGGTGGGCTCGTCCTTCCGGGACACGAGGAGCGCCAGGCAGTAATGCAGGGCGCTGGTGAAATCGAAGCTCGCATAAAGACCGAGGGCGGATGTTCGCCGCGCCCGACCTCTTGCGACTGTGTGTGAAGGGGATGTCATGGTCTTGTCCTCTCCGGGGATCGTGGGCGCTAGGCCGCGTTCTTTTGCTTCAGGGTGTGCTGGCTCGCGCGGACGCGGTCTGCGGTGATGCGGGGCTCGCCGGCCGTTCGGGCGGCGGTCTCGCAGGTATCCCGCAGCCTCTTGGCGGCGGAAATTCGGGTGAGGACCGGATAGGTCTGCACGATCTGGTCGAGGGCGAGACTTGCGTCGGCATCCCACGGCAGGGCGCCTTCCAGTCGGGATGGGGTGGCATCTCCGGCCTGGTCCATGTCCTTGGCGAGCGGCAGGATGTGGAACAGCGCATCGAAGAGGGCGTTGCAGACTTCCTGCACGATATAGGTGGCGCCGGCGTAGCCCATGAAGGGCGTTCCGGTATGGCGCCGGATCACGGCGCCGGGGAACGATGCCGGGATGTAGCTCGACCGGGCGCCGGCCTCGGCCAGGTACATGCGCTCATTGAAACTGCCGAACACGACCAGTGGCGCTGCGTCTTCGATGGCGGCCATGACGGCATCATTGTCGGGCTTGCGCCCCGCCACCCGGGCGAAAGAGAACGAACAGGGCAGGCCCATGTCGCTTTCCAGGAAATTGCGGAGGCCGCGGGCGTAGGTCTCGTTTGCGACCACGCTGAAACTGGCGGTGCCGAAGAAGTCCTGGGTGACCGAGCGCCAGAGATCCCAGAGCGGCTTGATCGTCGTATGCTTTTCCCGCTCGATAAACGGTTCGGGGTCGGTCCCGGTCAACTCGCCAAGCGTGCGCAGGAATTTCGTGGTTGAATGGAGCCCGATCGGTGCCTGGAGGTATGGCTTGCCCATCGCCTCGCACAGGGCGCGCCCGAATTCGCGGTAAAGGCAGATGTTCACGTCGGCATCGGCGAGCCTGCGCACGTCTTCGATGTGGGTGCCCAGTGGGAAGACCATGTTGACCCGAAGACCCATGCCTTCGACCAGCCGGCGGATCTCTGCCAGGTCCGATGGCATGTTGAACATGCCGTAGCTCGGACCGATGATGTTGACCGACGGGGCCTCACCCTCGGCGCGGGGGCGAGGCTTGGGATCGCGGCCCTTGGTCTGGGCGAATTCGGTCCAGAGCCACAACATGGCCCGGTCCGCGCTTTGCCATTGGTCCTCGTCGATGGTGCGGGGAAGAAAGCGCAGGATGTTCGAGCCTTCCGGCGTGACGCCGCCGCCGATCATTTCGGCGATGGAGCCGGTGACGACAACCGCAGGCAATTCCGGATCGAGCGCTTCACGGGCCCGCTTCATGGCCTGTTCGGTGCCGTGCTGGCCAAGCTCCTCCTCGGCCAGTCCGGTCACCACGATCGGAAGTTCGTGGGGCGGCAAAGCGTCGGTGTAATGCAAGACGGAAGTGACAGGCAGGTTCTCACAGCCGACGGGCCCGTCGATCACCACCTGAAGACCCTTCATGGCGGTGAAGACGTAAACCGAGCCCCAATAGCCCCCGGCGCGGTCATGGTCCTGGATCAGCATGGCGCACGCTCCCGGACTGGTCGGGCATCGGGGCCGATGGGGAAGAGGAAGGGACGATGTTGGGTCATGATCCGATCGGTGCCTCGATATTGGCAGCGCGCTTGGCGGCGATGGCCAGCTTGCGGCGCTGTTTCGCCCGGAAGTCATCATGGGTGTCGGGGGTGTCTTCCCAGACACCAGCCGTGTCACCCGAGCCGACCCCTTCGAAGAAGGCTTTCATTTCGTCGAAGCGCGGCTTGTTGGTCAGCGCGCCGTTGACCACCTGGGCCAGGCTGCCTGCGCCGGCGGGTCCCATGAGGGGGCGGGCGGAAATCAGGTTCGTGAAGTAAAGCGACGGGATCGCTTTTTCCTTCGCCTTCTGCACGACGGGAGTGGTCCCGATTGCGAGGTCTGGCTTGAACGCATCAAGTGCCGCGAGATCGGTTTCGAGGGACGCCCGGAAACGCACCTCGACACCTTTCGCCTCCAGCCATTCCTTGTCGGCTTCCGACCAGGGCGTTTTCGGGCATGCCGAGCCCACATATCGAACATCGGCGCCGCTTTCGACCAGAAGCCTTGCAACGATCAGTTCCGACCCTTCATAGCCCGACAGGGTAATCCGTCCCTTGATGGGCATGGCCGACAGGGCCGCACGCGTGGCGGGGATGGCTGCGTTCTTGGCGGCATCGATCTTGTCTGCCGCGATCCCGCAGGCCGCACCGATGGCGTCGAGCCAGGCAGCAGTGCCCTCGACCCCGACAGGCGCGGAGCCGATGATGGGCCGTCCAGCGGCCTGGAATTCGCGGACCGACGCCGTGTAGTGAGGATGGATCGCCGCGACGGCTGCGCAGTCCAGCGCGCCATAAAGGTCTCGCCATTCCCGTGTCGGAACCGTCGGACCGGCAGCCAGCCCCATCGGTTCGAGCAACCCGCCGATGATGATCGGGTCGGCCGGGAACATTTCGCCGAGAAGGGTAACCGTGGGCAAACCGGTTGTTGGCGCGGAGGGCTTGGCCACAGCACCCTTTTCTGCCTCAAGCCGGGCATAGTTCAGCATTGCGCCGGCGAGCACATCCTTCGCTTCGGCATGGGTGGGAACGCCAAATCCGGGCACGTCGATCCCGATGATCCGTACACCGTTGATCTCGTCGGGCAGCAGCCGGAGGGGCACGCCCGAGGCGGTGGGGACGCAGAGATTGGTAACAACGATGGCGTCGTATTTCTCGGGGTCAGCGGTGTCTTCAACCGCCGCCTTGATATCCTCGAAGAGCTTGCCGGTGACGAGGGTTTCCGAATTGAACGGCACATAGCCGACAGACCGCTTCGCCCCGTAGAAATGCGAGGTGAAGGTCAGCCCATAGACGCAGCAGGCCGAGCCGGAGAGGATCGTTGCCGTCCGCTTCATGCGCAGGCCAACCCGCAGCGATCCGAATGCAGGACACATGCTTTGGGGCTGGTCGTGGGGCCCGGTGGGATAGTCTTTTGCATATTGTTCAAGCAGCGTCGTCTTGCCGGCCCGTTTAGCCGCCTCACGCATGGTTTCGGCGCCCGCATGGCAGCCGCCATCGGCCGCGTTGGCCATGTCGACCCCGGGCTCGGCCGAAACGGCTTCGGTACCGGTATCAACGGGCGCACGCCCGGCATCGTCATAGACGATTTCGGGGCCTTGCGGCGACTTGCCCTTGTGGTGTTCGCTGCGCGCTCCCATCGCCCTCAGATCTCCTCGTAGACAACTTCGAGGGACGGTTTTTCAACCGAGTCCACGCCGCACATGTCGGCAACGGTGGCGGGCTCAAGCTTCCAGTCGGCGCCGGTCTCCTCTGCGGAGAAGAGGTCCAGCAGGCCTTCCTGACTGAGCGGCGTTGGGTGGACTGGCGGCGCCGTGGCCACGTTCATCCCCAGCTCTTCGAACAGGGAAGCCCATTGTGTGCCCGGCCGCCCGACAATCTGGTAGTTCGCCGACTTCTTGCGGATGTCGTCATCCTGGGGGATGGCGGCGAGCACCGGAATGCCGACCTTCTCGGCAAAGGCATGGGCCTCGCCGGATCCGTCATCCTTGTTGATCACCATGCCGGCCACACCGACATTGCCGCCCAGCTTCCGGAAGTACTCCACGGCGGAGCAGACATTATTGGCGACGTAGAGGCTTTGGAGGTCGTTCGAGCCGACGACGATCACCTTCTGGCACATGTCCCGGGCGATCGGCAGGCCGAAGCCGCCGCAGACCACGTCGCCAAGGAAATCGAGCAGGACATAGTCGAAATCCCACTGATGGAAGCCGAGCTTTTCGAGGAGCTCGAACCCATGGATAATCCCACGGCCACCGCATCCCCGGCCAACTTCGGGTCCGCCCAATTCCATGGCGAAAACACCGTCGCGCTTGAAGCAGACATCACCGATGGCAACTTCCTCGCCGGCTTCCTTTTTCCTGGACGAGGTTTCGATGATCGTGGGGCAGGCCTTGCCGCCAAACAGGAGTGAGGTCGTGTCGGATTTGGGGTCACATCCGATCAGCAGCACCTTCTTGCCCTGCTGGGCCATCATGTAGCTGAGATTGGCGAGGGTGAAGGACTTGCCGATGCCGCCCTTGCCATAGATCGCGATGATCTGGGTTTCCTTGGTGACCTCTCCCGTCTGGGGGGCTTCCGGTTCGGCCGCCGCCTCGCTGCGCAGCGCATCGTCCATGTCCGCGATCGTTTTCGCAGTTTCGGCGTTCTTGCGGGTATCAAGCAGGACAGTCATGTTCAGGCTCCCCAATCAATGATGAGTTTGAGACAGGCAGGGTCAGAAAAGGCGGTGCCGTAGGCGGTGCCCACGTCCTGCGGCGACGCGGTGTGAGTGATGAGCCCTGCGAGGTTCAGCGCGCCAGAGCGCTGCAGCGCGGTAACGGCGGCCATGTCTGCGGGCGTGAATTCGGCGGCAACCAGCAGGCTGGCTTCACGCATGAATGCTGCGGGGAAGTCGAAGGCGGGCCGGTCCTTGTAGAACCCTGCGAGGGTAAGGGTCACACCCCTGCGGGCGTGGGCGAGGGCGGCATCGATGATGCCGGCGTCGCCGCTGAGGTCCATGATGGTTCCGTAGTCGCGCCGGGCATCCTCTGACGGGTCAACAACGACGTAACCTTCAGCGTCGCCCCGGCGTACGGGGTTGATCTCCCAGACCGTCGGCGCCGGATGTCCCATTGCGAGGGTCAAGCGCGCAGCAAGGCGGCCAAGGACGCCATGGCCGATGATCAGTTCAGGCCCGTCGCCGCGGAGGATGGCATGGTGCGCCGTGGCGGCAAGGGCGAGCAGGGTATGCTCTGGCATCGCTTTACCGCCCAGCGGCGTGACGCGGTCTGCGCTGACGACGAGTCGCGACGCGGTGGCGCCGAACAGGCCGGCGGCCTCCCTGAAGCATCGTGCGCCGGGAACAAAGACAAACTGGCCGACAAGGGCAGGGTCAGCATCGGACCGGATGACCCGGCCGACGGTCTCGTAACCGGGAACCAGCGGATAGGAGAGGCCGGGGAAGGGCGGCATCTCGCCCGACCAGAGCATGCGCTCGGTTCCGGTGCTGATCCCGCTCCAGTGGGCGTCTACCACGATCTCACCGACCTCGGGATCGGTGAGCGAAAGGGTGCGAAGGTCGGCCTCACCGGCGCCCGTGAATACCACCGCCTGAGACTGCTTAGCCGTGCACTCGACCGTCTTCTCCGGGTCAATTCGCTCGCCGTCGCAAGCCGGTGTCAGGGTGTCCAAAACCATGAGTGTCAGTATAAATTGACAGTTAAGAGTGTCAAACACAAAGTGCGTCAGACGGTCCTATTTTCTCGACCGTTACGGGTGTTTGCTTAGGGAGAAACCCGTTTATCGAGTGGCCTTTGCGCGGATCGGCTGTGTCACGGCCCGCCGATGGTAGAGAATCAGGCCCAGTCCAACGATGAGCGGCGCGGCCCAAAGGGCGGGTGTTAGGGCGGCCTCGGGCAAGAGCCGAACGGCGCCGAATGCGAAAAAGGCCGTATAGACGGAGATGCCAGCCCCGACGAGGGCCTTGATATGCTCGGCCAGCCATTCCACCCGGCCAGGTGTCGGCTTGTAAAGATAATAGAGGTTTGTACCCGCCGTGGCGAAGCCGACCAGGGACATGCCGACCATCAAACCCATGCCGATCATGACGCCCTGAATCGCGCAATTTGCGGCTGCAACAATCAGAATGCCTTGTAGAGCAAGGTTCAAAGGGGTTCTGCAGGCCTTGCGGTTCCGCTTGTTTCGAATGCACAGCCAGCCATACCAGGCAAGGTTCACCGTCAGGATCGCGAGGTAGATCATCATCCACCCGAAGATGGCCGAGATCGACTGGACGCTACCGAAGTCCGGGTGGGACATCAGGTGGGGGTGGGTTTCGACCGGCGCTAGCAGGGTGCAGATGCTGATCCCGATGGCAAAGGTGCCGGTGGTCATCATCGTGGCGGTGAATACGGTGCCGCCAAGCCGGTGGATCCGTCCGCCCTTCGGACCGGCCACCGGTATCCAGAACGCGGCCAAGCCCACCGCGCCCGTCACGATGTGGCAGGCGATGAGGGCGTGGAAGATGGCTTCGATACTCATGGATCACCCGTTTCCAGGTTTGTTTATGAGAATAGACGTTTTAAAGTGTCCAGTCTAGGAGACATCCATGTTCACACCGCCCCGCCCCCGATCGCTGCCGGCTGTCGCCGCACTGGTGCGATCTGCGATGAACCGGGACGGGGACCTGCTGAGCCTGCTGCCCGATTTCGCCTATCGCGATCCCGTCCGGTTCATTGGCGTATCGCGGCGGCAGATCCTGATCGTGAACGACCCGGCCCTGGTTCGCCGGATCATGGTTGAAGAGCCTGACCTCTTTCCCAAGAGCGATCTGATGGTTGGGGCTCTGGCGCCCTTGGTTGGCAATTCCCTCTTCGTTTCCTCGGGCGAAACCTGGCAGCGGCAGCGGCGCATGGTGGATCCGGCCTTTTCCCAGCTTCGCATCAACCGGGCCTATGATGCGATGACCGCAGCGGTTGACGGCTATGAGGCCCGGCTCCAGGCGGCTGCTGAAACGGGGGAGCGGCTGTCGCTGGACCTGGCGATGAGCCATTTGACTGCGGACATCATCTGCCGGACGGTTTTCTCAGCGTCCCTCGAAACGGCGGTGGCGCGGGACGTCTTTGACGACTTTCTCAAGTTCGAACGGGCCGTCGCCCATGTGGAGATCCGCCGCCTGATCATGGACAAGGCGTGGACCGAGGTGCCCCAGCCGCCGGAGGTCCTGGCGGCGTGCACCCGCATCCGGCGCCACATTGGCGAATTGCTGGATACCCATCTCGGCCCCGACGGGACCCGCTATGACGATATCGCCGCAGTGATCGCCGGAACCGATGACCCGGTGGACGGGAGCCGGTTCACGCGGGAAGAGCTGATCGACCAGTTGGGCGTCTTCTTCCTGGCCGGGCATGAAACCACCGCGAGCGCCCTGACCTGGTGTTTTTACATCTTGTCCCAGTCGCCGGTGGACCTGGTCCGGCTGCGGGAGGAGGTGGCGCACGTGACCCGTGGGGCGCCCCTGACCCTTTCCCATGTCAAACAACTCGCCTTCACCCGGGCGGTCTTCAAGGAGGCCATGCGCCTTTACCCGCCGATCACCTTCATTCCGCGGGTGGCCGCCGCGCCGACCCGGATCGGACCCCACGCCGTGCGCAAGGGGGCAATGGTGATGATCGCGCCCTGGGCCATCCATCGCCATGCCGACCACTGGCCGAACCCCGATGCCTTCGACCCGGACCGGTTCATGGGCGCGGCGGAAAAGGCCATCGCGCCGGGCACCTATATGCCCTTTGGCTATGGTCCCCGGATCTGTATCGGCGCCGGGTTTGCCGGCATTGAAAGCGCCCTGATCCTGGCGCGGCTGGCCTCGCGGTTCGATTTCGACGTGGAGGCGCCGGCAGCGGTGCGCCCGGTGGCGCGGCTGACCACGCGGCCAAAGGACCAGATCTTCGCCAGGGTTCGCGAGCGGGCCGAAGCGCGGGCCTAGCGCCCAACCAAATCTGGGGTAATGGCCCCTGGACATCGCTCGTTATCGATCCGGCACGTCTTCTTTCGGCGGCGGAGGGGACCATAGCGATGGGTGTTTGTTTCTTTTAGCCAGGTGACTCGTTGACGGTCTCAGCATACTTGAACGAAGCTACTGTCTCGAAGGCTACGGCAGAGGTGAATTGTCATGGGTCTCCGCGAAATGTTTGGCGAACCCGACGCTTGGCGGTACTTTGTTCGAGATTTCGGCGAAGACCGCAATGGATGCTACGTACGAGTAGCGTCGAAAAAAGGCGTCGGGGACGAAGTAGCGACCACACGTTACTACGAAGATGACCTGCACAGCCTACTGACTGAAGACAGATTCGCGGATATGACGACCGACTCAAGAAGACGTTTGACCCTTGCATTCTACGAGCTTCGAAAGAAGGCTATCGCCCATGGGTATACCCCAAAAGTCCGGGGCGACGACATCAAACTCTAACGGGGGTTAAATACACCTATTCGCAGGCATCTTTGGGCTATGTGCTGACGTCGGAACGTTGCTCCCCCTGACCCAAAGCAGACCAAGCGCTGGTGATTGTTCGGCGGTGCGGTTTGAGGCACGGTCGGTTTCTGTCTGGCTGAATGTGTGTGGTGGTGAGCCCTGTGCGCTGGCCGCTAGCCCGGGGCGGGGGGGCCGATGGGGAGCGCCCAGCACGCCTGATGCAGATAGGCGCTGACCTCGTGGAGCAAGGGAAGACGGCTGGGGCCGCGCGGGAGCCAGCTCAGTACCGCAAACCGGCGGCCATGTTGTTTCTGTTCTGCCCGTCTGCGCCAACGGGCGAGACGGCGCGCGGCGGCGGCGGGGTCTGACGCAAATGACTGTAGTGCAGCGAGGCGGCGGGCGATGCAGCCGGGTTTTCCCGTCAGTCGTGCGTTGATGGAGGGGAGGGGATGCCAGGCCGCGCCGAGGCTCCAGATGCGGGGCCCTATGGAATCGTAGGCGCCGCTGTGAGCGGTGGTGCGGCCCTGTCCGGGAATGGGTTCGACGACGCCAAGGGATCGGCCATCATGCGATGGGGAGGGCGGACGGGGCCCGCGGCGATCACGGCCCCGTGCCGGCACGCTGGCCCCCGCGGGCGTCGGCAGGTCCCGGATCGTCTCGGACAGGAGCAGCGCGAGGCGTCTGGCGACGGCCTCCAGGTGGCGAAGTTCGCGCCGCAACGTCCGCCGGAGGGTGAGCGGGATTCGATCTGCCCCGGACACCGGGGCAAACAGGGCAACGAGGACGGCCAGCCAGGCCGAGAACCGGGCAAGGTTTCGCTGGTGCAGGGATAGGTCTGGGCCGGTCATGACTGCGATTATGGGGGCGCCGCCATCCGGTCGGATAGGAATCGCTGCGCGCTGAAGCAAGTCCGTTTTCAGCGCTGTGGAACGCGTTGTCTTTTCGGGAAAAATTCCGGGCGATCACCATGATGGAGACTGGCGTGCGGCTATGGTGCCATGGAATGGATGTTCGCCATGTAGCAGAAGCGGCTACGCCCCCGACGCGCCGATGTCTGTTTTGGATCAGAAGCGGACATGAGACCAATCCCTTCGCCGAAACGTTTCTGTCGTTGGCTCCTACTCGATCGTTTTATTTAACCAAGTCAGTATAGCTGTTGCAATCTCATCCGGCTTTTCGGGCAGCAAGGCGTGGCCTGCATCCGCGATCCTTACAGCCGAAACCCGTTCAGAAAACTCACGTTCTAGAAGGTCGATGGTGTCTTGTGGGGGAGCAATAGAATCATCCATCGCGGCAATCACGAGCATAGGTTTCCCGCCAGCTCCCCACCAATCCTCGGCACGAACCGCACGTGTCGCGCGACTTTGAATGTCAGCCGATTGTTGATGCCATCCGCGTAACCAATAATCTGGAATAGAGTTGTCTTTCGCAAAGAAGCCAAAGCGGACAGCCGATTGGTGTTCTTCGGCTGAGAGGTCATCGTTGAAGCAGTTCAGGAGCGCGTCGACGGCTTTGGCTTCGATTGGCTTCAATCCGCCTGCAGCAATGAGGATCACCCCCTCCACCCGGTCAGGGTGGGTTGAGGCGACCGCGCGTGCAAGCCTGTTTCCAAAAGCGTGGCCCAAGACGAAAACCGGTTGGGTGCAGGTGGTAAGATACGCGCCGACATCTTCCGCCAACTCAAACAAGGATGGTGCTTCGCTGCTCGGCACTGCGCCATTGATGAAAGGAGCTTCGATTAAACTGACCGCGAAGCCATTTTCCGAAAGGGTCACCGCAAGCTCATTGAAGTCACTGCTCTCTCGTCCGAGGCTCGCGAACATCAAGACTTCCGCGCGTGACTGGTTCGAATGGCCAATTTGATGAACAACTAGCCTCCCACTATTTTCGAGACGAAGCAAAATGCGTTTTCCGACGGCTTCACGCGCGGTGGCGCCTACGCGAGTAGCTTCATTCTTCATCATTTTCTGATAGCTAAATTGATCAGAGCGGGGAAGCTAAAGTAACCACCGTCGAAGTCCGCTTTGCTGCCGGAAGGAGACACGCTTGTGCTGCTTCAGGGGTTTGAGCCAATGACGGGATAGGGTTCGAGGGCATCGAGGCCGAGGGAGTAGGCCGCATCGCCGAGCTCGTTCAGGGTCTGCTGGGCCGTGAGCGTGCCTTCGAGCCAATAGGGTGTCCAGATATCCTTCACCTGGATCGCCGGCTCGGCATAGACGAAAATGATCTGGTTCGGCGGCGGTGGCGGGGTGTGGATACAGGCGCCCATATAAGGGACGAACAGGAATTCGCTGTGCCGCCGGCTGGGGTTGAAATCGAAGGGGACAACATAGCCCGGTATCCGGATCAGTTCCCCATCCAGCTCCTCGACCACATCGAAACTGCCGAGCTGTGGCATGTAGTCGAGCTCCGATCCCTCCTCGATCTCGGAGAAGGGCGTCGCGCCTGACAGGGTTGTCTGATTTGCGCCATAGCGCTTTTCGAGCATCGCGAAGAACTCGTCCTGCTGACGCATGAGCTCCTCGAACGACCCTTCGGGCATCAGTTCCTCCCACATGATCGGGACGGCTTCGCCGGGGGCGATGCCCCAGTATCTGGGGCGGTCCTCATCGTCTTCGGTCTTGCTGCCTGCGTCGTCGTCCTGCTCGGCAGGCGGGGCGGCTGGCGCCTTTTCGAAGTCGATGGTTTCGGCGTTCTCCGGCATTGGCGGCGGAACCGAATAATCGGTCTCGGGTGCGTTCGCAGCGCCTGGCGAGCCGCAGGCGGCGAGGAGGGCGACGAGGGCAAAGACGGGGGCCAGGCCAATCAAGCGCATCGGGTCTTATCCAAGCTGTTCAACTCACAGACCTATGCCGCCACAATTGTGGTGGTCCGATGGATCGATTGCGGACTGCGGGGATGTGATAGTATAACATGTTCGGTGACGGATACCCGACCTGCACATCCTTTTCAACGACCGGGTCCCTGGGAGACTGCGATGACATCTACGGCATCGAATGGAAACCGCCTACCTGTAACCGTGCTGTCGGGTTTTCTTGGGGCGGGAAAGACGACGTTGCTCAATCGGGTCCTGAACAATCGCGAGGGTCGCCGCGTCGCGGTGATCGTGAACGACATGTCGGAGGTGAATATCGATGCCGACCTTGTGCGGGCCGGCGGCTCGCCTCCGGTTTTCAACCCCGGGGGGAATTCCTGAAATGCGCCTTGCCGCGCCGCCAGCCATCGGTATCGTCCGGCGTCAAACATCACGTTTTCCAACAGGTTGGGACCTCCCATGAAGATACTTGCGTGCGCGGCTTCCGCCGCCGTTCTTGTTGCAGCTTCGGCGTCGGCAGACACCAAGCTCCTCCGCTTTCCTGACATCCATGGGAATGAAGTTGTCTTCTCCTATGGCGGCGATATCTGGATCACCCTGACCGATGGTGGCGGTGCGCGGCGTGTCACATCCCATCCCGGCATAGAGCTGTTTCCGAAATTCTCGCCCGATGGCCGCTACATCGCGTTCACCGGACAATATGGCGGCGATGAACAGGTTTTTGTCGTGCCTTCGACGGGTGGTGAAGCCCGGCAGTTGACCCACTACCCCGCGGCGGGCCCGCTTCCGGCCCGGTGGGGATATGACAACCAGGTTCAGGGCTGGTCGCCCGATGGCGAAGCAGTGGTCTTCCGCTCGCTTCGCGATGCCTCCGGATTGACCGACGGCCGTCTCTACACTGTACCGGTCGCAGGGGGGCTGCCCGAGGCGCTACCGATGACGATTTCCGGTGCGGGGATCCTCTCGCCCGATGGGACCCAGGCGCTGTTCTCCCCGCTGATGCGCGATTTTCGCACCTGGAAGCGCTATGAAGGGGGGTGGGCGCAGGACCTGTTCGTTTTCGATCTCGATGGGTCGGGGTCTGTGAACATCACCGACCATCCGCGGACTGATCGCGATCCCATGTGGATCGGTGATACGATCTACTTTGTTTCCGACCGGGACGACTTCCTGAACATCTATGCCTACGTTCCTGAAACCGGGGAAACCCGCCAGATCACGAACCATGTGGGTTCGGATGTGCGCTGGCCCGGCGATGACGGACAGGGCAGGATCGTCTACGAACTTGATGGCGTTCTGCGCATCCTCGACGTCGAAAGCGGGGACGATACCGCGATTGAGGTCTTTGTTGGCGACGATGACAGCCTGACCCGTCCGCGCATCGTGGATGCCTCCGGCGATGTCCGCGACTACTCGCTGAGCCCCGATGGGGTGCGCCTTGCGGTGGCAGCCCGGGGCGAGGTGTTTTCTGTTCCCGTTGAAGACGGGGTGACGCGGAACCTGACAGGATCATCAGACGCGCACGAACGCGAGATCTCCTGGTCACCGAAGGGGGACCTCGTCGCTTTCGTGTCCGATGCCACGGGCGAAGAGCAACTCTACGTTCGCGACGCGTCGGGAGAGGCGCCGGCCCGGCAACTGACCGAAACACTGTCGCGCCGTCTCTACAATCCGGTTTGGTCACCGGACGGGACGAAGATCGCCCTCGGAGATACCGAAGCCCGTATTCTGGTTGTCGATGTCGAGAGCGGCCAGGTCGAGGACGTCTTCGACGATGCCGGGTTCCACCAGCACGATTACGCCTGGTCCCCCGATAGCCGCTATCTCGCTTTCTCGGCCCAGGAGCCCGATTTGCGCGGGCTATCGTTCCGTTCGCTACACATCTGGGACAGCAATGGCGGGGCAAGCCAGCAAGTCACGGGCCCGTCCTTCTCGGAATATAATCCCGTCTGGTCGGGCGACGGTGAGCACCTGTTCTTCCTGTCGCGGCGTGAGTTTGCCCCGCTGATCGACACGCTGGAATGGAATTACGCTCAACATCGCGGCGTCGGCGTCTTTGCGCTCGCCCTGAACACCGAAAGCCCGAATCCGTTCCTGCCCCAGAATGCGGAAGTCGAGATCACCGAAAGCGATGACGACGAGGGAGGCGAGACCGGCGAAGAAGACGCCGCGGTGGTCGTCACGATCGACTTCGACGGCTTGTCAGACCGGGTTATCCGGGCGCCGATCGAGGCCGATAACATCTATGCGCTGGCCCTCACCGAAGGGCATATCCTGACCTGGCATGGCGGGGCCTTTCACTATGGGCGGTCGTCGGGCGTTGAGGATGTGTTGCGCGCGTTCAGCCTGGATGACCGGTCAAGTTTCGACGTCGTCGAGGGGCTGGAGGGGTTCAGCCTGGCCGCCAACGCGCCGATGGTCGCTGTCTGGATGGATGGCAGTTTCAAACGCCTGACCGTGACCGATGGGGACAAGGACGAAAAGGCCGTATCGCTGTCCGAGGTGAAAACGCGCATGGTGCCCAGCGAGGAGTATGTGCAGATCTTCGATGAGACCTGGCGACGGTTCAGGGACTATTTCTACGTCGAGAACATGCATGGCTATGATTGGGAGGCGTTGCGCGAGAAGTACCGGCCGTTGGTGGACGATGTCGCGCATCGTGATGACCTGAATTACGTCATCGGGGAGATGATCGGGGAACTCAATGCGGGCCATGCCTACAAGGCCGGCGGAGCGACCGATGCGCCTGACCGCCCGAAAACGGCGCTTTTGGGCGCCCGGCTCGAGCTTGATGAACGCGCAGGCCGATACCGTATCGATGAGATTTTTGACGGCGAGGCGGCGGAACCGAAGTATCGGTCTCCGCTGAATGAAGTCGGCGTCGATGTTGGCGAGGGAGACTATCTCCTGGCTGTCAATGGACGCGAGCTGGGCCGGACTGACAATGTGTATGCCTTGCTGCAGGGGCTTTCGGGCGGTCTGGTCGAGCTGACTGTTTCGGACACGGCCGATGGCAGCGATGCGCGGCGCGTCATCATTGATCCGCTGTCGAGTGAAGACAATCTGCTCTACCACCGTTGGGTCGAGCGCAACCGGGCACGGGTACAAGCCGCGACCGATGGCCGGATCGGCTACATGCACATTCCCGATATGGGCGCGAATGGCATCTATGAGTTCACCCGTCAGTACTATGGCCAGATTGCGAAAGATGGCCTGGTTGTCGATGTCAGGCAGAATGGCGGCGGCAATGTCTCACAGATGCTGATCAACCGGCTTGACCGGGATTTGATCTTCACGGGCTATGCGCGCGGCCTTGATGTCACCGACACCTACCCAAACGCCGTTTTCGTTGGACCCATGGCTGCGATTCTCGACGAGGATTCCGCGTCGGACGGCGACATATTCCCGGCGGCGTTCCAGGCGCGCGGCCTCGGCCCGTTGATCGGCAAGCGGTCGTGGGGCGGGGTGATCGGAATTACCAGCCATGGTCCGCTGATGGATGGCGGCTCGGTGTTCGTGCCGCAGTTCGGCTTTGCGGACGCGGACGGAAACTGGACGATCGAGGGTGTTGGTGTCGCGCCGGACATCGAGGTGGACAACCCGCCGGAGGCGTTGCTGCGGGGCGAGGATCCGCAACTTGACCGGGCCATTGCCGAGGTTGAGCGTCAGCTTGAGACGGTGGATCCCACTTTGCCGCCACGGCCTGCGGATCCGGACAAGACCCCAGCAAACTGACGGGGGCCATGTTCTTGTTGCGACGCGCTTCCAGGCGGCGAACCGGTGTCCACTTCGCCGGAAAACGCCCTAGACGGCGCGGTACATGATGAGGGCGTCGACAAGGCCGTCGGTGGGATGGCGAAACGCCTGGGGGAGGCGGCCGACGGTGGCGAAGCCCAGCGTTTCCCAGAGGTGGATGGCGCCAAGATTGGTGGCGACCACGAAGTTGAACTGCATCCCGAGGAAGCCGCGATGCCTGGCCTGGGCGAGGGAGTGGGCAGCCATGGCGCGGGCGATGCCGCGGCCCCTTGCGGCCGGGCTGGTGATGTAGCCACAATTGCAGACATGGTCGCCGCCGCCGCCCTGGTTGGCGCGGATGTAGTAGGTGCCGAGTATTTCTCTGCCGGCTTCGGCGACGAAGGTTTCCTGGCCCGGCCTTAGCCAATAGGCGAGCGCGTCGTGCTCGCTGATGTCTGGATCGATGGCGTAGCTGTCGCCAGCGCGAAACACCGGGCCGATGATGGCCCAGACGGCTGGCCTGTCGGTTGGCGTTGCAGGGCGGATGCGCAGCTCGGTCATCCGCGCCAGGCAATATCGGCGACGGCCGCCTCGCCGAAGCGCTCGCCTTTGAAAATCGCGCGGCGGATGATGGGCCAGCTATTGGGGGTCATCATGATCAGGGGCCATGGATCGGCAGCGGACCAGGTGACGTCCCTGGAGCGGCGGAGGTAGTGGAAATTGGATGCGCGGGTCTTGCCGTTGAAGACCGAGCTTTGGGTTTCGGTGAGGCAGGGGAAGACCTGCTGGAGCAGGATTTCTGATCGGTAGGCGAGCGCAGCGGTGGTGGCGGGTTCGGTGATGGCGGCGGCGAGGGTTTGGGGCGTGATGTAATGGACGCCACT
>JBCBKE010000014.1:0-44089 GCA_038522375.1 Pseudomonadota bacterium
GTTGATGGCGGAGGATCGTGCGGTTTCCCTATCGGTATCGGCGACAACTCGGGCCCCGCGTCCCGATGAGCAAGACGGCGTACACTACCACTTTCTGGAGAAGGCACAGTTCGAGGAGATGATCTCGGCCGGTGGTTTCCTCGAATGGGCCCAGGTTTTCGACCATTATTATGGATCGCCCCGGGCCGATACGGAAATGAAGATCATGGCAGGAACCGATGTGATCTTCGACGTCGATTGGCAAGGCGCCGATGCCCTGCACGATCAGATGCCGAATGATGTCGTCTCCATCTTCGTGCTGCCGCCGAGCATCGCGGCCCTTGAGGCACGCCTGATGGCCCGGCCCGGGTCAACGCCCGAAGGCGTCGCGCGCCGCATGCGGGACGCCCGGCGTGAGATCAGCCACTGGCGACGATACGACTACTGTATTGTCAATGATGATCTCGATGCGGCCTTTCTGGAACTCCAGACAATCCTGGCAGCCGAGCGACTGAAACGGCTCCGCCGACATGATCTCGAACCGCTGGTACGGATCCTTCTGAAAGAGTAGGCACGGGTCAGCGCTTTCGCACGCAGGGGCGAAACGCTATCGCTGCCCCGGCAGCTTGGAGGTGCCTGTGCGGCTGAAACTCGGACCTGGTGTGATCGTGGCCGCCGCCTTCGTCGGGCCCGGAACTGTGACCGCCTGTACGGTGGCAGGGGCAAGTTTCGGGTTCGCGCTTTTGTGGACGCTGGTGTTTGCAACGGTTGCAACCATTATCCTGCAGGACATGGCGGCACGGCTGGGCGCTGGTGCCAAGCGCGGGCTTGGCGAGGCGCTGATGGAGGCACTTCCCTTTGCGCCACTCCGGTGGATCGCAGGGGGATTGGTCTTCGCAGCATTGGCGATTGGGGCAGCGGCCTATGAGGCGGGCAACCTGGCTGGCGGTGCGCTCGGCGTCTCGGCGATCCTTGGCGCCGACAGCCCGCAGCGCTGGTTGGTAGTGGTGATGGCCTGGCTGGCAGCGCTGGTCATCCTGTCGGGCCGGTACAGGCTGATCGAGCGTGCGCTCATAGGACTGGTGATCGTGATGAGCGGGGCGTTCGCGGCAAGTGCATTGCTGGTGCGACCCGATCTGGGTGCCCTTGCGGCCGGTCTGGTGCCGCAGGTTCCGCCCGGCGGTCTCATGACCGCCGTTGCTTTGGTTGGAACCACGATTGTGCCGTACAACCTTTTTCTCCACGCCGCTGCAGCCCGTGAGCGATGGCCAAACGCTGGTGGTGTCGAGGAGGCGAGGATCGATACTGGTGTGTCGGTCGGGCTTGGCGGGTTGGTCTCCATTGCGATCCTCGTCACGGCTGCGTCCAGCCTTTTCGAGCAAGGCACGGCTGTGACGTCGGCCGCAGACATGGCGGCCGGCCTGGAACCGGCCTTCGGGGTCGCAGCCCGGTACCTTGTTGGGATCGGCCTCTTCGCGGCGGGGTTGACCTCTGCGATCACCGCTCCCCTTGCGACGGCATTCGCGCTCACCGAACTCGCCCCCGTCAAGTCTGTCGAGCGGCGGATGTGGATTTTCCGCGGTATCGGATTGACGGTTCTGGCAATCGGAACGGCGGTGGCGCTGGTTGGAATAAGTCCGGTCCAACTGATCCTGGTCGCCCAGATTGCCAATGGCCTCTTGTTGCCGATTGTCGCGCTATTCCTGCTGATCGTGATGAACCGGGCGAAAGTGTTGGGCGCGCATGGTAACGGGCTCTGGTCCAATCTCGCTGGCGGCGCCGTGCTTGCGATCACGATAGGGATTGGCGCTCGCCTCGTGCTCGGTGCCATTGGCGTGCTGGCATGACTGGACGGGAGACTGGCGCCTGGCGGTTCTGGATTGATCGGGGCGGGACCTTCACCGATATCGTCGCACAGCGGGACGGTGACACCCCGACCATGCTCAAACTCCTGAGCGATAATCCCGATGCCTATGCCGATGCGTCAATTGCCGGTATTCGCCGTTTGCTCGGTCTCGGGCCAGAGAGCCCCATTCCTGCCGGTGTGATCGCTGAAGTGAAGATGGGGACCACGGTTGCCACGAATGCCCTATTGGAACGGAAGGGCGATCCTGTGGTTCTGGTGGTGACCCGTGGTTTCGGTGATCTGCTCGCGATTGGGCGGCAAGCCCGTCCCCGCCTCTTCGATCTGAACATCCGCAAGCCGGCTCCGCTGCCAATGACCGTGATTGAGGTCGACGGCCGGGTCACCCCGCAAGGCCAGACACTGGTTGAGACCGATTTCGAGGCGGCCGAAGCGGATTTGGTGCGGGCAAGGCAAGCTGGAGCGACGGCTTGCGCGATTGCGTTGCTCCACGCCTGGAAACAGCCGCACGAGGAGCGCGCCGTGGCAGATATCGCCCGGCGGGTCGGCTTTGCACATGTCTCGCTGAGCCATGAAGTCAGTCCCACCCTTGGGTATTATGGACGGGCAACGACTACGGTCATCGATGCGTACCTGTCGCCGGTCCTCCGACGCTATGTGGCGCAGGTCGCGGACGGGTTGGGGGATACACCGCTCTACTTCATGCAGTCGGGCGGTGGGCTTGTGGAAGCGGGCGGTTTCGGCGGCAAGGACAGTATTCTGTCCGGCCCGGCAGGCGGCATTGTCGGCATGGCCAGAACCGCGGAGGCTGACGGGTATTCGAAGGTGGTCGGCTTCGACATGGGCGGCACGTCCACCGATGTGTCGGTCTATGATGGCGCGTTCGAGCGGGTCTACGAGACCGAGGTTGCCGGCGTCCCGCTTAGCGTGCCGATGCTGGATATCCATACCGTGGCAGCCGGCGGAGGCTCGATCCTGTCCATCAATTCGGGTCGGCTTCGGGTGGGCCCTGCAAGCGCAGGATCGGTTCCAGGCCCCGCCGCTTACCGAAGGGGTGGGCCCGCAACGGTGACGGACGCCAACGTTGTTTTGGGACGGGTGACGCCAGACCACTTTCCGGCAGTATTTGGCCCCAGTGGCGACCAGCCCCTTGATGTCGATGCTGCGGAAAGGGTCTTCGCGGACCTGTCGGCCCAATACCGCGACGAAACGGGGACCGGCATTGATCCGCGTGATCTCGCCGAGGCGTTCCTCGCCGTGGCGGTCTCGAACATGGCCCGCGCTATCAAGCATCTGACGACCGATCGAGGGCGCGACCTGAAGGACTTCGCCCTTCAGAGTTTTGGGGGTGCTGGCGGACAGCATGCCTGCTCCGTAGCTGACGCGCTGGGCATCGACCGCGTCCTCGTTCACCCCTTTGCTGGCGTCTTGTCGGCGCTCGGAATCGGGCTGGCCGATGAGCGCGATGTCTGGCGGGCCTCGGTCGAAGTGCCGCTCTCTGATCGCTCGGTTGCGCGGGCCGCTGGCAACCTTGCCGAAAGGGCCCAAGCCCGGGCAGAGGCTTTGGGCGACGGCGCGACAGTCACGCATTCGGCATCCCTTCGATACGTGGGCACAGATACGGCATTGGCGGTGCGCTTCGGATCCCTGCCTGAGATGGTTGCCGCGTTTGAGGCGGCTCACACCGCACGTTTCGGGTTTGCAACACCGGGGCGGGAGATCATTCTCTCCAGTCTTACCAGCGAAGCGGTAAAACGAGGCGCCGCGCTGGGCGAAGACCTGACCGGCGGAGATCGCAACGCCGGAGCGCCACCCCTGGAAACGGCCGAGGTGTGGATGGCAGGGCGGCGCGTTCGTGCCGGCTTTTACCACAGGCGCGACCTGTCGCCTGGCTGGAGTGCGAATGGGCCGGCCATCATTGTCGATCTTGGCGCTACCACGGTTATCGATCCCGGTTGGCGATGCGTCGTTGCGCAAAGCGGCGCGCTTGTTGTCAGCCGGCAGGCGCCAGCCAACCGTCCTGCCCTGTCAGCAGATGCGGGGCCCGATCCTCTCCACCTCGAGCTGTTCAACAACCGGTTCATGGCAATCGCTGAACGGATGGGGGCGGTCCTGCGAGACACGGCAACCAGCGTAAACATCAAGGAAAGGCTCGATTTTTCCTGCGCTCTGTTCGATGCCAATGGTGGCCTGATCGCGAATGCGCCACACATGCCCGTTCACCTCGGCGCGATGGGGGAAAGCGTCCGCGCTGTCCTGGCGAGCCGGCGAGGGACGCTCAAGCCGGGCGACATGATAGCGCTGAACAACCCTTTCAATGGCGGCACGCACCTCCCCGATGTAACCGTCGTCGCACCGGTTTTCGATACTGATGAACGGACGATCCGTTTTTTCGTGGGCAATCGTGGTCACCATGCCGACATTGGCGGAGTGACGCCGGGATCGACCCCGCCGCATGCAACGGCGCTCGAGGAAGAGGGGGTCGTAATCGACGACTTTCTGATTTCCGATGGCGGCGCTTTCCGCGAAGCGGCTTTTCGCGCCCTGTTATCAAACGCACTATACCCTGCCCGCAATCCCGATACCAACGTGTCCGATATCCGCGCACAGATCGCTGCGAACCGCGCTGGAATCGCTGAGGTCGCAGCGTTGCTGGAAGCCGATGGCTGGCCGCTTGTTTCAGCCTATGCCGGGCATGTCATGGACAATGCCGAGGAGAGTGTTCGGCGGGTGATCGACCGGCTGGAAAGCGGGGCGACCCAATACCCCCTCGATGACGGCAGTGTCATTTGCGTCGCTGTGGAGGTTGACCGGGCGGCGCGATCGGCGGTGATCGATTTCACCGGAACGAGCCCGCAGAGACCGGATAATTTCAACGCGCCACCAGCCGTTTCCCGAGCGGCCGTGCTGTACGTCTTCCGGTGTCTTGTGGACGATGACCTGCCGCTGAATGAAGGATGCCTGCGCCCGTTGCGCCTTGTTGTTCCAGAGGGCTCGCTCCTGTCTCCGGCGGAGGGGGCCGCTGTGGTTGCCGGCAATACCGAGATAAGCCAGGCCCTGTGCAATGCCCTGTTCCTTGCCATGGGCGCGATGGCAGCGAGCCAGGGAACGATGAACAATCTCCTGCTCGGCAACGGGCGGGTGCAGTACTACGAGACCCTATGCGGTGGGTCGGGTGCGGGTCCCGACTTCGCTGGCGCAGATGCGGTGCACACGCACATGACCAATACGCGGATTACCGATCCTGAGGTGTTGGAGGAGCGCTACCCGATGCGGGTGCACAAGTTCGCGGTGCGCTGCGGTTCGGGCGGGCATGGATCCCTGCGGGGCGGACATGGGGCAGTCCGCGAGATCGAAGCTCTGGAGCCGATGACGCTGTCGTTCGTTTCTTCATCGCGGATCGTTTCGCCGCCCGGGCTGTCTGGCGGGGGTGCAGGAGCGCCCGGTGAGCAATGGATCATCCGGTCAGATGGGCGACGTGAAGCGCTGGAGGGTGTGGCCAGCGCAGAACTTGGGCCGGGCGACAGGATCGTCATCGCCACGCCGGGTGGTGGTGGCTGGGGTCCCCCGACTGCCGACTAATTCCGTTTGTCGAGCACCACTATGCGGTCTTCCAGCGCCCGGATCGCTGATTCCGGCGTGTCGGTGTGGACAAGCGCTGTGCGAAACTCCTCCGGCGTGAACCGGCCATCGATGATATGGTCCATCAGGTCGAAGAACGGGTCCCAGAAGCCATCTTCGTCCAGGAACGCCATAGGTTTGGCATGGAGCCCCAGCCTTGCCCATGACAACATCTCGACGGCCTCTTCGAGAGTGCCGATACCGCCTGGCAGGACGATGAAGGCGTCGGATTCGTTGAACATCAGTTGCTTGCGCGTGTGCATATCGTCGACGATGCGATGTTCGACGTCTTCGAACATCCGTTCCTTCTCGAGCAGGAATTTCGGCATGATCCCAAGCACGTCACCGCCTTCGGAGTGGGCGGCCCGCGCGCAGGCGCCCATGAGGCCGACCCCGCCACCGCCATAAACCAGGCGCCGGCCCTCGTGGGCAAGAGTACGGCCCAGTTCCATGGCCAGACGGAGGTAGTCGCTCTTCACATCATTCGATGAGCCACAATAGACACAGATGGATTTGATGTTCGCCATGGGCACCGCCGTTTCTAGCCGGCCATATCTAATGGCGTCGCCGCAGAAACGCCAGCGTCGAGCGCTGCTCCCGCTCATGCAAGCGCGCCGCGAGGGGGGCGAGATCGTTGATCTTCAATGCGCCTGCATGGGCCTTTCGCAGCCACTATTCGTTCCGACAGTTTTGCAGAGGCTGGCGTTTTTCCGACGGCTCGCCCATATATCCGCGCATGCCACCCAATTCCGAACCGCAGGACGACCAGGACAAGATCGAAAGCGCTGACGGTGGCCTGCAGGCGTCTATCGTCAGGATCCTGAGGCTCCTCGCGCGCCCGGAAATGGCGCGGTGGCGCTTCCGCATGGCTGCAGCGCTCGGCCTGACCTTGTTGGCGAAGGGGTTTGAAGTGGTGTCGCCGCTTTTGCTGGGGCAGGCGATCAATCGGCTGGAGGCGCAAGATGGATTGCAAACCGCCGTTCTGGGCGCGGCCATCGGCGCGTTGACGCTATTTTCCCTGACCCGCTGGATGGCGGCAGCCCTGCCCCAGGCACGGGATGCCTTTTTCGCGACGGTCAGCCAGGATGCCCAACGATTGTTGGCGGTCGATACGTTTGGCCATGCGCAATCACTATCGCTCAACTTTCATCAGACCCGGCGCACCGGCGCCTTGAACCGGGTGATCGAAAGGGGTGCTGGTTCGCTGGATTACCTGATCCGTTTCCTGGCCTTCAACATTGGTCCGACGATCTTTGGGCTTGTCCTCGCCGCCATCGTTCTCGCCCTTGCCTATGACTGGTCATTGGCCGTTGTCGCGGTGGTCACGGTTGGCGCTTACGTGGTGGTTACCGGGTGGATAACCGAATGGCGCGTGAAGCAACGCCGGGAGATGAACAAGACCGATACCCACCTGCGCGCGATATCGGTCGATAGTCTCACCAATTTCGAGACGGTAAAGGCGTTTGCCGCTGAAACGAGGGAAACCGACCGGTATGACGAGGCGTTCCAATCCTACAATACGCGATACCTGAAGGTCGCGCGATCGCTATACCTGCTCAACGGCGTGCAGGAGTTGGTGATGAGTGTCGGCCTGCTGGCAATGCTGTCATTGGCCGCCTGGCAGGTTTCCCAAGGCGCTCTTCAGATTGGCGACGTGACGGCGGCCATGTTGCTATTGTTCAACCTGTACCGGCCCCTCAATATACTCGGTTGGGCCTGGCGGGAGATCAAGCAGGGCGCCGTTGACCTGGAAAAACTCTACGGCCTGCTGGATATGACCCCGGAAATTCAGGACAAGCCCGGCGCGAAGGTTTTGAGCCGTTCGCCCGGGGCGGTCAGCTTCGAAGGTGTCGGGTTTGCCCATGAGGGACGCAGTGTCGGGGTCGATGACATCAGCTTCCAGGTGCCCGCCGGCCGCTCCATTGCGTTCGTCGGAACGTCGGGTGCGGGCAAATCGACATTGCTCAAATTGCTCTTCCGGTTCTACGACGTGAACGCAGGTTCCGTGAAGATCGATGGCCATGATGTCAGAGATATCACGCAAGCGTCGCTGAGGCGTGCGCTCGGCTTGGTTCCCCAGGACGTGGTGCTGTTCAACGACACGATCAGGGCGAATGTCGCCTATGCCAGGCCCGACGCATCGGACGCCGAAGTGATTGATGCCTTGCGCCGGTCACAGCTCCTGCCGTTCATAGAAAGCCTTCCTGACGGATTGGAAACGCGGGTGGGCGAACGGGGGCTCAAGCTGTCGGGTGGTGAGAAGCAACGTGTGGGGATCGCCCGGGTGATACTCGCCAATCCCGCGGTCCTTGTCCTCGACGAGGCAACGTCAGCGCTGGATAGCGCAACGGAAGCTGCCGTGCAGGATGCCCTGGACGAGGCCTCTCGCGGACGCACCACACTCATGGTGGCGCACCGGTTGTCCACGGTGCAAAATGCCGATGAAATCCTCGTTTTGCGCGACGGGCGTATCGCTGAGAGGGGGAATCACGAGAGTTTACTGGCGTTGGATGGAGAGTACGCGGCCATGTGGGCGCGTCAGGCAGCCCGCGACACGCTTGTCGCCGCTGCGGAATAGGAATGGGCTGAAGACGATGAGCGATGCATTTGATCCAAAACGCCTGGCCTGGGCCCGAAGCAAGTTTGATGTTGAAGGGCTGGCCGGGGCCCTGGCAGCCTGGCTGATCGGCCTGCTTCTGGGAATTGTCTGGAGTCCCTTGTTCTGGATTGGTGCGGTTTCCGCGGTGATCATCCTGCTCGCAACACGCCGGTCGAACCGATCGGGTCCCGATGAAGAGTCTGCAAGCCTGGTGTCTCCCGTGGACGGTGTTGTTGTTTCGGTCGACCGCGTCAGTCCTCCGTCTGAGCTGCGCCTGGGCCTTGGCGACGCCGTTCGGATTCGGATTTCATCGTCACCGGCCAGTCAGAACCGCGTGTTCTCACCGCTGTCGGGCACGGTTGCGACGTTGATTACCGAATCCGGTGCAGAGTCCCAACCCGTGGCCATGGACCCCGACGCGCACGGCCTGTTTAATGCATTCGTCGCGCTTGCCGGCAGCGGACGGGAAGTGGGCTTGAGACTGGTCACCGGCGGGCTGGGCCCGCGCGTTGATCTGGATGTTCTATCCGGAGACACGGTTGCAATTGGCGGTCTCTTGGGGAAACGGCGTCTTGGTGGATGGTGCGATGTTTACGTGGACAGTTCCGAAACTGTTATCGTTGCGCCGGGGATGACGGTTGTCGGCGCGGAAACGAGGCTAAGTCTCCTGCCCGGCGAGACAGCCTATCAGGCCCATAGCCCGGTTGAGTCAGCCACTGTGGATGACGACCCCAAGCCTTCAACCGGTACCGAAACAGCGATCCCAGCATCGACCGCGGCTGTTTCGGAAAGCCTGCCGGAGGAACCCGAGCCGCCGGCTGAGACGTCCCCCACCCCTGGGGTGAAGCAAGCGGAACCATCCGATCCAGAAGAATTGGATACGTTGACCGAGCCGCCGGAAGACGATCCTTCGGAAATGTTCGCGAAGTTGAGAAGCCGCGTCGAAGAGGCGTCCAAGAAGGACGATGAAGCCTAAGCCGCTTTCAAGCCCAGCCTTGCGTTTTCCAACGTAGGCTCGTTTGCGTTTCTGGCTGATTGTCCCGACACGTCTCAGCTATGGAGCCCATAGCTACTGTTCCAATGTCGAGCACCTTAGTGGCCGATTATATCGTCTGATAACAAGAGCGTGACGGTCATGCGGGATGACTACCGTGCGGGTAGGGGTACTCTACTCAGCCACTCTTCCTGCAGCAGACGGGATGTTCAGGTCACGAAAAAGATCGACAGATCCCTGCGTTCACAAGTTGAGAGTGGAAGCCGTTGCGCATGTGCGCGTGTGATGAGCCGGCCAGGCGCCGCAGAGCGGCAGCCCAAGGGCGGCATTTAATGAAGGGCGTGGTAACGGGGCATGTAGGACTGACCCATTGTTTCCATCATGTTGAACGTGATTTTCCAAGGCATCAGCCAGAGTTCTGCAACGAGTGACATTTTGTAGTCCTCCTTCATCGTTGTTTAAGCGTCTTCGCGGAATTTAACGGGCAAGCTGCATTAATTGTGCCACTGCGAAGGCCTTAATCATGAGTCGGAGGCTGGGGTGTAATGCTTACTTCAGTCTTAACACCTATTGCGGGTGCGATATGCGCCTGTGCGCTAGCGTGTATCTGAGGGGCTACTGTTCATCCATCGAAACAGTGGGCGGAGGGGGAAGATCCAGGCAACGCCTGCGATGATGTAGACAATCAACTGGAGCCATCGGGGGAGGGCGTTCAGGTCTGCGCTGAAACTGGTGAAGCCTACGGCATAGGCCGTTATCCAGATGAAGAAGAGCAACATCGCGACAGCTTTCCGCATGGCGGCATATCCTCGTTGTGTGTTCCGGGGCTGGGCCCGGCTCAGTCTGCGGCACCGCGCCAAATTGCTTCTGGCGCCCGGAATGGCACTTAGGGCGGATGGCATATGCAGAACAGATGACCATCGCACCGCAGGTCGCTAGCGCAGGATCCATCCCACGCGTTGGCGCACGCTGGATTCGTGGCTGGCTTCTTGTGCTCGGCCTCATGGTGTACGCCATGATCCTGATCGGTGGTGCGACGAGGCTCACCGACTCCGGACTATCGATCACCGAATGGGCTCCCATCACCGGGACCTTGCCGCCATTGTCACAGGCCGGCTGGGAATCTGAACTCGAGAAGTACCGCCAAACGGCGGAATATCAGGTCCAGAACCGGGGCATGACCATGGTGGAGTTTCAGTACATCTATTGGTGGGAATGGGGGCATCGCCTGTTTGGACGCCTGATCGGGTTGGTCGCCGTGGCCGGATTTGCCGTTTTTGCGGTACGGCGCTGGCTCGGGCAGGGCTGGGGGGTGCGTCTTGCGGCCTTGATTGCGCTCGGCGGGCTCCAGGGATTTGTTGGATGGTGGATGGTCGCCAGCGGTATCGGCCAGACGACCCGCCTCGACGTGGCGCCTTACCGACTGATGACCCATTTCACGCTTGCGCTCTTGATTATTGGCGTGATCGCCTGGTTCTGGATGGATCTGGGAGAGCGGGCGCGGGCCCCGGTGTCCCAGGCGATCCGAACGGTGGCCTTTGTCCTGGCTGGCGGTATTTTCCTGCAGATGGCCAGTGGCGCCCTGGTGGCTGGCCTGGATGCTGGGCGGAGCTATACCGATTGGCCGCTGATGGCGGGTGAAGTCTTCCCGACCTACTATATCGATCCCCAACTCGGCTTGCGGAGCCTGTTCGAAGGCCGCGAAGCGACCCAGTTCAATCACAGGGGATTGGCCTACTTGTTGTGGGCCGGCGCCCTTGGCGCGGCCATCGTGTTTCGGCACTCAGTCCTGGGGCGCCAGTTCGTACTCCTGGCGGGATTGGTGAGCGCCCAGGCGATATGGGGCATCCTGACGCTCGTGAATGCGGCGCCGTTAGGCTTGGCGCTCGTCCACCAGGGCCTGGGGGTGATTGTGTTCCTCGTGGGCGTTCGCCTCGCGTGGAGAGCGAACTATTTTTCGAGCACGACGGGGGCAGGTTCTGGCGAGACCAGCGGTTCGGTATCGACAAACACGACCTGATGCACGCCGGGCGCGGTCGACCCCGCCAGGGCGACCATGCCGAAGGGATAGCCGCCATCGCGCGGCGTACCGAGCGCATCGATGGCCACGGGCGGTATCGGTACCCGGACTGATAGTCCTTCGCGCAGGGTGACCGCCTCGGGCGCCTCTCGGGGTCTCGCCGCCAGAAGCCGGCCATCATCGGTCAGGGTCAGGACGAAACGTCCTGCAGGTCGAACCATGGACGCGACGCCGGCCTGATCGCCAAACACGGGTTCGGCGCTGGCGTCGCCTTCTGGCAGGCGGCAAGCGGCCAGGGGGGACGACACCATCGTCGTGTCGTTGGGTGTCCATTTGAACGCGCCGCCCTCGGTGCTGATCGTGCCGGTGACAAGTGTTGTTTCCGCGCCTTGGGTCCAGAAACCGATATTCAGGACGCTGGTTGAATCAGCGCCGACGGAGCCGGAACAAAGGCCGGCCACTTCGCCGTCGGTGTCGATGGGGAGGGCGATTTCGACCGGCGCCAGAAGATTGTCACCGTATATGTAGGCGGTCAGTGCACCGTCGCGGTTAACGCCCGGAAACAGCGTGACGGCTGCCTCATCGATGCTCGTGGAAATGCCTGATGCAAGGTGTTCGACACCAAAGCCGATGCGATCCCCCAATTTTTCGCCTTCCAGATTGAAAAGCTGGAAGCCGCGGCCCTCATAGGCGACGGCGAGGATGGATCGGTCGCCGCCCGAAAGCGCGATATCCCGGATCGGACTCCCGAGATCGTTCGTGCTCCACACTGCTGGCAGGACAATACCGTTGTCTGTGGCTGCGTTATCGGTTTGCGGTGCCGGCTGGGGGGCGTCGGTCGGCGCGGGGGCGTCGCTGCCGCAAGAGGCAAGGAAAAACACGCTGGCGGCCAAGCCTGCGTTGACAAGCCCGGGTCCCGCGATTACACGCCACCGCCTGAACTGCATCCCGAAACTCCGAACTTGAGAAGGCTCTCTGTCGAGCAATGAAAACCTATAACGCACCGGCCGACGTTGAGCACAAGTGGGTGGTGATCGATGCGGAGGGCGCCGTCGCAGGCCGCCTCGCTTCGTACATCGCCAAGCGCCTGCGCGGCAAGCACAGACCTGACTTCACCCCGCATATCGACACCGGCGACCATGTAATCGTGATAAACGCCGAGAAAATCGTTTTCACGGGCAACAAGCGCCAACAGAAGACTTATTATCGCCACACCGGCCACCCGGGCGGGATCAAGTCGGTTACCGCCGGCGAGATCCTTGATGGACGGTTTCCCGAACGTGCCCTTCACCTGGCGGTGAAGCGAATGCTTCCCAAGGAGAGCCCCCTGGCGCGGCGCCAGCTTTCCAAGCTCCGCGTGTATGCCGGAACCGAGCACCCCCACGAGGCGCAACAGCCTGAAATCGTCGACTTCGTGTCGATGAACACCAAGAATTCGAAAGCGGCCTGAGCCCCATGACCGACACAGCCAATACGCTTGAAGACATCAAGAGCCTCGATACGGGCGGAACAGTTTCCGCAGAGCCCGTCGATCTTGGCGAGCCGAAGATCGATGAGCATGGCCGTGCCTATGGCACCGGACGGCGGAAAGAGGCAACGGCCCGGGTGTGGGTCAAGCCGGGTTCCGGCAAGATCACGATCAATGGCAAGGACCAGACCCAGTATTTCGCGCGTCCGGTTCTTCGCATGGTGATCGAACAGCCACTGGTTGTCGCGGAACGGCGGACGGAATTTGACGTCGTTTGCACCGTCAAGGGTTCTGGCCTTTCCGGGCAAGCTGGCGCGATCCGCCACGGTATTGCGCGGGCGCTGGTCGCCTATGAGCCAGGCCTGCGTCCCGTACTGAAGCCGCACGGTTACATGACGCGGGACCCGCGTACGGTCGAGCGGAAGAAGTACGGCAAGGCGAAAGCCCGCCGCAGCTTCCAGTTCTCCAAGCGCTAGAACCGCGATCTTTAGCAAGACCACTGTGCGGGCGCTTCGGAGACGAGGCGCCCCTCTTGTTTTGGAGCAAGGCCCATGGCCGACACGATCCTGAAGGCGGCTGTTCTCGGTGCGTCGGGTTATACCGGCTCGGAAACCGTGCGGCTTCTGGCGGGCCATCCGCTCGTTGAAACCGTGGTTGCAACGGGCAATTCCCTAACGGGACAACCCCTCAACAAGGTGTTTCCCCATTTGGGCGCCTTGGGTGACCTCGACATTGTCCATGCCGACGAGGTGGCTTGGGATCGGGTGGATGTGGCGTTCAGCTGTCTCCCGCACGGGACCAGTCAGGACCTGATCGAAGCCCTGCCCGGGCATATTCGTGTCGTCGATCTCTCTGCCGATTACAGGCTCAGGGATGCTGGCCTCTATGCGGAAACCTATGGGCGGGCCCACCTGAACCCCTCGCGCACGCATGGGGCGGTGTATGGCCTGACCGAGTTCGCCAGGGACCGGTTGCCAGGTGCCCGTCTGGTCGCCTGTCCGGGATGCTACCCCACCGCGACGCTCCTCGCGTTGCTGCCGGCGGTCCAGGCGGGGGTTACCGATGTGAATGGTGCGGTGATCGATGCCAAGTCGGGTGTCTCGGGGGCTGGACGGGGGCTGAAGGAAGGGAACCTGTTTTCTGAAGCGGCCGAAGGCCTGCACCCCTATGGCATTGGCGTCCACCGCCACGCTCCCGAAATCGAGCAAGAGCTGAGCCTCGCCGGCGCGGCGCCGGTGAAGGTCACTTTCACCCCCCATCTGGTGCCAATGGTACGGGGTGAACTGGTGACGTGCTATATTCCCGGGGATGTCGATAGCGTCCACGCCGCGCTTCAGTCGGCTTATTCCGGGGCTCTCTTTGTCACCGTTCTTCCGCTGGGCAGTCCACCCCCCGACACGCGGCACGTGCGCGGCACCAATCACTGCCGAATTGCTGTCTTCAAGGACCGTGTTCCAGACCGCGTTATTGTGGTGGCCGTGATCGATAATCTCATCAAGGGGTCCTCGGGCCAGGCGATCCAGAACCTGAACGTCATGCAAGGGTGGGATGAAGGACTTGGCCTCGATGGCTTGACCCCGCTCTTTCCCTGACCCTTTCGCAGGGTCAGCGGGGGCGGTGTTGGGTGCCCTGGCCCGCGGTAACGAAGACGGCTGTCACCGTGTCTTTGACGTCAGCTGTATGCCAGACGCCAGGGGCGTTGATGGCGTACTCACCGGCAGTAAGGGTGACTTCGCCTCTTGACCCATCAGGCATTTCGAGGCGCAGCGTCATTTCTCCTGCCGTACACAAGACCAGTTCTGCACCATCGGGATGCATCTCCCAGGAGTCCCAGGACTCCGTGAAAGTATGCATCGACACCAGCCGCCCCTCGGCGCCGTCGCCACCATGGCGTTTCAGATAGCCCTCGTACCAACTCAGATCGCCGGTGAAAGCGGGTTCAACTTCGGCAGTCGCGCCAAGTCCCAGATGGACGGGGCGGTTTGACAGGCTGAACGCAGTCATGTCACGCGGCCGGCTTTACGGGCGGCTCTTCATAACTTGCCGACGCGGTGATCACCTCATCGGGCGCAGCCAGCATCTGCTGGTACATCTCCTTTGGGTAGGCCTGGTGAGGTTTGACCGGATCATAGGGCGGTTGGGGTACCGTGCCGCCGTCGCCAGCATAGGCATCGGGATCGCGGTAGCGGTCAGCTTCGGCCTCGCTAATCCCGACCCGCTCCAGCACTTTTGGATCGATCCAGAGATCCTGCGCGATCTCGCCGTCGGAGGTTGCCACCTCGAGGGTGAGTTGGTCTGGACCGGCAAAATAGATCGATTTGCAGACACCATGATTGATTGGGCCGATGACGTTCACGCCCTTGGTGCGGATGCGGTCGCGCATGTTCAGGAGGTCGTCCTCGCTATCCACGTTGAAGGCCAGGTGCTGCATTGTACCCGGGGCGCTGGGCGCTGCGCCGGTTCCCGCATGGGTCTTACCCAATTCGATCGGGATATCGCCGGTCTCTGGCGTGTGGACGATCGAGAAGTAGGAATGATCGTTCATGTGCATGAAAGCGTGAAACGCGCCGGGAACGCCATGCATGTCGAAGATAGCCGACAGCTTGCAGCCCATAACGTCGGTGAAGAACTCAATGTGTTGTTTGATGTCGCCCGACATGATGGCGATGTGGTGAATGCCATTGACCTTGATCATGGCTTGGTCCTCCTCTGCTCGCATGCTTTTCTGTCTGAAAACAGGATGCCCTGATTACGGGGGCAATCAAGGGCAGGAGGCGTAAATGGTTGATGTGGCGCGCGAGACTTACGGGCTGGTCTACCGGGAAGATACGGGTTTCAAGGATACCTATGGCGGCGCTGTAGGCACCGTTTTCCTCGAATGCATGCGCATTCGGCCTGCCCAGGGTGACAGCAAGACCGCCGTCGTGTTCTCGCATCCTGTGGGGGGCGGCGCTTACCTCCCCATGGTGACAGCGCTAGCGGCAATGGGCGTGCATTGTCTCTATGTGAATACGCGCTATCGGGGCAATGACAGCGCCCTGATCATGGAGAAGTGCGCGGCCGACCTTGGCGCCGGCATCAAGGATGCGAAAAAACGCTTCGGCTATGAGACAATCATTCTCGGTGGATGGTCAGGGGGTGGGTCGCTATCGCTCTTCTATCAGGACCAGGCGGAGACCCCGACACTGACCCATACGCCGGCGGGCGACGCCTATGACCTGACAGCGATGGACCTGCCGCCGGCCGACGGAATTATGTTGCTCGCTGCCCATGTCAGCCGCGCCGCGACGCTGACCGAATGGATCGATCCCTCCATCCTCGATGAGGCGGTGCCGTTCGAGCGTGACCCTGGCCTGAATATCTATGATCCGACCAATCCCAACCAACCTCCCTATGACGAGCTGTTCATGGCGCGTTACCGGGTTGCCCAGGAAGCGCGCAATCGGCGGATCACAGCGTGGGTGAAGGAAACGCTGCTAGACCTTCGGGAGGCGGGCGAGCCCCACATGGAACGGGGCTTTACCACCCACGGCACGATGGCCGACCCGCGGTTCCTCGATCCCGCGCTTGATCCCTCTGATCGCCGGGCGCGGGAATGCTATCTGGGCGTGCCGCGTATCGTGAATGACGGCCCCGTTGGTCTGGCGCGGTTCTCGACGTTGCGGTCCTGGCTTAGCCAATGGAGCCTCGATGATACGAATGCCCATGGCGAACGGAACGCCGCCCGGATTTCTTGTCCGGTGCTGGTGATCAACAACACCGCAGACCTTGCTTGCACACCAAGCCATGCAAAACGCCTTTTCGAGGCCGTTGGGCACGATCGGAAAGTTTATCATGACATCGAAGGCGCCGATCACTACTACATTGAAAAACCAGAGCTCTCAGGCGTCGCTGCGGGGCTCTGCAAGGACTGGATGGCCGGGGAGAGCTTGTATAATGGGTAGGATGAGGACTGCTTGGCGCGGGTTTGTCTTCGGGGCGGTCCTGGCGCTTTCGGCGTGCGGCCCCGGCGACGAGGCGGATGCGCCAGCGCCGAGCCCGGCGACAGTGCCTGGCCCGGCCCGGGTGGCTGGGCCGGGGGAACTGCCTGCTCCTGGCACGGCAACCGACGCAACGCGGGCTGCGAATGCAGCACTGGCGGCGCGCCTGCCGCTGGATGAGCCATCTGACGTCGCTGATGTCGAGCGGGGGTTCCTGGCGGCTATCGAGGATGAGGCGATCTTGAACGCCGATGGCGACGTCGTCTGGTCGATCCCGCAATTCGCGTTTCTGGACGGCGAGACCCCTGACACGGTCAACCCATCACTGTGGCGGCAATCGCGGCTCGCCGCCCGGCATGGCCTGTTCAAGGTCGCCGATGGACTCTACCAGGTGCGCGGATACGACCTGGCTGTGATGAGCATCATCGAAGGGGAAACCGGGTGGATCATTGTCGACCCGCTGACAGCGACGGAGACTGCTGCGGCGTCCTTGAAGCTTGTGAACGAAACGCTGGGGGAGCGACCAGTGACGGGCATGCTCTACACCCATTCCCACGCGGACCATTTTGGCGGCGCCAGGGGAATTCTGGACGAGGAGGAAATCGCCGAACGCGGTGTGCCGGTCCTGGCACCGATCGGGTTTTCGGAAAATGCGGTGGCCGAAAATCTCATCGCCGGGACGCATATGAGCCGCCGGGCAACGCTGATGTTCGGTAACACCATCCCCCGCAACATAACCGGTCATGTGGGGTCTGGTCTTGGCCCTGGCTTGCCGAACGGAACGATCAGCCTGGTGCTGCCGACCGAGGAAATCGAGGGCCGTGGCACGCGCCGCGTCATCGATGGGGTGACGTTCGAGTTCATCGACGCTGCCGGCACCGAGGCGCCTGCCGAGTTCATGTTCTACCTGCCTGGGAAGCGGGCCCTCTGCACGGCAGAAGTGGCCACAGCGACCTTTCACAACGTGCTCACGCCGCGGGGCGCCAAGGTGCGCGATGCGCTGGAGTGGAGCCGAGCCATCGACTACGTGCTGACGGAGTATGGCGAGGTGAGCGACGTGGTTTTCGCGAGCCACCACTGGCCGACATGGGAGACCCAGAACGTGGTCCGGTTCCTGAGGGGACAACGCGACATCTACCGGTATGTCCACGACCAGACGCTGCGGCACGCAAACTCCGGCGCCAGCCAGACCGAAGTCGCCGAGATGGTCAGTGAGCCGGACTTTCAGGCCGAAGCGTTCGATACGCGAGGATATTACGGCACCCTGAACCACAATTCGAAAGCTGTGTTCCAACACTATTTCGGCTGGTGGAGCGGAGTGCCTGCCGATTATCACGCCCGGCCGCGCGTGGAGACCGCAAGCCGCTACATCGATGCCATGGGCGGTGCCGACGCCGTTCTTGAGCTTGGGAAAAGCGCGTTCGCCGATGGGGATTACCGTTGGGCCGCTGAACTCTTCAACAAGATGGTGTTCGCCGAGGCATCCGATACGTCGGCGCGGGACTGGTTGGCGGCGAGCTACGAGCAGATGGGTTTCCAGGCCGAAAGCGGCGCGTGGCGGAGCTATTTCCTGACCGCAGCCGCCGAACTCCGGCGCGGCCTGCCCGATGTGGGAGATCCTAATCTCGCGAACGCCGACTTTCTGAAGGCGGTCCCGACTCTCGCGCTTTTCGACGCCCTGGCCGCGCGCTACGATCCGGCAAGAATGGAGCGGGATCCCTTCACCGTCGGGTTCTCGTTCACTGATACTGGCGAGGCGGTGACGCTGGAGGTCGGTCGCTCCGTGATCGTGCCGCGCGCCGGCGATGCTGTTGATCCGGCGGCTTTGGTGGAGATGACGCGAGCGGACTTCAACCGCCTCGTTCTCGGTGAGGTTGGCGCACCGCGGCTCGTTCTGACCCGCCGGATGCGCATCGATGGCGAGAACTCTGCGCTTTCAGCGGTATTCGACAGCCTCGAAACCCCCAACTTTTGGTTCAATATTGTCGAACCCTAGCGTGGATTTGACGCCTCGCCGAATTGGATAAATCGGAATGCGCCCCGAGCTTGTCAAGCGAGCGTATTTCGGTGGCGGTCTTGGAAATTCGGGGGAATTTTCAGGAATTTCGTCCTAAGAGTGTGTGGTTAAGTGCCCTTTCTCCACTCCTTGGTAATCACCCCGTAGTAGCTTTCGGCCGAGTTGAAACCTTGGCCAGCGCAATCCTTTCGGATTGCGCGTGTACGGGCTGTGAGGAGACCTATGACCCGCGATGACCTGCCGTAATGCCACTTTCGGCCAAGCTGTCAGACTGCGTTTGCCACCGCTTGCGATGGTTGCGAGCGTCTTTTTTGCTGCCCTGCTCGGCACAGCCTGCGGTGTCGCATCCGCTGCTGCCCCTGAAGCGGCTGGCAAACGCTCCTTCGACATTGCGGACACCCGGTCCGTCACGACAAAAGCATGGAAGCTCTACAAGACGCGGTTTATGGCGGCTGACGGGCGCATCATCGATACGTTCACCGGGGTCAGCCACAGCGAAAGCCAGGGTACCGGGCTGATCCTCTCGGCAATGGCGAGGGATCGCAGTGGGTTCGACCGGATCTGGCGGTGGACTGACGCGGCGCTGCGCCGGGACGATGGTCTGTTTTCATGGCGCTTCGATCCGGCAGCCGCTGATCCCGTTGCCGACCCCAACAATGCAACCGATGGAGACCTGATGATCGCCTGGGGGCTGTTGCTCGCTGATCGAGCCTGGCCCGATGCTGGCTATCGGGTTGAGGCACGCCGCATTGCTGCGGCGATCGCCGGGGGGCTGGTGCGCTCCGTCCACGGTGGCGAGTTGGTCTTGCTGCCGGGGATGGACGGATTTGAGCGTGAAGGCGCGTTGATCGTGAACCCCTCCTACTATGTCCTGCCGGCCTTGCGTGATCTGGCTTCGGCCTTTGATCTTGAGCCGCTGGATGAGGTTGCAAACGGGTTTCCGGGCCTCCTTGCGCTTTCGCGCTGGGGTGATAGCCGGCTTCCCCTCGATTGGGTGAGTGTAGGGCCCGAAGGCGCCGTTCCTGCCGCTGAATGGCCCGCCCGTTTCGGATATGAGGCGATCCGGGTGCCGCTTTACCTCGCATGGGATGCAAGTCTGCCGCTGGATCTGGCCACAGGGCTCTGCTCGGTCGCGTCTGCCCAAACCCATGGTGGGATGCCCGGATGGGTCGATCTCGAAACCGGGGCCGTCGCACCCTATCAGGGGTCCGTTGGACACCGATCCATCCTCGCATTGGCCGCAGCCGATTGCGGGGAGGCGTGGCGTGACTTCGCATCCGATTATGGCAGTTCCGATTGGCGGCTGGCGGTGTTGGAAGAAGAAGACGACTACTATGCCGCGAGCCTCGTAGCCTTGAGTTTGCTCGCCGAGCAGCATCGGAGCAGCGTGCGATGAGGCCGGAACAGGATGGCGGAGACTGGCTGCAGTTTGACCTGGATGGAAACGGGGTTCTGCCACTTGCGCTCAAGCAGCGGGGTGCGCTGGCGGCAGCGCGATGGGCGGCGGTCACGGACCTTGTTGCGCCCGCAAGAATGGCGCCCTGCGTCTCCGCGTCGGCGGAAGACGAGGCTGCCGGTCCAGCAATTGATGGGTTGGACTCCGAGGCCGATACGCCAGACGCGGTGCAGCCGCTGTCGGTCCTGGGTGAGTTGCAACGGCTAAGCCGGGCCTATGAACCGGCGGTTGCCGACGAGGCTTTACTAGGCCACCCCGCTGTCGAGGCAGACCGATGACAGCCGTACTTTTCAGCGGAGAAAAGGGGGGTGTCGGGACGACGACGCTGGCCGCAACGGTCGCATCACTTGTGTCCGAACACCGGCCAACCTGCCTTCTGTCGTCGCGGTCAGCAGCCGATTGGGCGGTTCATTTCAAGGGGCTGGCCGTCTGTACGCCAGCCGGTGACGCCGGCAGCGAGCGTGCAGAACGGTTGTGGGATGCCCGCCATGCTGCGAAGGACAATCTCTGGCTGTTCGACACAGGTTCGATTGCTGTGGGGGAACGCGATGGTCTTGAAGCGGCCATTGTCCGGCGTTTGCCGGCGGGTGGACTTGTCATCGTGGATACCGATCCCAGCGAACTGGCTCGTTATGGCAAGGCTTTCACGTGCCGCATAAGCGTGCCCGTTCTCGGGTGCGATGCAGTGTCCTTGAGGCGCGCACTCGATCCACGCAATGTCGTGTCAGCCCCGAGCCCAGCGGACCCGTTCCGTATTCGGCTTCCGGTGTTGAACCTGATCGATCCCAAGCGGACCCTTTGCAGGGATCTCGAAGCGGTTGCGCGCAATGCGTTTGGTGCCGCTGGCTTTGTGCCCCTTTATTTCGATGCCGCTGTTCCTGAAGCTGCGGCGTCTGGCACCGTCGTGACCGAGTATGCGCCAGCGAGCCAGTCTGCAACCGATATCCAGGGTCTGGCAGACCGGCTTCTTGGTCTCGTTATCCGGGCTGAGGATTGTCTGACTGACGATCATGCGCCGATACGACTTGCGGCGGTGGAGCGCCTATCATGAGCGGGTCCGCATGCACGAGAAAGCCTCGCCGCCACTTGGGGCAACGGCTCCGTCTGCTCCTTCTGGCCCTTGCCGGGTTGGTCGCGTTCTCCTTGGTTGTGACATCTCCGCTCTCGACCACCTATCAATGGCTCTTTGGCGGGGTCGCCTTCCTGCTTGTCCTTGTGCTTGTCCGACTGCCCGGCACGATCGCACGCGCTGCGGTCGCCATGACGGCCGTTGTCGTCTCGACCCGCTACTTCTACTGGCGAGCGACCGAAACGGCGAACACCGATAGCTTCGTAGAAGGCGTGTTGAGTATCGGGATGCTGGTGTCGGAGGGGTATCTCTGGCTGATCCTGCTTCTTGGTATTGTGCAAACGGTGAAGGGCAGGGATCGCCAGCCTGCGCCATTGCCGGCCGACACCTCCACCTGGCCGACGGTGGATGTTTATATCCCAACCTACAATGAAGACCCCGAACTGGTGGCCGACACTGTCCTCGCTGCCCAGCAGATGGATTACCCCGCCGACAAGTTTCGGGTGTTCATCCTTGATGACGGAAAGCGCCAGGCGCTGGCAGATTTTGCCGAAAAGGCGGGTGCCGAATATATGATCCGGCCCGACAACGCCCATGCCAAGGCGGGAAACCTCAATCATGCGCTCAAGAAAACCAATGGCGACCTGATCGCGATCTTCGATTGCGACCACGTTCCGGTCCGTGGGTTCCTGCAGTTGACCGCCGGTTGGTTCCTGCGGGACCCGAAGATCGCGCTGGTGCAGACCCCGCACCATTTCTACAACAAGGATCCGTTCGAGAAGAACCTGCAGTCTGGAAGCCGGCTGTCGAATGAAGGCCTGCTGTTCTATGGCTTGCTTCAGGACGGCAGCGATTTCTGGGATGCCAGCTTCTTCTGCGGTTCGTGCGCGGTCCTTCGGCGGGAAGCGTTGGAAGAAGTCGGCGGCGTGGCTGTCGAAACCGTCACCGAAGATGCGCACACATCACTGAAGATGCACCGCAGAGGGTGGACCTCGGCCTATGTGCGCCGCCCCCTGGCGGCCGGTCTCGCGACCGAAAGCCTCTCTGTGCACATTGGTCAGCGCATGCGTTGGGCGCGAGGGATGATCCAGATCTTTCGGCTCGACAATCCCTTCCTCGGACCGGGCCTGACGTTTGCGCAGCGGCTTTGTTACGCCAATGCGATGGTGCATTTTCTGTTCCCATTGCCGCGGCTGTACCTCTTGCTCGTCCCGCTCATCTACCTTGTTTTCGGCCTGCACGTGATCCAGGCCAGCGCCCAGGAATTGCTCGCATATGCCGTCCCAAGCCTGATCGTCGCTACCGTATCGTCTACTGCGCTGCAGGGGCGGCACCGGCAACCATTCTGGGGTGAGATCTACGAGGCGACGCTGTCATTCCACCTGCTTCGGCCGACGATCATGACGATCTTCAAGCCGCGGGAGGGCAAGTTCAATGTAACGGCAAAGGGGCTGAGGTCAGATACAACCTACCTGGACACCTCGGTCCTGAAATCACAGATAGCGGTATTCATGGTGATGGTCGCAGCCGTCGCCTACGGTTTGTTCGCGGTGATGGTCCTGCCGATGACGGCGGACGAGTTTGCGACAACACTGATCAACGTTGTTTGGGGTATCATCAGCGCCCTGTTCCTGTTCATGACGGTTATTGTCGGCCGCGAGGTGCGTGAAGTCCGCTCCGCACCACGGCTGAAGGTTGCGTGGAAAGCGACGCTGTTTCTCGAAGACGGGCGGGCGCTTGCTGCGATCACCCAGGACATTTCGCTTGGCGGGGCACAAATCGAATTGAACGCCGCCGATCCACTCGACAGCGAGACCGTTGGGATAGCGATCGAAGATGAAGACGGCCGGATATACACGGCCGTTGAGCTTGTCCACCACACCGGCTCCCAGGTTCGAGTGGCTTTCCAACCGGAAACGATTGAACAGCGGGCAGCGATCGTTAGGGCGGTGCTGGGGCGAACGGCCATGTGGAAAAGCTGGGACCAAAACAGCGAGGGATCGGTTGCGACATCGGCCGGTCTCATGGGTGAAGCCATGGCGGGCTTTGTCGCCTGGTGGGTCGCAACCTTGCGGAAAGGCAGGCCTAGGCCGCAGGTGGGCGGTAGCATGTCGGTCCCGCTCGCCGGCGCTGTGGCGGTTTTGCTGCTTGTCCTGACGGCTGTGACGCCAGCATGGGCGCAAGCTCTGCCAGTCGCCATGGGCGGCGCCGATCCGCTCGAGCCAACGCGCGAATCCATCAAGCCCGTCGAATACAACTTGTCGCAGTTCGGCGTCCTTGCGCCGATCACGCTGCAAGGGCGCTCCAACACGCGTGGGATCGGCTTCAGCCTCCGTTCGGACGAAGTCGTCACATCGGCCAGGTTCATTGTGCCGATCGTTGTGTCGCCGGATGCTGCGGCCCGCGAGGCCACGCTGTCGGTTCAATTGAACGGCCAAACCGTGCATGTCGCGTCCCTGGCAGCGCTGGCGGGCCAACGGCAGGACATCACGTTCGACGTCCCGCCACAGCTTTTCCTCGGGGACAATACGCTGGTGTTCAGGCTCCAGGCCGGAGCGGCCGAGTTTGATGATGCCTGCGAGACCGACCCAACGATCTGGGCTGAGGTTTCCAACCTGGCGACCATGCAACTTGACGTAACCCGTCTGCCGGTTTTTCCGGACCTCAACAATCTTCCCCTACCATTCTTCGACCCCCGGGATGCATCCGAACTGACGCTTCCAGTGGTCTACGCAAGAAGGCCTGGGCCCAGGGCCATCCAGGCGGGTGCCGTCGTGGCCTCTTACTGGGGCATCAAGAGCGCCTATCGCGGCGCGCGGTTTCCCGTTCATTTCGGTACGTTGCCAATCGACGACGCAGTGGTGCTCATCAGCAGTGTCGATGTGGCGCGAGAGGAGTATGGCGTAGGGATCGATGCGGGCGCCACGGTCGCGATTGTTCCCAATCCGCGGTCGCCCGAACACCGGCTGCTCCTGATCATCGGCCAGGACGACCAGCGTCTGCTTGAAGCGGCGCAGGCTTTCGCCCTTGGGCGGACATTGCTGACCGGCGCAACTGCCCCCGTCGAGGCGCCTTTCCTCGCCGCTCGCAAGCCCTATGACGCTCCTGCGTGGATCCCTAGCGACAGGCCTGTCCAACTCGGTGAATTCGTCTTCGACGGCGCCCTTGAAGGGCGGGGTATCACGCCGGGAATCCTCAGCGCCACTTTCCAGACAGCTCCCGACCTGTTCGCCGGAGATGCAAATCCAACGGTCCCTCTGACGGTAAAGTACAGGGCGCCGGGCGAGCCATGGATCGACCAGAGCACCTCGCGGCTCGATGTGCTGACCAATGACCGGTTCGTCTCAAGTCTGACCTTGCAACCCAGTAGGGGGATCGGTTTGTTTTCGCGGGCCGATGGCGGTGGTGACGTTCAGTCGGCCCACGTGTCGGTGCCTGTTCACCGGATTATCGGACAGACCAGTCTGCAATTCTATTTCGACCTTCATGCCCAGGAGGGGCTTGGATGCGGTTCGGACCTCGCAGAGCTGAAAATCGCGATTGATCCGACCAGCGAGATTGACCTGAGCGGCCTGCACCGTTTCGCGAACATGCCCAACCTCGCATACTTCGCCCAGTCAGGCTTTCCCTATACCCGCATGGCTGACCTGAGTGAGACGGCAGCCATCCTGCCAACGCGATTCGCTGAAACCGATCTTCAGGCCCTGTTTCAGCTCGCTGCCGCCTTCGGCCGCAGTACTGGTTATCCGACCACAAAGCTCGCGATCGGGTTTCCTGCCGGCGTCGATCGGTTTACCGACCGCGACCTCATCGTTCTTGGCGCGCTCGACAAGCAACCCCTGATCGAACGATGGGCCGAGCATGCGTCCTTGCAATTCGGGCAGGCCGAGATCGCGCTCGACCTTCCGGCCAGAGGGTGGGACCGCGACCGGCTCGCCCAGGCGCTATGGTCATCGGATGAAGGCGCAAGGGACCGGATCGTGCTCGGCCAGGACACGATTGCGCCAATGCTGTTTGCCTTTGAATCGCCGCTGACCCCGAAGCGTACGGTGACTGTGTTGAGTGCCGGTGATCCGGGCGGGTTGGTCGGTATTGCTGAGGCCGTCACCATCGGCCCGGACATCGCCGACTTCCAGAATGACTTCGCTGTGGTTTCAGGAGGCGAGGTGTCGTCCTGGTCGGTGGCCGACAGCTACACTGTTGGACGTCTGCCGCTTCTGGTTGCCGTGCGGTGGCAACTCTCGCGGTCGATGTGGACCATGCCGCTGCTGTTCCTGCTTTCGATCGGGCTGATGACAGCTTCTGTTGCGCTGATCTGGCGACGCAAGTCGGCGCTTAACGCCGAGCTGGATGTCTGACGCCCAATGCCTGAAACCAATAGAAAGTCCCGCGCGATGATCACCGCTGAACAACGCTCAAGACAGGACCGAAAGGATGGCAGCGCCAATCTGTGCAGGCCAGCGATCGGGATGCTCGGTCTCTTGGCCATTGCCTCGGTCGTGTCATCCCCGGCCATTGCGCAAGCGCAGACGGTTATGGCCGATGCGGGAGCGGCGACCGTGCCGGAGGGTCAGGCACAGCTGTTGAGGCAGGCCGATTACTGGCTTGCGCAGAACCGGCCGGACCTCGCTGAACAAGCGCTTCGGCGCCTTCTGATCGCAGACCCCACAAGCCCCCAAGGATTGGCCGGGATGGCGCGGGTGCAAATGGTCCTTGCCGATTACGAGGCGGCCCGAGGGTTCCTCGAACGGCTTTCAAGGGAGCCTGGGACATCCAGCGTTGTCGCAACCATTGAACGCGAACTCAATCTGGTGACCGTGGACCGGGACGCGCTCGAAAACGCCCGGCGCCTCGCGTCACAAGGTAACCTCCCAGCGGCAATGGAGGCTTATGACGCGGTGCTCGATACCGGTGATTTGGAAGGCCTCCTGGCCGTTGAGTACTTCCTGACGATGGGCGGAATTGCCGAGCGATGGGAGGAGGCGGTGGCCGGCCTCGACCGTTTGCAGGCAGTCTCGCCCGATGATGAGGGCCTCTCGATCGCGATTGCCCGTCTCAAGACCTATCGGCCGGAAACCCGGCCCGGTGCGGTTGAACAACTGCTCGATCTCGGTGGAACTGCCCCGAATACCGAAGCCGTCTTCGAGACACTTCGTCAGGCACTCTTGTGGATGACGCCGGCGCGGGCAACCGATGACTTGTTCGAACGCTATCTCCAACAGCGTCCAAACGACGACGAGGTGCGCGCCCACTTCGAGCGCCGCGGCGTGCCTGAAGATGCAAGCCCTTCGGTTGCGCTCGTCCAGCGCGGCTTTGATGCACTCGATAGCGGCGACCGCCTCGCCGCCGAAGCCCGGTTCCTCGAGGCGATCGCGTCCGATGCGACGAACGCGGATGCCCTTGCGGGTCTGGGTATTCTCCGGGGGCGACAAGGCCGGTATAGCGAGGCAATCGATTTCCTGGAACGCGGGCTCGCCGAAGGGCCCAGCGCCCCGGAGAGTTATCGCCAGGCGTTATCGTCATTCAGGTTCAGCGCGGCGATCGCAGACATCCGGGCTCGGATCGACCGGGGCGACCTGCTGGATGCCCGGTCCCGGCTCGGGCAGGTTTCAGCAATCACACCGGCGTCGAGGGCGCTTGTCGAATCTGTTCGTGGTGAAATCTCCATGGGGCTCGGCGACATGCCTTCGGCCGCGCTGGCGTTTCGCGCTGCATTGGCAGCTGATGCCAACTCGGAGGCCGCGTTTTCGGGGCTCCTGACCGTACTCCTGGAAGAGGATGACAGGTTCGGGCTGGAAACTGCATTGCGGGACCATGCGACGCCGGTACGGAGCAATGACGCGAAGGCGACCCTGGCCCGCGCGCGCGCTTACCTGGCAGTTGAAAGAGGAGATACCGACAGCGCTGTTCGCGACTATCAGGTGGCGATGACGTTGGCGCCATCGGACCCTTGGATCCGCCTCGACGCCGCCAGGGCGATGGCGCAGGCCGGGCATCGAACCGACGCAGTATCGTTCTTTGATATCGGCAGGGGTGGCCGTGACCCGGAGTTTGCCCTGGCGGCCGCGATCTTCGCCTCCGAAGCGCAGGACTGGGCGACGGTCTGCGAGATTGAACGATTGGTCGAGCCCGCGGACCGGCTGCCCGAGCTGACAGAGCTTGTTCGTCTGGCCGATGTCTCAATCGCCGTTGAACAGGCGCTGTTTACGGCCGCTCGCGGGTCAGATGCTGCGGCGCGAGCGACCTTGTTGGGTCTGTATTCGCCCGGCGAAGCGAGCATTGACGAAGCGCTGACGCTGGCAGCGGCATTGCTGCAGATTGGCGATGGCCGCTCTGCCGAACGGCTGGTTTCGGACGGGCTGTCATCTGCCGATACCCTGGAGACCGAACAGGTGGTGGGAGGGGTCCGAATACTGCTGGCTACCGGAGCGCTGGAAGAGAGCGAGTACCTGCTCGGCGCATTGCAAGATGATATCTGGGGACTGTCTGACAGCGATCGGATGGAGCTGGCAGACCTTTACGATGACCTGATGATCGCCCGTGCGAGACAGGCTATCGAGGCGGGCGCCCTCGGCAATGCGCTCGATCTGGCCTTGTCGGTGCACGATGCGGCCCCCACCCATTCCGGCGCCTTGCGCGTGCTCGGCGAGGTGAATGTTGCGGCGGGACGGGTATCAGAAGGTATTGGGTATTATCGGCTGGCCTATGAGGTTGACCCCCAGGATATGGACGCGCTTCGCGGCGCGGTGGGCGCATTGGCCAGCCATCGGGAATTTGGGGCCGCCCACGACCTGCTCGATGTGGCCATGCGCCAGTCTGCCGATCTCGGGAGCGTCTACAGGGTGCGCGCCGATGTTTTCCGGGCGCAGGGCAAGCTCCGAGATGCCCTGGAAGCGCTGGAACAGGCACGAGGGCTTCTCCGGATGCAGGGTCAAGGCCCGGCTGGGAGCCCTTTTGGTCGGTCGTCAGGCAACCCTTTCCGCGGCGGCGAGATGCGGCGCTATGCCGATCGTAGCGGTCCTGGACCTGACGCCCAACCGGTCCGACTTGCTGGCTTCAGCCCATCTCCTTCGGTGCCTGTTTCACCGGCGCTGGTGAACGACGACGCCCGTTGGTTGCAGCCGCAGGCGCCTGCGCCGCAATGGCTACGGGACGATACCTCTATGGATCGACAGTTCGCAGGCGCGTTTGTGCAGGATGACGCCCTCGATAGCGATATCGCACGGCTTGAGCGCGAAGTGCGCCCGGCAACATCCGAACGGTTTGCGCTGCGATGGCGGGAGGGCGAAGCGGGCTTCAGCGCTTTGACCGAACTGTCCCTTCCAGTCGATTTTGCGACGACGCTGGGCGATGGACGTTTGACGGCAACTGTTCAGCCGGTATTCCTGACCGCTGGCTCGGCTGCCGAAGATTCCGGCACACTCCGAAGGGCTGGTTCATTGGCCGCTGTTGCTCCGAGTGCCCGCAGCGACATGCTCGACTCCTCGGCGGGCGGGGTAGGCATGAATGTAGCCTACGACCTCGGTGGGTTGCATGCTGATATCGGCACAACGCCCTTGGGATTTGAAACCTCCAACGTGGTGGGAGGATTGTCGTTTTCAGGCCAATTGGGCGGGGGGCTTTCGATTGACGCAGGGATAGCGCGCCGGGCCGTGACCGACAGCCTCTTGTCCTTCGGCGGTCTGGTCGATCCCGCTTCCGGCCAAACCTTCGGTGGCGTGACCGACAACCGCGTGAGGATCGGCGCTGCATACGATATCGGAGGCGCATCGCTCTACCTCACGGGAGCCGGCATCCAGCGTGATGGCAATAGCGTTGTCAGTAACCAGGGGCTCCAGTTCGACTCCGGCGTCCGCCTGCCGATCTCAGACCGGTACACAACTGGGTTCAACCTCACCTATTTTGGTTTCGAGGAGAATTTGCGGTACTTTACGCTTGGGCATGGGGGCTATTTCAGTCCCCAGACCTTTGTGGCTGCGACCGTTCCCTTCGATTTCGTCCATGAAACCGAGCGATTGCGCCTCGATGTTCGCAATGCCATCGGGGTCCAGTTCTATGAAGAAGACGATGCGCCATTCTATCCTGGTCGCCCGGGCTTGATGCAGACGGCCCAGACCGTGCTGGACACGGAAATCATCGCGTTTCCCGACGATCCTTCACTGACGCTGTCCTATGATGGGGAGACCGCCACGAGTTTGGCGCTGCGCTCGTCACTTGCTGCGGATTACCAACTCAACCCATCATTTTCGTTGACGGGATTAGCGTCGGTGGACCGCGCTGCGGACTGGACCGAGTTCCAGGGGCAGATCGGATTGAAATACCTGCTGGGTCGCGGTTCGTCCCAATAAAAGCGGCGCTCTTCCGGCGCTGACTGGCACCCGGATACGCTGCGAATACAGTTGATTTCGCGCCATCGTGTTTATGTCAGAACTGTGGCAACGGACGCTGTGATCGATCACTTCCGATCCAAAAATGGTGGCGAAATTGGCGGTGTGTTGCCTATATGCAACATGGCGTTAGTGGGTGCCGGGAAGCCTGTAAATCATTGAAAATATGAAAAATAATGAGGGGTCTCTCGCTGATTCCAACCGCCGGTTTGGACGGTTTCGGCACACACAAGTCGTTTCATGAGGGTTAATTAAGGGTTAAGGCTACATCTGGGCAGGCGCTGAAAGCGCTTCGCAGACAACTGATAACAGACGCATTAGAAAGAGTGGGTGGTTGGCGATGGACTTCAATGTTGGGCGGACGGAAGCGGAGTCCCTGGCGAGGCAGGCCTATCAGGTCTTCAATCGCGATGATTTGTCAGGTGGCCGTGGGATTGAGGCATTTCTGACGGGCAATGCGTTCGGCGACTTCGAAGGGCCGAGCGGCGTCTACGATATTACTGTCCGCTACCTCGACGAGAATGATGGGGTCGGCGAGTACGCGCTGCTCCTGAACGGGGTCATTATCCATGAGTGGATCGGCGATGGCGGCGGGAATGGCTTCGGGACGCCCGAGGACGAGACCTTCCGCGTTGCCCTGGCAACCGACGATGTCATCGGCATCCGCAGCACGAATGTGGACGGCGAATTCGGTCGCATCGACTATATCGACATTACGCCCGCCAGCGCGTCGGACGCCGGTGGTGGCGGTGGCGACGCTGTTTCGATTGGTGTTGGCCTGAACGAAGCCGAGACGCTCACGATTGGTGGCGCCTATACCGTTCAGAACAACCCAGCCGCTGGAAACGGCCAGGTGGTTGGAACGACGACGACGGGCACGGTCACCGGCGCGTTCACGGGTGCGGCAGGCACCTATGACGTGACTGTCAACTATCTCGATGAAAGCGATGGGGTTGGTCTTTATCAACTGTCGCTGAACGGGTCCCAGGTCGGAACCTGGCAAGGGCTCGGCGGCTCGTCCGGCACGGGATCGCCTGCATCGGAAACCTTCACCGTCACGCTCAGTCCCGGTGACGAATTGCAGGTGTCGGGGGTTTCAGTCGATGGTGAAGCGGCCCGCATCGACAGCATCGTCATCCTTGGTTCGTCCGGGGGCGGTTCGGGCACCGCGACGATCAGCGTCGGCCGGACCGAGGCGGAAGACCTCGATCTCACGGCAGCGGCCGACGTCGAATCGCGCAGTGACTCATCGGGTGGAGCGGTAGTGCGTTCACTGGGTGACACCTACACGGCGTCTGGCGAGTTCACGGGTGCTGCTGGCACCTACGAAATTGCGGTTGACTGGCTGAACGAAAATGACGGCGTCTCGACGTTCCAGCTCCTGATCAACGGCCAGGTTGCAGGCAGTTGGCAAGGCACCGGCGGCAACGGACCGTTTACGGCGGAAACTGAAACATTCACGGTTGCGCTGAACCCCAACGATACCATCGCCGTGCGTGGTACCCAGCAAGGCGGAGAGTTTGCGCGGGTCGACAGTCTTTCCCTGACGCCTGTTGCGGGCGTTGAGAACTCGGCGCCGGTTGTCACGAACGCAGTGGCGAACCAGTCTGCCGTCAGCGGGATTGCGTTCTCGCTCTCGCTTCCCACCGACCAGTTCTTCGACGTTGATGGCGATGCGCTGATCATCACGGCGTCGCAATCGAGCGGCGCGCCGTTACCGAGCTGGCTATCCTTCAATGCCGGGACGGGAACGTTTACCGGCACGCCCGGCAGCGGAGACACCGGAACTGTGACTGTGGCAGTCACCGCGTCCGACGGCGAAGCAACCGCTAGCGATATCTTTGACATCATCGTCGGGACTCAACCGAGCGGCGGCAATGCGATCATCACGGTGGGATCGACTGAAGCCGAAGCGCTGGACCTGCAGAACTACGACATCGAAAGCCGGAATGACGCGTCGGGAGGCCAGTCGATTCTGACGTTCGGTACCGGCACGGCCTCTGGCACCTTCAGCGGCGAGACGGGGATTTATGATCTCGACGTCGACTACTTCAATGAAAGCGATGGCACCGCGACCTGGACGGTCTTCGTCAATGGTCAATCCATTGGTTCATTCATGGGGACGGGCGGATCGAGCGGCTTCGGTACAGTCGAGACGGAAACGTTCACGGTCTCACTCGCATCGGGCGATGTCATCTCCGTTGTGGGGCAGAATCAGGCCGGAGAACTGGCGCGCCTCGACAAGATCACCCTCACTGCATCCGGTTCGAGCAACATTCCGCCAATCGTGTCAAACCCGATTGATAATACCGGTGGGACAGTGGGCGAGGCCTTCTCGTTCGTGTTGCCCTCCACGACGTTCATCGACGCCGATGGTGATCCTCTGGCGCTGACAGCAACACAGGCGAATGGCGATCCATTGCCCGATTGGTTGTCCTTCAATGCGCTGACCAACGTTTTTTCCGGCGTGCCCGGCGCGGGCGATGCCGGCCTCGTGTCGGTCCGCGTGACCGCCACCGACGGCGAAGCAACCGCAAGCGACACGTTCGACATCGCGGTCACCAGCGGCAGTGGGGCGAACGCCTTCCTGACGATAGGCTCGACCGAGGCGGAGAGCCTTGATCTGCTCGGCTATGAAGTCGAGACCCGCGGCGATGCGCTGGGTGGTGCGTCTGTCCGAACCTTCGATACCGGCACCGTGTCGGGGACGTTCAGCGGCAGTTCGAGGCTCTACCAGGTTGACGTCGATTTCCTGAACGAAAGCGACGGTGTTTCGACCTGGACGGTCTTTGTGAACGGGACCGAGCAACTGAGTTTTACAGGCGACGGGGGTACGTCGGCGGTCGGGACCGCAGATCGCGAGACCTTCAACCTGCTCTTGCAGGGAGGAGACGAGGTCAGCATTACCGGCGTCCGCGGCGGCGATGAACTCGCGCGGCTGGATCGGATAACGCTCACCAGCCTTGAAACGAACGAGTTTCCCGTGGGCACTGGCGATACAGCCAGCGCAGATGAGGACACAGCCGTTACACTTGACGTGCTGGCCAACGATACCGACGCGGAAGACGACCCGCTCTCAGTTATCGCGGTGCAGGGACAGCCAATCGCTGTGGGTCAATCGGTTGCGGTCAATGGCGGGTCGGTGACCCTTAACGTCGACCAGACACTGACATTGACCCCTCCGGCAGACTTTGTAGGCGCGTTTGGGTTCACCTACACGGTCTCCGATGGAAGCGGCTTTGACATCGCCACGGCGACGGTCACCTACACTAACACCAACGACGCACCGACCGTGGCAACCGAACTGGGCTCGGTGACGTTGGACGAGGACTCGCCGCTGGCGGTCAGCCTGGCCGGGGCGTTTACCGACGCAGACGCGAACGATCCTTTGACCCTGACCGCCCAGCTCCAGGTCGGTGACACGCTCGTCGATCTCCCCGATTGGCTGGTCTTCGACGATACTGCAGGCGCGGAAGGGCTCTCCGGCACGCCGACGGGTGCTGATGTGGGCGCCTATACGGTCGTCGTCACGGCACAGGATGGCGTTGGGGAAACAGTGACCTCGTCGCTTCTGATCAATGTCGGTGTGGTCAACGACGCCCCTGTTGCGGTGGATGATGCGTTCTCTGGCGCAGAGGACACGGCGATCACCGTGGACCTGACCGCCAACGATACCGATGAAGAGAACAATCCGCTCGCCATCACGGAAATCAATGGCACAGGCATTTTCTCTGGCGAGTCGGTCACCATCAATTCAAGTGTTGTTGTGGGAGACGAAACGGTTTCGGCCACCGCTGACCTGACTTTGAATGCAGATGGCACGGTCACGCTTGTGCCACCGCCCGAGTTCTCCGGCCCGATCGCGTTCGAGTACACGATCACCGATGGGGAGTTCACCGCGTCGGCGACTGCGACCATCACCGTCACCGATGGCAATGATGCGCCGTCGATCGCGTCCGCCATAGCCAATCAGACGGCCTCCGAAGATACCTTCTTCGATTTCTCCGTCCCCGACGGATTGTTTGGCGATATCGATGGCGACGTTCTGACCCTCACAGCATTCCAATCGAACGGCCAACCGCTGCCAGCGTGGCTGAGTTTCGTCGATGGGACGTTCCAGGGTACGCCCGGCCCGGATGATGCCGCTGATCTTCAGATTCTCGTGCTGGCTTCTGACGGCCAGTTCGTCGTTGGTTCGATCTTTACCCTTGCGGTCGAAACGGTGGACGACGCCCCGGTGGCCAGTGACAGCGTTGCATCGGCCTTTACCGTCGATGAGGGTTTCTCGTTCGTGATTGGGGATCAGAACAATCCGATCGAAGACTTTGCCACTGACGAGGATTCCGATCTCGATCCCTCCAGCATCACCTTTACCGGTGCTTCGGTTGACGACATTCCGGTCGCCGACCTCGCCGACATCGGGTTGACTTACAATCCGGAAACCGGAGCGCTCGATATCGCGACCGCAGGACTCGCCGTTTTCCGCGACCTGGGTCCTGACGACACCGCCGACCTTGTTGTGAGCTTCGAAGCCTCGGATGGGAATTCCACCGATACGGGCACTTTGACCTTCACCGTGACCGGCGTGAATGATGCGCCTCTGACGGGGGATGATACCGCGACCATTGATGAGGGCTCGCAGACAACGATCAATGTCCTGTCCAATGACACCGATCCCGAAGGCAGTGGCTTGCTGGTGTCCGAAGTTGCAGGCGAAACCGTATCGATCGGTTCGGAAGTCGATCTTGGCAATGCAATTGTAAGGGTGAACAGCAACTATAGCCTGACCGTCACGCCAAATGCGAATGTGAGCGGTTTGCTGACCTTTGAATACGCGGCGAGCGATGGCGAGCTATCCTCGATCGGAACCGTCTCTGTTACCATCAACGGCGTCAACGATGCGCCGACGGCAAGTGACGTAAGCCTCGGCACGCTGTCGGCCGGCAATGCCACGATCGAAACCATTGGCGACACGTTGGCGATCTCGGATTTTGCGACCGACCCTGACAGCGACCTGGGGACCGGTAACATCAATTTCCTGAGCGCAACAATCGATGCCGGCGGGGTGCTTGACCCCGATGCGGTGGGCTTGACCTACAATTCTGCGACTGGCGCGCTTGAGATCGACCCGACGATCGTACCGGCCTTTATCGGTCTCGGCGATGGCGAGACTGCAGACGTCGCGGTCACGTTTGAAGTTGACGATGGTGAATTCTTCGACACGGCATCGCTCTCGTTCACGGTCTCGGGCCTCAATGACGGGCCTGTCGTGCCGGAGATTCCTGCGCAGACAATTGCAGAAGACGACCAGATAAGCGCGCTGCTGTCGTCGATCCAGTCTACCCTTGACGCGATTGCCGATCCCGATGGCGATCCTGTTTCGGTTCAGATGACGTTCGCCTACCCAGCGGAAAGTGGTTTTTCCGACGACGTGGTGCCGGTCGGCTCCGATGGGAGCTTCAACTATACACCACCGGCGAATTTTGTCGGAGACGTTGCGGTCACGGTGCGTGCCGATGACGGACAGTCCCTGGCCAACTCGGTCACGGAGCGAACCTTCACCTTGACGGTCGAGAATGCTCCCGACGGTCCGGTCGCAACGGATAACATCGCGACCACGGTGGAGGACAATGCGGTCACGGTGGCCGTGCTGGCCAATGATACGGATGCGGACGACGATGCCTTGTCTGTGACCGAGATCAACGGCCAGGCCATTCTGGCAGAGGGATCGGTGGATATCGGATCTGCGACCGTCACGCTGAATGCGAATGGCACGTTGGATGTATCCCCGGTGCTGAACCGCACCGATCCAGTCACGTTCGACTACACGGTGAGTGATGGCGAATTGACCGATGGGGGTAGTGTGACCGTGTCGATCACCGCTGTGAATGACGCACCCATCGCCATTGATTTCACGGTGCCTGGTTCCGTGGATGCCGATAGCGCCGTGACGTTGACACTGGGAACCGATTTCCAGGTGAACGATCTTGTCGATGATCCCGACAGCACGTTCACGGCCGCCTCGTTCACCTTCTTCGGTCAGGCGAACGGGATCACCTACAATGCCAGCACAGGCGATCTGACGTTTGATCCAACCGGCAATAGCCTGCTGCAAAGCCTCGGCCAGGGACAGACAGCGGTGACGTCGTCGGCATTTGCGGTGTCCGATGGACAGATATCGGATATCGGCATAGCGACTTTCAATGTGACCGGCGTCAACGATGCGCCCACGCTGTTTTCGTCGATCGCAGACCAGTCGATCGCGGCCGGATCGGTGTCCATCATCAGCGATGCGACGACGGTCTTCCGGGATGTGGACCAGGGTGACTTCCTGACTTTCACTGCCGTTGACGACGAGAGTGATCCATTGCCCGATTGGATCGCTGTCGATGCGTTCACGGGGCTATTGACCGTCACGCCGGACGCCGATGACGCCGGAACGATCACAGTCGCACTGACGGCGACCGACAGTTTTGGAGAGCAGGTCACCGACACTTTCGACATTACCGTCACCGCGCCGCAGACCTCGCCCGGCCTCAGCGCAGAGGATCTGTCAGGTATGTCGGCGCCGCTCGATCAATCGGTGGCGTCTTCCGATGCCTTTTCCTTCGACGGGATCATGGGCCGGGCGATGCCGACCGCGGTTCAGGTTCCCATGTCGACGGCACCGGAGCCAGCATCCCGGATTCCAGATGTCGATGGGTCAGCATTCTCGGCGATGGAAACGGACTGGATCTTCGATATCGCCGGAGAGTTCAACCTTCTCGACGGGATGGAAGCGCTCTAGGCCGCGGGCGTCGGCTTCTGGCGCGGTTTCCAGCTTTCGACCAAGGCGAGGTCCGGTCGTTGACGGCCCTCGTCTGTCATTCCGGGTGGCTTGAGAGTTGCGGAACGCCGGGAAGCAGCAATCACTCGGCCGGGACTTGAGCGCGTCCGCTGAAGCGGCGAACCCCGGCGCGCATTGCATTGCCGACATCCTCGACGATCAAAGCGACGCAAGGTGTAACGATCAGGACCAGAATACCCGAGACCAGGATACCGAACCCGAGGCTGACACCCATGGGGATCAGGAACTGCGCCTGTGGACTTGTTTCGAGAAGAAGCGGACCCAACCCCAGTGCTGTCGTGAGGGTCGTCAGCAAGACTGGCCTGAATCGCCGCTCTGACGCGGCGGCGGCGGCTTCGATACGCTCGACCCCGGAGGCTCTCTGCTGGTTGTAGAAGTCGATCAGAACGACCGATGCGTTCACAGCTACACCTGAGAGCGCGATCATTCCGAATATGGATACGAACGACAGGTCGTAACCGAGGACCCAGTGCCCATAAATCGCGCCCGCGACGCCGAGGGGGATCGAAGCGAGAATGGCGATTGGCTGCCAATACGATCTCAGTTGCGAGGCGACCAGGGCAAAGATTACCAGAATGACGATGACGAACATGCGTCCGAGGTCGGCAAAATCCTCGTTTTGCTCCCGGGCTGCGCCGGCCAGCGTCCATCGAAGGGAGGGAAACTCCTCTTCAATCCCGGGCAGTATGTCCTCCATGATGGTGTTGTTCGCGATGGATGGTGTCGTGACCTCGTCATCTGTGTTCGCCGAGACTGTGACAACGCGGCGCCCGTCAATCCTGTCGATCGAGGAAAAGGCGCGGCTCTCGGTGGCAACGGCAACCGTCGAGAGTGGGGCGCCTGATCCGTCCGGAAGGCGGACGCGGAAGTCGTCGAGGGTGGAGATGTTGAACCTGGCTTCGTTGGGATAGCGAACAAAGACGCGGATTTCTTCGCGACCGCGCTGCACACGCTGGACTTCCTCGCCGAAGAAGGCCTGGCGAATTTGCGTTGCGATATCGGCCGGTTGCAGCCCAACCGCTTCGCCTGCGGGGGTCAGGGTAAAGACGAGTTGACGTTTTCCGATATCGAAACTGTCCTCGATCTGATTGACGCCGGCGAGGCTTGCCAATTCGTCCTTCAGGCGCTCGGCGGCGGCGATGAGCTGGGATTCGTCGCCATGGGCCAGCTCGTATTCGATATCAGCGCCAAAGCTTGCGAAGGTCGAGGTGAAGATCAACCGTTCTGTTCCGGGTATCGGGCCGACCGCTGCCCGCCAGCGCCGTTCCAGTTCGGTGGCTGCGTAAGCCTTGCCGCCTGCACCGGTCAGTTCGATCGTCACCGAGCCAACATTATCGACGGCCTCGAAACCGCCGGCGTCACCAGGACCGCCGCCGGCAAGCGCCTGGCCCCCCGTCGTTGCGACCACGTTTGCAAAGGGTGTTTGTCCAACTTCGGCTTCTATGTCGGCTGCAACCCGGTTGGCGCCATCGACAATCTGAGCCACGGCTTGGCGCGTGCGTTCAAACGGGGTGCCTTCGGGCATCGTGACGGTTGCGGAAATCGAGTCCGGTTCAATCGATGGAAAGAAGATGAACTTCACCATCCCCCCGCCGACGAGTTGGAAAGCAAAGATCACGATGGCGGCTGCAGCGCCTGCGGTGGCATAGCGCCAGCGGGCGGCGAAAGCGACGCCTTTGCCGATGACCTCGCGGCCGACCCAAATCATGCCCCTGGCAACCGATTCCTGGACGACGCGCACAGGGCCGCGCGACCAGTTCCCACCATGGCTGAGGTGGGAGGGCAGGATCACGAACGCCTCGAGGAGCGATACGGCCAGGGTTGCGATCACGACAACTGGAATGGCCCGAACAATATCTCCGAATGTTCCGCCAAGGATGGTCAGGGGGAAGAAGGCGGCGACCGACGTCATGACGCCCACCAGCACGGGCCCGAAGACGCCGCGCACCCCAGCGATCGCAGCCTGGTCGTCGTGCAGGCCGGACGCCCGCGCGGCATCGATGTTTTCGCCGATCACGATCGCATCGTCGACAACGAGGCCGAGCACGATGATCAATCCGAACAGCGAGACCATCGTGATTGTGACGCCGAGGGCTCCGAAGATCATGAAGCCACCGAGGAATGCTGTCGCGATGCCGATCGTTACCCAGGTGGCCAGCTTCAGGTCGAGCATGAGAACGAGGAAGAGGAAAACGAGTGCGAAACCGAAGATCCCGTTGCGCAGGAGCAAGTTCACCCGATCGCGCAACAGGATGGTTTGGTCACGAAACTCGACCAGTTCAATGCCGGCGGGTGGCGTGAAGTTCGCGAGATAGGCGTCGACAGCGTCCTTGACCGACAGTACGTCCTCCGCCTCGGCGCGTGAGATATCGATGAAGATCGCCGGTCTTCCATCGTAGGTGTTGATCAGGTTTCCGCGTGCCAGCCCGTCCCTGACGATGGCGACATCGGAGAGCCGCAAAACGGCGCCCGTTTCATCGGCGCGCACGACAATATCGTTGAACGCGTCACCGGTTTGACGTTTCTGGTTCACGCGAACGAGGATTTCGCCGCTGCTGGTCTCCAGCGATCCGCCTGCCAGGTCGATCGAGGCCCGCCGGACCGCCGTTGCGACCTCTTCGAATGTCAGATCGAAGTTGCGGAGGGTTTCTTCGGACACTTCAATCGAGATCTCGTAGCCCTGAACACCTGTGATGCTGACGAGGGAAATGCCTGGCTCGGCAATCAGGTCGCGTTCAATATCCTCTGCGATCCCGCGCAGCACGCGTGGGCTGACGTCGCCAATAAGCGCAAGCGTTACCACGCCGCCGGTGGTCTTGGCGGCGACCACATTTGGCTCCTCTGCGTTCTCGGGCGGAAAATCGACGATCCGATCGACGGCGGCCTGGACATCGTCTTTAACAAGTTGGGTGTCAGCAAAATCGTCAACTTCAACCGATACGACGCCATTGTTTTCCGATGCGGTCGAACTGACGCGCTTGACACCATCGATACCCAGTACGGCTTCTTCGACCCGCCGCGTGATCCCTTCTTCGACTTCAGCCGGTGTTGCGCCAGGGAAGGGCACAGAAACCGTTACAAGGCCTGGCTCGAGCACCGGGAAGACTTCGGCGCGCATGTTGGTGGCCGTCAAGGCTCCTCCGACCAGCAAGATGACCATGACGAGGTTTGCCGCAACGGGGTTTCGAACGAACCACCCGATGAAACCGCCGCGGTTCGGCACGTCGTTACCGGTCGACACTGACATTGCGCACTCCCATTCCCTCAGTCACGCCGGAGATCGTAACGGGCAGGCCTTCGCGTGCAGCGACAGGGGGTATTGAAACCACACCGTCGGCCACATCAAACGCCATCGCGACAATGGTATCGCCGCGTTCCGCCACAACTTCGACCTGCCTCGAGGACAAGCGCTCCGCCGAGACAACCCAAACACTGTCACGGCTGACCAGGGCTGAGGCCGGGAGAATAACCGTCCTATCCAACGTTTCACCTTCGAGCCGGACAGTTGCGTAGTCGCCAAGTGTGAGGGTGTCCGGATCTGCTGGCTTGATCCTAAGCGTGGCGAGCCGGGTTCTGGGGTCAAGGCTGGAGTCGGTTCTATCCACGATCCCAGCCATCGCCTCTCTGCTACCACCGGTCAGGATCTGCGCTGTTTTCCCCGTCACGTCGCCTAATCGCTTCAGCTCGCTGCTGGACACGGCTGCGGAGACTTCGACCGCATCGGTCGGAAATATCTGTCCGACACCCACCTGCGGGGTAACGTATTGACCCACTTCGAGCTGGGTTTCGAGAACCCTACCATCAAAGGGTGCCCGCACGGTGGTCCGTTGTAACGCCAGTTCGGCGGCCTTGCGGGACGCTTCAGCACTCCTCACGCGGGCTTTCGCCGCCGCGATCTGTGGCCTGCTCGCAGCAAGGTCGGTCGGTTCCTCGCCTGGGAAGAGCTCACGCCATTCGCGGATGGCTATCTCTGCATCGGCCTCAAGCAGCATGAGATCGGATGCTGTCGCAGCGATTTCTGCATCGGCCTGTTCAAGCGCAAGTTCAAAGTCGGACGGGTCTATCTGGAAAAACAGGTCGCCGCGCTGGAAACGGGCACCTGACCTGAACACCGATCCAACAGCGGTAACGTTTCCGCTGACCTGGGGCGCAATCGAGGCCTGCGTTCGGGCCTCAACCACACCATTCAGGACGATCTTGCCCGTGAAGGGTGCTGTTACCGGCTTCACAACCGCTACCGGGAGGGCCGTTTGCGCTGTGACCGTTGGTGAGCGTTCGGCCGGTTCTGTCCTGAGGGCATTGGAGAGGATCAGCGCGAGCGCGATCACGCCAACCACTACGATGGTCTGGATCGCGCCAATGGCGATGCCGGCTCTAGTCATCTGGCGGCCCTTTTCGGCGTGGTGTGGGTCATCGCACTGCATACGCTCCTGGCGTGATCTCGGTTCTGTTCCTGGTCACCGGTTTGTTATCCTGAGCCTCGGGGCGGTCAGGCGGGACCCTTGGAGAATGACACAACGACGTTGATTGACCGGTGCAACCCCTCCGGCAGCTTCTCATCCGACAGGATAGCGGATCTCGCCATCCTTGCGGTATGAAAGACTATATTCCGCCGGTAGGGCCACTGCGCTGGCTGGATTGGGCCATCGATCCCGCCGCGGCCGATGAAAAAGCACGCGCCCATCTTGATGAAACGCCTTTTCTTGCGACAGCGCGGGGGAGCCAGCGCCCACCACCCGGTCACTGGCGGACCTGGCTCTTCATGGCCGGACGGGGCGCTGGAAAGACACGGGCCGGCGCCGAATGGGCGCGGTTCGCGGCCTTGAAGGCGGGACTGGGCCGGCTCGCTCTGGTCGGGCCAACCCTTTCCGATGCCCGGGAGGTAATGATTGAGGGACCGTCGGGGCTTAAAGCGGCGTCCCAGTACGCCGAAGAAGAACTGCCGGTCTACCAGGTATCGCGCCGGCGGTTGGAATGGCCGAACGGGGCCCTGGGCTTCATCTTTTCTGCGGAGGATCCCGACAGTCTCCGCGGTCCTCAGTTCGACGGTGCCTGGTGTGATGAGGCCGCGGCCTGGAAACGTGGTCCCATGGTCTGGGACATGCTCCAGATGGCGTTGCGGATCGGCGATTCCCCGCGAGCGGTTGTCACCACGACACCGAAGCCTGTTCCCCTGATCAAACGCCTGGTCGCTTCCAGGAGCACGGTCGTGACCCGGGGAGCCACGTCGGACAACGCCGATTTTCTCTCGCCTACATTTCTGGAGGAGGTGACGGCAGCCTATGGCGATACCTTGCTCGGGAAACAGGAGCTTGAGGGGCTTCTGATTGAAAGTCAGGAAGGCGCGCTTTGGACAGCGACGATGCTTCGCGCGGTTGCGCGCAGTGCGGCACCACCACGGTTTGACGACGTTGTTGTGGCTGTCGACCCGCCGGTGAGCCAGGGCCGTTCGGCGGATGAGTGCGGGATCATCGCCGTGGGTGCGGCGCGCGGGGATCGCGGGCCGGTTGTCTGCTACGTTCTCGACGATGCGAGCGCGCGGGGGCTGTCGCCGATCGATTGGGCAGGCCGGGCGGTCGCGCTTGCAAAGAAGGTGGGCGCCAGCCGTGTTGTCGCGGAGGTCAACCAGGGTGGCGACATGGTGGCTCAGACCTTCGAAGCGGCCGGCTGCCAGATCCCGGTGGAAGCCCGGCGTGCTGTTCTCAGCAAGCGCGCGCGCGCGATTCCGGTGGTTGCGCTTTACCAGAAAGGACTGATCCACCATGTCGGCCGGTTTGATGCCCTCGAGCAGCAAATGCTGCTGTTTGGAACTGATTCACAAAAGGGATCGCCGGACCGCGTAGACGCATTGGTTTGGGGGGTGACATCGCTTGCGCTGGACCATGCCGGTGATCCCAGGGTGCGACGCATGTGATGGGATGCTAGCGTACCCGGAACGCCTTGCGCCCGAGGTAGGGGTTGGGTTTTCGCGCCGGGTCGCCTGGGCCGCTTGGCGTTTCGACGGTCTCCTGTCTGGGAGATGTCGTGGGCGTGTCTTCGTCAGTTCCGGCATCATGCGCGTTGGCGAGGAGCCCCTTGATGACGCCCAAGGCCATGGCTTTTGTGACGATTGTATCCGGATCGACGGTCGGATGAATGCGTTTGGCGAGCTGTTTCGCCTGGAAAGCGGTCAGGTCAGCGAGAGTTCTTTCGAACGCGTCACCGCCGATCACTGACCGGATGGTTTTGAGGTCCGATGTTTCCTGACCGGCGGCGATAATCTGCTTCTTGGCCAGCCTGACAGCGGCGCTGGTCCAGTCCTCGGACTTTATGCGGGGAAAGATGGCGGCCTGGTCGACCAGCGCCGCCATGGTCTCTTTTCCGTCAGGCCGCAGGCTCATAAACACGTTCCTTCACTTCCCGGTAGAGGCTATCCAGGATTTCCAGTGCTTGCCCGGACCACTTCGACGTGAGGGCCGGTGCGTGTCCCAACTCGATCGGGTTCACTGCGAACGAATCGTCTGCAGGAATGATCGTGTCGAACATCAAGTAGCCCGTTTCGTCAGCTTCGGCACCGTCCTTCATGGCCGCAAGCACGATTTTCTGGTGGTCGCTCGCGGTGAAACGCGTTGCCAGCACCACAGGTTTGCGCCCGCCGACTGTCTTGCCGAGAGTCGCCATGACGTCGCCCGTGAACAGGTCGAGGCCGAGCGTGGACATGAAGTCGGGTATGGTCGGAACGATGATCAGGTCCGATGCCCTGAGGGTGGCTTCTGTCATCGCAGAGATCCCTGGCGGGCAATCGCAAAGGATGACGTCGAACGTCTTGCGGAGTTTGTCGAGATCCTGCCGCAACCGGTTGCCGACCCGGGTCTCGATTGCGTTCATGCTGAAACCCTGGCCGGTGAGCTCGTAGATCAACGTGCGCTCGGTGCGGCGGAGCTTCGGTGCCGATGGAACGAGCGAGATGTCTAGGGTATGGCCCATGTGGGTCACGTCGCTGGCGTTGGTAGTGGCAAACTCGGAAAGTGGGACCAGGGCTTCACCGAGGAAGTTCTCATCCAGATAGTCGGCAATCGTCTTGTGGTGACTGATCGCCGTATACAGCCGCTCATCGCCTTGTTGGCCAAAGATGAGCATCGACGCGTTGGCCTGCATATCGAGGTCGATGACGAGCGTCTTGTAGCCTTCAGCGGCGAAGGCCTCGGCAAGGCTGACACAGGTTGTGGTCTTGCCGACCCCGCCCTTGGAATTGGCGATGGATATGATGGTCCCGGACATGGAACTCCTTTCGAGCAGCCCTTGAAGCTCCATCGCTATAGAGGCGTTCGCGCCGATTTGGCTATCCCGGAGGTGCGCTATGGGGATTGGCTGTCGTCTATCCGCCGCTAGCCATCAGAAAAGCCTGCGCTTTTTGGGGTCGAACCCGACCGGGGAAGTGGTGAGGCCATAAACACTCAACCTCAGAAAAACCGGAGAGGAGCTGGCGATGCCCTGGCCCTGGCAGACGACAAATTCGAAGACCGCCTCGTTAGGGTCCAGCATGATCGCCTTGGCTCAACTCGCCGCTCCCCAATGGGGCGGGCGAACGACTGCGGCGCTGATCCGGGACGGATACCTGTCGAATGCAGTTGCTTATCGTTGCGTCAGGTTGATTGCCGAAGCTGCGGCTTCGGTGCCCCTGCAAACCGATGATGCGGAGTTGGCGGCGCTGCTGGCCAATCCGGCGCCGGACCTTGATGGCCGGACACTGCTGGAGCAATTGTACGCCAATCTCCAGATCAGCGGAAACGCCTTTGCGGAGGCGGT
>JBCBKE010000015.1:0-43940 GCA_038522375.1 Pseudomonadota bacterium
CGGAAAACGCAAGTGACCATGACTGTTTCCAAGCCTCCCCGTCCGCGCCAGTTCAGCTATCTCAATGACCTGCGTCTGGACAAGAACGGCTTGCGTGTCCGGCAAAGCGAAACGACCATTCGCCTGGACACGGCCTTTCTGCGCAGCGGCCTGTCTGTTCTGAAACTGGATGCCTACAACGCGGTCTCCAAGACAAGCCGGGCCCTACGCGGTCAGAAGCCAGCCGCCACAATTGCGTTTTATCCCGAACAACCACCGCGGTGGTACAATATCTATTGGGTCGCGCATTTTTCGAATCTGAGGATCGTCTCCGATCTGGACGAGGCCGATTACATTTTCATTTTCGATGATGCCACGATTAGCCGGGCCGGGTCCGACCTTGAAGACCGTCACGCCGAAAAGGCGATAAATATCGATATCAGGAATATTTCGAAGCAGCACGTTGCAGACGTGTTCGAAGAGGTTTTCGGATACCAGCTGGCTGTCGATCCGACGGTCCATGAGGGTGTTGCCGTTCGCAAGAGCCAGATCAACGGCGCCCATGACGGCACATTGATCAATTGTCCGATCCCGCCTGAGACGGTTGATCCGAACTATGTTTATCAACGACTGATCGATAGCACGTATCATCCTCACAGGAGCGAGGATCTGAGGATCGCCTACGCCTTCGGGACAATCGCAACCGTCTTCCATAAACAGAAATCCGTCATGGAGCGGTTCGGGACGAAATACCTCAGTGTTGATGTCTGTTTGGCAGATGATGTGTTCAGTCAGCGCGAGCAGGACCTGCTGATCGAGTTCTGCCGCAGGGCAGGTCTGGATTTTGGCGCAGTTGACGTCATGCGTGATAAAAACGATGGCAGAATCTATGTCGTCGACGTGAACAAGACTTGCATGCCGGTCTTGTCACTGCCGCTGACGGTTCAGCTTGAAGCGCTACGAACCATCAGCGCAGCTTTCGCCTCTGGACTCAGCACCACGCGACAACGGCAAACCCCATTGCCGGCCTTGGTGCAGTAGTCGATCAGATCCGCAACCGCCGCGTAACTCCGCATAGTCGCCTGACGGGCGTCAATTCATGGTCGGTATGACGAAGGCCTGGTCGCCAAGGTCTCCATCGGGCCAGCGCTGGGTTACGGTTTTCACCTTGGTGTAGAAGCGTACCCCGTCCATGCCGTACTGGTTTGCATCGCCGAAGCCAGAGCGCTTCCATCCACCAAAGCTGTGGTAGCTGACGGGTACCGGGATCGGCACGTTGATACCGACCATGCCGACTTCAACTTGCGCAGCAAAGGCCCGGGCGGCCCCACCATTTTGGGTGAAGATCGCAACGCCATTGCCGTATTGATGGCGGCTTGGAAGGGCGGCCGCTTCCTCCAGCGTTTCGGCGCGGACCACCTGGAGCACGGGGCCAAAGATCTCGTCCTCATAGGACTTCATGCCCGGTTTCACATTGTCGAACAGGGTCGGTCCGATAAAGAAACCGTTCTCATGGCCCTGCATCGTGTATCCGCGACCATCGAGCCTGAGCGTTGCCCCTTCCTCCTCACCGATCCGGATATAGTCTTCGACCCGGGCACGCGCCGCCGCCGTGACCATGGGGCCATATTGTGCATCTGGATCGGTCGAGATGCCGACCTTCAGTCCAGCGGCTGCATCCATCATTCGCTCGACGAATGCATCGGCGGTTTTCTGGCCAACGGGCACTGCAACCGGCAGGGCCATGCAGCGCTCTCCAGCAGAGCCAAAGGCTGCGCCAACGATATCCCTGACGGTTTGATCCATGTCCGCGTCGGGCATGATGATCCCGTGGTTTTTCGCCCCGCCCATCGCCTGGACGCGTTTACCGGCAGCCGTTCCCCGGCTGTAGACATAGTGGGCGATATCGGACGAGCCAACAAAGCTGACGGCCTTGATATCGGGGTGGTCAAGGATGCCATCGACCGCTTCCTTGTCTCCGTGAACCACGTTCAGCACGCCGTCGGGAAGACCCGCTTCCTGCATCAGCTGGGCAAGCCGAACTGGTACCGATGGGTCTTTTTCCGAGGGCTTCAGGATAAACGCGTTCCCGCACGCAATCGCCATCGCGAACATCCACATGGGGATCATCGCCGGAAAGTTGAACGGCGTTATCCCCGCGCAAACACCCAATGATTGGCGCATGGAGAAAACGTCGATTCCCGGGCCGGCGCCGTCGGTGTACTCTCCCTTTTGCAGGTGCGGAATTCCGCAGGCGAATTCGACAACTTCCAGCCCCCGCTGAACGTCTCCCTTTGCATCGGCCAGCACTTTCCCATGCTCAGAGGACAGCAAGGCGGCCAATTCGTCCATGTGCGCTTCGAGCAACGATTTGAAAGCGAAGAGGACCCGGGCGCGGCGCTGGGGGTTGGTGGCGGCCCAACCTTTCTGGGCATCTTTCGCCACGGCGACCGCCCTATCGAGATCTGTGCCATTGGCCAGCACGACCTTCGCTTGAACCTCGCCGGTATTTGGGTCGAAAATGTCCGATGTTCGGCCTGACGTGCCCGCCTCTGACTGCCCGCCGATAAAGTGCATGACCTCGCGCATGGTGCTCGTTCCCTTGTCGTTCTTGGTGTCCGGTTTCGGTCCCTTGTGGTGTATCTAACGGCATTTCAGCCGATGATACCATCAGGGATCAGGTGGGTTTGGCAGCGCGTCCCAGGGCTGTCTGCCAGCCCTCCAGCAAGGCTGTTCGTTTGTCATGGTCCATGGTGGGGCTAAACCGCCGTCCCCCGGTCTCCCGCGCAGACCACTCCGAAGCACTGACCCACCCAAGACTCATGCCTGCCAGGGCGGCTGCGCCAAGGGCTGTCATCTCCATATACTGCGGCCGTTCGACGGGCACATCGCAGATATCGGCGACGAACTGCATCAACCAGTCATTCGCCGCCATCCCGCCATCGACCTTCAGAAGCGTGATCGCGGCCCCATCGTCGCGAAACGCCGTCATGAGATCGCGGGTCTGATAGGCAGCCGCTTCGAGCCCGGCCCGCACAAGATGTTCAGCCCGCGCAGCTCGCGTCAGTCCTGAGATCAGGCCCCGCGCTTCGGCATCCCAGTGGGGCGCGCCCAGGCCTGTGAACCCGGGGACAAGGTAAACGCCCGCATTCGAGTCGAGCGCGGCAGCTTTCGCTTCGCTTTCGGCGGCGTTGGCAATCAGGCCCAGATCATCTCGCAGCCACTGCACCACCGTTCCTGCGTTGAAGATGGACCCTTCCAGGGCAAACGCCGCGGGGCCGTCGGCCACTGTATATCCAACCGTTCCGAGCAAGCGATGGTTCGATTGCGGCCGATCAAGTCCCGTATTGGCCACAAGGAACGCCCCTGTTCCATAGGTTATCTTCGCGGTGCCTGCGGTCATGCAGCCTTGTCCCACCAAGGCTGCTTGCTGGTCGCCAACGACTGACAGGATCGGGATGGCCTTCCCGAACAGGACGGGATCGGTCGTTCCAAATCCGCCGGCACTGGTGCGTACCTCCGGGAGGATCGCGGCCGGAACGCCCAGGGTGTCCAGCATCTGCGTGTCCCAGCCGGCGCCAGCGTCGAGGCTGAGCGGGTAGAGCAAAGTGCGCGATGCATTCGTGGCATCGGTCGCGTGGACGGTTCCGCCTGTCAGCTTCCAGACGAGCCAGCTGTCGATTGTCCCGAAGGCCAGGTCTCCGGCAGCCGCGCGCGTCCTGGCGCCGGGAACGTGGTCAAGCAGCCACGCGATCTTCGTTCCCGAGAAATAGGGATCGATCAGCAATCCGGTCCGCGACTGAACGGCCCGCTCATGCCCTGCCGCTCGCAGCCTTTCGCAGAGATCGGCAGTTCTGCGGTCCTGCCAGACAATCGCCGGTGCAATGGGCGAGCCTGTGGCGCGATCCCACAGGAGAGTTGTCTCGCGCTGGTTGGCGATCCCGATCCCTGCAATCCGTTCAGCCCCACCGACCGCGGCAATGACCGACCGGCACGCCTCAAGCGTCCTGGCCCAGAGGTCCTCGCCATCCTGTTCGACCCAGCCGTCGTCGGGGTACTGCAGCGGCACCGCGTTCTGGGCCTCGGCGACCGGTGAAAAGGTCTGGTCAAAGGCAATCACCCGGGTTGATGTGGTGCCTTCGTCGATTGTCAGGATCAACGATTGGGTGCTCATGGGTCAGTCGTTTCAAGATTGCAGTGCGCGGTTGGCTCTGGATACAGCAACTGCCCGACGATGCCATGGCCATGGGGCCCTTTCCTGTGGTTCGCCAATCGCTTCCAGCTGCCTTGTCCGCAATCGGGCCCAAATCGTGTGCGCCGCGGCGGCCGAAGGCAATGCCCTGATCGGGCGCGGCGGTTTATTGACCTGACCTGCGACGGTGTCATTGCGTCGTTCCACAGCCGGGGTAAACCGCCACCATGCTTTCTATTTCCGCCCTCGATTATCGCATCGGCGCCCGCGCGCTGTTCGAAAACGCGTCGGCGCAGATATCATCTGGCTGGAAAGTTGGCCTCGTGGGGCGCAACGGGACCGGTAAGTCGACGCTACTGCGATTGATCCGGGAGGAAATCGCACACCCCAGCCGTGATGCAGCGATCCGGTTGAACCAGGGGGCCCGCCTTGGCTGGGTCGCACAGGAGGTTGCCCCTTCCGACGAAGTGGTCCTGGACGTGGTGCTGGCGGCCGATACCGAGCGTCACGCGCTCATGACGGAAGCCGAGACCGCAGAGGACCCTGACCGGATTGCCGCAATCCATGAGCGGCTGGTCGATATCGATGCCTGGTCCGCCGAAGCCCGCGCCGCCGAAGTGCTGATGGGACTTGGTTTTACCGATGCCGACCTCGCCCGCCCAACCCGGGAGTTTTCCGGGGGCTGGCGGATGCGCGCCGCGATCGCTGGTGTCCTGTTCTCCCAGCCGGATCTGCTCCTGCTCGATGAGCCAACGAACTATCTCGACCTGGAAGGCGCTGCCTGGCTCGAAGGCTACCTGAAGAAGTATCCCCACACCGTCCTCGTGGTGTCCCACGACCGGGAGATGCTCAACCGCTGTGTGACCCACACAATGGCGCTCGAACACAAACAACTTTCGATCTCACCCGGCGGCTATGACGATTGGCTTAAACTTCGCGCGGCGAAGGCGGCGCAACTCGAAAGCCAGCGGGCGAAACAGGATGCCGAGCGGGCCCACTTGCAAGCCTTTGTCGACCGCTTTCGCGCCAAGGCTTCGAAGGCCCGCCAGGCCCAATCTCGCGTGAAGATGCTTGAGCGTATGCAATCGGTGACGGTTCCACTCGCCGAACGTACGACACCATTCTCGTTTCCCACATCAGAGGAGAAACTCGCGCCGCCGCTGCTTGAGCTCAGGAATGCCGTGCTGGGTTATGGCGAAGACGCAGTCATCCTGTCCGATGTTGACCTGCGGCTCGACCCCGAAGACCGGATCGCGATTGTCGGGGCGAACGGGCAGGGCAAGACCACGCTGGTGAAATCCATCGCGCAGCGTCTCCCATTGCTTGCGGGCGATCGCGCCGTGTCCCGTGCGATCCGCATCGGCTATTTTTCCCAGGACCAGATGGATGAGCTGACACCCGGCGAAACCGTGCTGGACCACGTCCGCGCTGCGCTGCCGAAGGAAACGCCGGTCGCGAAACAGCGCGCGGCCGCTGCGGAAATGGGCTTTCCCCATGAGAAGGTGGACACGGTCATCGACAAGCTCTCGGGTGGGGAAAAGGTGCGGCTCCTGCTGGGGCTCATGGCGATGGAACGGCCCCACATCCTGATTCTGGACGAGCCGACCTCCCATCTCGACATCGATAGCCGCGAAGCGCTCATCTTCGCATTGAATGACTATGATGGCGCCGTTCTCCTGATCACCCACGACGTCTATCTCGCCGAAGGGACCGCCGACGCCTTGTGGCTTGTCAGGGATGGCCAGGCCAACAGGTATGACGGCGATCTCAACGATTATCGCAGGTTGGTGTTGCAGGCGGACCGCGACAAGACCGGTCTCAAGCCGAGCAAAGCGGCCAAGACTATTGAGAAAGCCGTCCCTGAACCAGAGGCGCCAAAGGTTGACAAGGCTGAGGCCCGGAGGCGCGCCTCCGACGCCAGAAAGGCGGCAGCGCGCTTGAAACGCAAGGTGGATGCTGCGGAAAAAAGGATGGACGCGGCGGCAACTGAACTCGCGATGCTTGACCGGGAACTCGCAAAACCCGACCAGCCGCCCGACCATATCCAGGGGCTCATGAAGGCGCGCGCCCGGGTTATGGCTGAATCTGAACAGGCCGAACAAGACTGGCTCGATGCCTCAGAGGCCTATGAAGCAGCAATCGCTTGATCGGCGGTGTCCCGCAGGGCGCCTGGAGCAGTGCCGTCGTCGATGGAAACGCGAAGCAGGCAAGACCCGCTGGTCCGAGAGGGCCGCGCCAGCGCAGGCGCATGGCAAATCCGAACTGCGTGTGAGTGGAGAACACCCTAGCAGTCGATGGCAAGGTCTGGATGCTCTTCCAGCAGAATATCGAGCGCCAATTCGAAATGGGCAGGCTTCAAGAGCTTGCGGATCTCGCACGCGTTGAACTGGCGACTGTTGAAAAACGATACGTTTCGCCGTGCATCGGTTTCCGCGGCCGAATTCCCAAGTTCGCGGGCGACAGTCGCGCGCAGTAGTTCGTTCCAGGCAAACAGACCCGTTCGTTCCACGGCGGCGGTATTTTCCGCAGCCCTCTGATAGTCGTCATCAATCAGGAACACGAAGCTGAGATTCTCGCCTGATCCGCTCACCTGATTGTCCGTTTGGCGCAGGCGGCGACGGATGGAAATCGCCTTCTGGAGGCAGGCATGCATGAGGCGGGTTCTCTCTGAGCCCTCCGAAATCGCGCCGGGTTCGCAGACATCGCCAGCCAGCGCCCGCGCAGCCGACAGCGCATCGCTGTCGGGAACGTTTTCTGACGCGATCAGGACGGTTCCCAATCCGTGAAAAGCGTTCAACTCGAGTGTCAGCAGCGCATCCCGCTCCACCAGGCTGTCGATCTCATCGACATCAATCGACTGCCCGCTTTGAACGGCGAGGCTGTAACTGCGAAGCGCTTCTTCCACGCGCCCAAGTTTCCGCGCGCATTGCCCCCGCCAGTAAAGTGGCTGCAGACCGATCGTATCCAACGGGCCGATACGGGCGGTCGCGTCAAACACCGCCTCGCAGTCTTCCACGGCGTAGTTGGAACGAGGGGAAGAGGCCGTCTCGAAAGCAATCCACGCGAGGCCCGTTTGCGCCAAGGTTCGCGTTTCCGGGGTGTCCAGCCCGGCGATCAAGCCTTGACGGGCCTGGTCCAGCCGCCCCGGCAAGCCCAGGTCGCCAGCCACGATATCAGTGCCGCTGCGCTCCCATTCCATGAGTGCCAGGATCGCAGCAAGCACGGCTCGGCTGGTCGATGGTTCGGCTTGCTGGATCGTCCGCTCGATCTGTTTCTCGCCAGTCAGCGAGCGGACACCCAGCTTGAGATAGGCGGAGGCAACGTCCAAGGCCTCAACGTCCGAGGTGCCTGCGACACCGGTATCGGTGGCGTCCAGCATTTCGGCATAGGTGCGACGCAGGCGCGCATCCTGGTCGGAAATCTGATCGGCGAGATTGTCCGACATGATGCGCGTATCGAAGGCTTGCCGTTCCAAACGTTCGGAGTCGGCAGCCAGCGCTTGGGCGACGAAGAAGTAATACACGCCCAACGCGACAGACATGGCCACGACGACAAAGGTGGCACTAAAGCCAGCAACCAGAATACCCCGCAGTCCCCGCTGTTCCTGGGCAACAAGTTCAATCAGTTCGGTATCGGCGCTGTCTGACATGGGACTTCCCCTAGGCGACCACTGAACCGATCATGTCCATCCACACGCTGCGCTTCGACTTGCTGGCGCATTGAAGCTGGCTGACAAAACCGGCGAACAGTTTCAGTCGGCCGGCCCGGGCGGCATAGAGCGACCTGTCTATGGAACTGACGCAGTTATGGGCGGCACACCAACTGGCGAAAAACCCGATCATGGCGGCTGAGATAGGCGCGAGGATCTGCATGACCGTGAGACCTGTCCCGCTGGATGCCGCCCCGATATCCGTCGCGAAGATGAAGGCAATGGCCCCGAGCGCGGCCAGCAACATGACGAAGCTGAAGACAAACAGGCCAAGGCAAACCGAGCGGATCCGGCAATGGTGGCGCTTTTCCTTCTCGAGAATGTCGGCGAGCAAGGCGACATCATCGGTCTCGATTGCATTTGATATCACAGGCGCCTCCTCTCCTCAGACATGGAGTACGCCAATACGACACGCAGCGCCAGCGATCTCCGCCTGTTGGGTAGGCAGTGACCAGCGCATGCGCTTTCGATAGGCAATACGATCAAAAACGGTTCTTCAGCATGAGGACCGACATGATGTTCTGGCCAAGCTCCGCATCCAGGCCCATGTACTTTGCGATATCGTTCAGGAACGTCGCTTCCGAGGGATGCAGCATTCCGTCAAGCAGAATGATATCAACGCAGTGAGCGAAGACCGATGTGCGCATCTCCAGCGGAAGCGCCTGGCAGGCCTCCTCGACAGCGTTGTCCCGCTCCTTGAGTTTCGCGGCAACTGTCTGGTTCACTGCATGCAGGTCATTGGGCGACAGGCGTTTCATGGTGCGCGATCGCTTGATCAGGACACCGATTTCCTCGCGCTCCTCAGGGCCCATGTTTCCGTCGGAAAACGCGGCTGACAGGATCAGGCCCATGAAGGCTTCGCTGATCGTCCAGTCGTTGGCCTCGAAGTCCTTTGCCAGGTCCAGCACATCCGGCAGCGGGTCTTTCTGCGGATCCGTTGGTTTAAAAATCATGGTGATGTCAGTCATGTCTTTTCCTCGCCGCACCAGGTTTTCGGGTGGTCGTGTTGGGGGCTACCACGGTTTCACCCCCGACTTCTCCATCAGTTTAATCCGTTAAGGCCGCACCGCGACATTATTAGATTGTAATCGTCGGCCCCCGGCAATCACTCGCTGGGGAGAATGGCACCGACGGTATTGTTTGTCCGGGCAGGCGGTACCCAGTCGCGGATCTGACGACGAAGGTTCTCCAACCGCTCAACCCGCTCCGTCAAGATGGTTTCTGCTGCCTCATCCCACTCGACGTCCTCGGTGGCCCACTCTGCGCGCCGCTCCAAGGTGCCCCAGCCGCGCTTGGGCCCGGCCAGCATTTCCTGGATTTCCTGGAGCTTGTTCTCGCCGTCTGCGATCAGCTTGGCGATGTCGTCGTCGCTGGCGATTTGCGTTTCAAGGTTGGAAATCTGGTCGCGCAGGGATGCGATCACGAGATCCTTCTCGGCCAGTTGTTCGGCACTGTCCGCAGTCGTGTCGGCATTGGCCTCGATCAGGGCTTGCTCAAGGTTCGAAATGTTCTGGTTCTGCGAATACGCGAAATATCCAAGAAGACCGACGGGAATCAACATTGCGAGGAACACCATCGCTGCCGAGCGCGCGCCGCCCCTCCTGCGGGGGTAGGGGTCCATAAGAACGGTCTGGGGAGGCTGGAACACGGTGAAATCCGGTTGGCTTGGTTTTTCGTCGGAAAGATCATCTGGATTGACGACTGACATGACCGATCTCCTTGTTACGGATGGCAGCGCTAGCAACCATTCACATTATAGCGCGAGAAAATCCCCGATGCTTGTTCGATCTCGCTCCGGTTGAGCCCGGAGTCAAAAGACGCTCCGCTGCAGGTAATCGCCCGCGCGCGTCCATACTTCAATAGCGTCTCGATGGTCGGAACCGCCCCGGCCTGGCCCGTTACGAAGCTCGGGAAGATCGGCGTGTCGACGCCATCGGTTTCCAGTGCTTCCAGGCCGACATTGAATGTGAACTGGGACCGGTCACGAAGCTGGAGCTTGCTACGGGCACCGCTGGCGAACTGGGCATATCGCAGGTAGAACATTCCCTGGAGGAGCTGGCCTTCCGCGCCGGACGTGCCTGAACACCAACTCAGGCTCTCTGTCTGGTCCCGGAACTTGCCACCATCGATGATATCGGCAACGCAGGCCTGGGTGCGATAGACAGGCTCTGTGCCGTCGACCTGGACCGCCTCTTCCGCCCATTCCAGCGCCCGCTGGGAATTGCGCGTACCGGTCCTGGACAGTTCGGCGCGGCTGCGAAGATAAAGGCCGCGCGCCCTTGCGGCCCGTGCCGCAGGATCGCTTTGGTTTGTTGTATTGACGAGGATCCGGTCCAGCCGATCGATGGCTGACGATGTATCGCCCCGGGTCAGGTAGAAATCGGCCAGATCGAGTTGGTACTCGATCCGCGAATTGTCAGCGAGTTCCAGCGTCCGCAGGATATCCAATTCGGTCGGCGTGTCGCCTAGACCACCCGAGCCTGGGACGTCTGATGCCGCCTGTCGCAACGTGTAAAGCCTGAGAACGCCGTCGGCGATCGCTGCGCGTTCGGTTGCGCTCAACCGATCCATGGCAGCTCTGAAGGCCCTTTCATCGGCCCCCTCGGGTGTGCCGAAATCGGTCGGGACCGACCAGTTCCCGACACCGAGTTGCACCGCCACGGCCTCCCTGTAGGCGCGGTCGGCGTCGACGAATGCGCCTGTGGCGACATACGCGTCACCAAGCTGCTGGAGGATGCCGGGGTTGCGTGTGCCCAGGTCCAGCGCTGTAGCGTAGTATTGGATAGCCTGTTGGCGCAGGTCCCGAATGCGCTCTCGATCACGCAGGCTTGGTGTCGGCATGCGCTCCAAGCTGGATGCCCAGGCCAGGAGCGAATCGCCCAGCTTCTCGTAATGGCCGAGCTTCTCCTCGGTGTTGACGCCGTCAATGCCCACCAGTGTCTCGAAGCTTCTCGTGGCGACCTGATAATATCGTCCACTATTGGCGTCGTCCTGTTCAGCCAGGGCCAGTGCGCTTTCGCCCTTCAACTCCAGCGCCCGTTTGCTGGTCGGGTTCACCGCAAGCGCTTCGTCGAAATACTCGTTGGCCTGTATCCAGTCGCGGGCCTGGGTGCCGTTCCGGCGAAATTCTTCGCCCAAGGCTATTGCGATCGCTTCGATTCGCTCGCGCGCCATTGTCTCGTTGCTGTCGTTCAACCGGCTCGATACCACCGCCTTGAAATCGCTGATTGCAGCGCCGCGACCGGACAGTGTCTGGCTTGCCTCGTTCAACTCTCCCCTCAGCAGATAGTAGCGATTGAATTCGCTCGTGCGCTGGGTATCAAAACTGCGACCGTAGGGATCGAGCACCGCGATCTCACGGCCATCTTCTGCCAGGAGTGCCAGACCCTCGTCCAGACAAGCGCTGCGGTCACGGCAAAGCCCCGCGCGGCTGGCTGCCACGGTTTCCTCGCCGCCCCGCTTCGCGATTTCCAGAAACGCCCCGGCCAGCAACATGACCCTGTCAAACTGGAACTTGTCACTTTCCGCCTGCCATTGGTCAGCCAGTGCCTGGGTGCGGAACGAGGCTGAAGAGGCCTGCAGGAGTGGATGATCTGTGCGCAACCGATCAAGCGATTCGAGCGATAGCTGTGCGGCCTCGACAAAATCGCCCGACCTGAAGCGCCAGGACGCGGCGTGGTAGAAAGCCTTGGCCGCCTCGTTACCCTGCAGTGAGGCATCGGTCTCTGCAACGGCTTCGCAGCGCTCCCACACACTCTCTATCGGCGTCCGAAATTCGGTACATCCCGCGGCACCCGCCGTCGATGGCGGCACCGCTGTCTGCGCTGGGGTCTCGCACGCAGCAAGGATCAGCGTCGCAGACAGAAGCGGGCCCCATAACTTTGAAATCATGTCGATACGCCCACACTGGCGTTGCCCCATCCCGGCAACAATACGGGCGGATACAACTGCTTTTCTGTCCATAGGTAAAGACTGTGTTTACGATTTGGCTTCCAATTTCCCATCGTTCTTGCGGCATTCACTGCTGATAGTGAGCATGGGCTCTTGAAGTGTTGCGCGCGAAGCACAATCAGTCCGTGACCGGCTTCGAACTTTTGTCCTTAGAGCAACCACCCTCCTGCAATAGCGTTGGATTGGGGCAAAGGAGTGGCGCCTTTCTTGAACGCAATCGGCGGCAAGCGCCCCGCAGCAGGTGACACGATGGGCGATAACAACCCCCAACGCAGTGAGCGCGACGTCTCCCGGGAGGTCGATCCTGCTCTTGTCGAGGGTATCACTGACGCCGTTGAGGAGAAGGATGTCCGTGGGCTGTCCCGGCGTCTGGCGGACCTTCATCCCGCCGATGCCGCCGATGCCCTCGAACAACTGGGCCGGGACGCATTCGATGACGCCATCGGCCTGCTCGGTGGGGACCTGCCGGCGAACATCCTGATCGAACTTCGGAACGAGTATCGCGAGGGGGCCGTCGATGCGTTGCCCGATGACGTGGTGGCCTCGGCGCTGCAATCGCTCGACTCCGATGACGCCACCGCGGTTCTCGAAGATGTCGATGAGGATCGGCGAGACCGGATACTGGACGAGATTGCGCCGGCTGACCGGGTCGCGCTGGAACAGCGGCTCACCTATGAAGCCGAGACCGCGGGCCGGCTGATGCAGCGCGAGGTGGTTGCGGCACCGGAATACTGGACCGTTGGAGACGCGATTGACCAGGCCCGCGCCAGGGGAGAGGACCTTCCAGCCCAATTTTATGAGATCTACGTGGTCAACCCGGCGATGCATGTCACCGGCTGCGTGCCGCTGGCCATGCTGTTCAGGACAGCGCGCGAGGTTCCCCTCACCGATATCATGGTCAGTCGTCTCTCCAGGATCGATGCGGACATGGACCAGGAAGAGGTCGCCTACCAGTTTCAGAAATACTCGCTGGCCCAGGCCCCCGTCACCGATCGCGATGACCGGCTGATCGGCATGATCACCGTCGATGACATGGTTGATGTGATCCAGGAGGAGAACACCGAAGACCTCCTGGCCCTCTCGAACGTGTCGTCCGCCGACGGCTCCGATACCGTCTGGAAGTCGGTGCGCGCCCGGGCCCCCTGGCTGGCGGTCAACCTGCTGACGGCCTTTCTCGTGTCCGCTGTGATCGCGGCGTTCGAGGACACGCTCAGCGCTTTCGTCCAACTCGCAATCTTGATGCCCGTCGTGGCGGCGCTCGGCGGCAATGCCGGCAGCCAGGGGCTCGCCGTTTCTGTTCGCGCGATAGCCGAACGGGAAATGGAAGGCTCCGCTGGCAACCGGGCCATCCTCAGGGAAACAGTCACGGGGGTAGTGAACGGGATTTTGTTCGCCGGCGCGGTCGCGCTGATCGCTTTTGCCTGGTTTCAGGACCCCCGCCTGGCCGGTGTTATTGGCGCAGCCATGTTCTGTACGTTCGTTTGGGCAGGATTGTCGGGCGTTCTCATACCGCTGACCCTTCGCCGGCTGGGTGCGGACCCTGCGGTGGCCTCGTCGGTTTTCCTGCTGACCATGACGGACGTGATTGCCTTTTTCAGTTTTCTCGGTCTCGCCAGCCTGCTGCTGGTTGCGGTGCCTTGACCTTGACCATGGTCCCCCGGTTGCACCACTCGCCCGTTGAGGGGACTCCCATGTCCCAGTTCGGAGCAACCGATGACACGACCCATGCGCACCGCGCGCCCGGGGCTGGACCTGATCAAGAGTTTTGAAGGGTTCAGGGCCAGGTCGACACCGCTGGAATCAGGGCGGTGGATCATCGGTTATGGGCACACGCAAACGGCCCGGCCAGGCTTGCAAATCAGCCAGGTCGATGCGGCCAACGTCCTCCGTCACCATGATCTTCCGCCCATCGAGGCCGCGCTTGGCCGGCTTGTCCTAGCGCCACTGAACCAGAACCAGTTCGATGCGCTGGCCTCGTTCTGCTTCAATCTCGGGGTCGAAGTCTTTCGCGGCAGTGACGTGCTGGCCCATGTCAACAGTGGCGAGCCGTTGCGCGCCGCTTGCGCCATGGGCGCCTGGCGGAGATCGCGTGTGAACGGGCGCTTGATCGTGGTCGACGCCCTTGTCCGGCGCCGCGCCATGGAGCGTGCCCTCTTTCTCGAACCCCCGCGCGGCCGACCCGCTGCGCCGAGCGTCATCATCCGTCCGGAACGAGATGATGACGCCGGCGAGACACGGCTTTCAGATATGCCACATGAAGTCGACACGTCCGGTCCAGCACCGAAGATTGTTGCCCCGTCCCGGGCGCCTGCTGCACCGCCAGCGCAACGTCCCGAGCCGGAAGGCCCGGGGTCACAGCCGCCATTTTCATCCCAACAGGAGCCTGAGCGGACGAGCGAGGATGTCGCCCGCCGTATCGGCGAACGGGTCACGCGCATCCTCAACGACAGCCCCGGGCCCCCGCCAGACAGGAAACCGCGTCCGTCGGTCGCTTCCGAAGTTGCTGGTAAGCCGTCGCTCCGCACATCGCCGCCACCCAGCGCTGATGATATCGCAGCGGCGGTCGCCGCCCTTGCCGGACCCCAGGAGACCGGCCCTCCGCCGGCGTCAGCGCCGCGGGAACCGGCCCCCGGAAGACCCGTCGACATCGACGACATAGCGCCCATCAATCTGGAGGATATTCCCGGATTGGTACCAGAGCCGATCGACCGAACGGCGATGGCCGGCGTGGGAGTGGCGGCCCTTCTGGGCATAATCGTCGCCCTTTGGGGTTTCGGTCAGGTGGGCCGCGTCGCGAGCGGGCAAGCGGACTTCACCGACGAATGGCAGATGCTGATCGGGCCTTTTGCCGTCGTTCTTGGCAGTGTGCTCGCCGCCGTGATGGTATTCTACCTCATCCGCACAGTTATTGGGCGCTAGGGTCCTGCCAGAACAGGGTGCCCGATTGGCGGTTGCGCCTGGCTGTTCACCATCCTACCCTCGGTTGGACCAGTGGGAGGACGTCATGTCGATCAAACGAGTTCTGACCGGTGCGAGCATTGCCGCGACCCTTGTGACCCTTTCCGCCTGCGGCGGGGGAGGCGATGCCGCAACCGATGGGGCCGGTAGCGAAGTGCTTTCCAACGGCCGCACAGTCGCCGAACAAATCGCCCTGCGCCAGGACCAGTACGAACAGATTGGCGGGGCCTTCAAGACGATCCGTGACGAACTCGAGGCCAGCAGTCCCGACATCGCCAAGATCCAGACGGCGGCCGCCAACCTGCCGGAGTTGGGCACTGGCATGGGCGACTGGTTCCCGGAAGGAACGGGCCCGGAGTCGGGTGTCGAAACAGAGGCGCTGCCGACCATCTGGGAGACGCCGGAAGATTTTGCCCAGAAGGTGGCGGACTTTCAGGCCGCTGCAGCCAGCATCGACACGGCCGCGCAGTCGGGTGACCTCGCCGCAATCGCTGCGGCGGTCCAGCCCTTTGGTGGAACCTGCAAGGCGTGCCACGACAACTATCGCCTCGACGATTGATCGGTGCCGACTGATCGAGCATGACTGCTACGGCGCCGCGCATTCGGGTCTGGGACTGGCCTGTCCGCCTGTTCCACTGGTCGGTGGCGATCCTTGTGCCGCTGATGTGGTGGACGGCCGAGCAGGGCGCGATGGACTGGCACAGGCGGCTGGGCGTCGCCTTGTTATTCGTGATCCTTTTCCGCTTGATCTGGGGTGTTGTCGGATCGGAAACGGCCCGTTTTTCCCGTTTCCTGCCAGGCCCATCTGCGCTGCTGTCCTATCCGGCCAAGCTGTTTCAGCGCCCCTACCTGCCCAGCTTCGGGCATAACCCGCTCGGGGCGCTCAGTGTCGTCGCGCTCCTGGCGGCGCTCTCGTTCCAGGTCGGTTCGGGCCTGTTCTCAGTGGATGTGGATGGGTTGGAGTCGGGGCCGCTTGCGAGCCTGGTCGACTTCGGGACGGGCCGTGACATCGCCGATATTCACGAAACATCGTTCAATATCCTGCTCGCTCTTGTCGCCTTGCACCTGGCGGCAATCGCTGTTTACGCCATCGCCTTGCGGACCAACCTGGTCGGCCCGATGGTAAATGGAAACCGCCCGCGCGTGTCGACCGACCCCGACACATCAGCGCCGATCGTTGCACCTTGGGGCCGGGTGGGGCTCAGTGCCGGCCTTGCGGCTGCAATCGTCTGGGCCGTGCTGTCGGTCTGATCCCGGCAGGCCTGAACGGAGGGGGCGCGGGCCACCAGCCCTTCCCAGCTTGATGGACGCAGGCTAAACCCAAGGCATGATCCCGAATACCTATCCAACGCTGAACTTCGACCTCGGCGAAACCGCATCGCTGTTGCGCGATACCGTGCAGAGCTTTGCCGCCGCTGAGATTGCCCCCCTTGCCGATGAGATCGATCGCTCGGATGTTTTTCCCCGCCACCTGATGCCCAGGATGGGCGAGTTGGGCCTTCTCGGCATCACTGTGGAGGAAGACGAAGGCGGCACGGGGCTGGGCTATCTCGAACATTGCATTGCCATGGAGGAAATCAGCCGCGCCAGCGCGTCGGTTGGTCTGTCCTACGGCGCCCACTCCAACCTCTGCGTGAACCAGCTTCGCCGATGGGGCTCGCGCGACCAGAAAGACCGCTACCTCCGAAAGCTCATCACCGGTGAACACCTCGGCGCCCTCGCCATGTCCGAAACCGGCGCCGGCTCCGACGTCGTCTCCATGAAACTGAGGGCCGAGAAAAAGGGCGACCGCTATGTCCTCAATGGCTCGAAGATGTGGATCACCAATGGTCCCGATGCGGACACGCTGATCGTTTACGCCAAGACGGAGCCAGAGAAAGCCTCCCGCGGCATCACCGCCTTTCTGATCGAGAAGGGTTTCCCCGGTTTCTCCGTGGCGCAAAAGCTCGACAAGCTCGGCATGAGAGGGTCTGAAACGGGCGAACTGGTCTTCCAGGACTGCGAAGTGCCGGAAGAGAATGTCATGGGCCCGCTGAATGGCGGTGTTGAAGTCCTGATGTCCGGACTTGACTACGAGCGGGCTGTACTTGCGGCGGGACCAATCGGGATCATGCAGGCCGCGCTCGATGTGGTGCTTCCCTACATCCATGAGCGGAAGCAGTTCGGAAAACCCATCGGCGAGTTCCAGCTCATCCAAGGCAAGGTCGCTGACATGTATGTGGAGATGAACGCGACCCGGGCCTATGTGTACGCCGTGGCGAAGTCCTGCGACCGGGGCGAAACCACGCGGAAAGACGCCGCGGGAGCGATCCTGTACGCCGCCGAAAAAGCCACCCGGATTGCCCTGGACGCGATCCAGATTCTCGGGGGCAATGGCTACATCAACGATTATGCAACCGGTCGGCTCCTGCGCGACGCAAAGCTCTACGAGATTGGGGCTGGCACCAGCGAGATCAGGCGCTTTCTCATTGCCCGCGAACTCTTCGCCGAAACAGGGTAGCGCGGCTTCGCCTTTCAGGGACCCTTGGAGCGGACAGGGCTCGTCGGCCAGGGCCCGTCGGCCAGTCAGGCCGCCCCATCCCTCTCTCCACACTGCGGTCCGCGCCTATCAGCGACGTTCGGTTCCCTTGAAAACAGAATTGTCTTGCGGCGAGGCTCAGCTGACGGGTTGGAGGCTCAACGGGCCCGGGGCGATCCCCGGTTTTAAGGGAACCGGAGACGATACGGCAGTCCCCTTGGCAGTCATCCATCCACCGAGCGCCTGCTTGGCAGCCGCATAGCCAGCTTCCACCGCCGGCTCGTAGGCCTTCCAGTCTCTCAATTCCACGCCGTCCGGTTGCGGCAGGATCAGGACATCGGCCAGGTCCCGGCCTTCCGTGGGGTCCATGCTCAGCGTTGCCGAGCGCATCAGCAGGGACGCGATCGGTGGCGCTGAAGAGAAGCCGTGCTGGCTCACCCAGCCCAGAAAGCCCTTCGGCTCTATGAACTCATCGGCGCGCAGCCCCTCGGGCGCCCTGGCCACATCACTGCCAATGGTCGTCCCGCGGTGATAGTCGCGCATCACATTGACCGGGAAGTTGTTCAGAACGGCCCCATCCACCAGCACGTCTCCATCATGGATCACGGGCGGCAGGATGCCGGGCAGGGATATCGTCGCCCGCAGTGCTTCGCGCAGCAGGCCCGACCGATGTACGCGGTAAGAACCATCGGTCAGGTTGGTCGAGACGCAAAAGAAAGGCCTCGCCAGGTCACTGATCTCGGCGTCGCCGAAGTGTTCCTTGAGGCGTTTGTTCACCCGGACGCCTTTCACCATCGCCACAACTGGCAGGGTCCAGTCGCCCAATGGATTGCTGTCGACGAACGCAGCCCTTATCCGGCGGTCGATTTCGTCATCGTCCCACCCCATGGCCAAACAGGCGCCAACGACGGCCCCCATGGAACTGCCGCCGACAAAATCGATGGGAATACCGTGTTCGCGCAGGGCCCTGATCACGCCGATATGGGCATAGGCCCGCGCCCCCCCGCCTGAAAGCACCAGCCCGGTCGTCGTGCCGGTCATCACGCGGGCGAGACGGTCGCAGTCGCCATTCTCCAGTCCGGTCCAGTGGAAGACCCGTGTTGCACCCGCTGCCGCACGCCAGTCATCGGGTCGTGAACCAAGTCGCTCGCGCCCCTGGTGGAGCAGGACCACGTCGACCAGTTTGAGCGCCCGTGCCGGGGAGTCATCCTGCGGCAGGAGCGGATGGGACGGTCGCGCATCGGCCCGGCCCATCACCCAGATCCGGTCAGCCTGACGAATTGCCAGCCGATACCACGCCGTATCGCCGACTTCGGCCGTGAGGATGACCAGCCCGTGGGCCGCCTCAAGCGCGTCGAAATAAGTCCCGGGCTTGTCAGTCCCCTCGGTCTCATCAACGATATGGACGTCCCGGCCAATGCGTTGCAACGACGCTTGCAGCGCCCGTGCGCGGAGCTTCAGGTCGATCGTTGGCGAGGTGCCGATGAGGGCAAAGACCTTTGGCTCTGCTCGCTCTGAACGGCGGCCCGATTGCTTCAGGCGAAGCAAGATGAGGCGGATGATCGATTCCAGGATTTCGGGATCGGCCTTGATGATGCGTTCGAAGCCCTCGCGGGAAATTTTCAGGATTTCCGTGTCCCGAAGGGCATAAACCGATTGGCTGTGGGGGGCGTCGTCTGGCAATCCGTCGCCGTCAACTTCGATCCCACCGAGAAACAGCGCCATTTCTCCCACAGGTTCGCCGGCGCGCACATGGCCGATGAACTCGGTCCGACCGTCCTGCGATTTCCGGAACGTACCCAGTGTGCCCGACAGCACGAAATAGATGCAATCGGCGGGTTCTCCAGCTTCGAACAGAGCGGTGCCAGCGGGCAGCGAAAACCAGGTTGCCCCCCGCCCGGCGGCGCGCAAGGCTCGCCCGGGCACGTCCTTCAGGAATGGAATCGTTTTCAGGGACGGGTTCAATTGGCTTGCCATGGATACGAAGATGCCCATGCCTGTCCCCTCTGAAAAGGTCGGGAGGACATACGGCGTGACACAGGCCCGTGACGTGGGCGTGACCGCAACGTCCCCTTGCGGTCGTTCTTGCAAGTCATGCGCCGGTTCGTCAGGGCGTGAAAGGCTATTTCGCAGGCTTTGCCGGCAATGCGGCAGTCGCTTCGGTCAGTGGCTTTGCGAGCACCCCCTTGACGGGATCGGGCAACAGGGTTGCGGCCACCGGGCGTGTACCGCGGGCCTCCCCGACCAGCTGCGCCGTGGCGGTTTCGACCACGTCCGTGAGCTGCGCCATGAACGCGGCCTTGCCCAGGCCGGGTGGAATAGGGTCCAGGAATTCCAGAACTGCGGTTCCAGTGGTCTTGCGGAAACCCTCCTGGCCCCAGAACAGACCGATATTCGTGGCGACGGGTACGACGGGCACGTCCATCGCCGCCTGCATATGCCAAACGCCTGATTTGTAGCGGAAGTGGTGATCAACCGGCGCCAGATGGCCTTCGGGATAGATCAGCACGCGCCGCCCGTCCGCGGCGACCCGCGCCATACCGTTCGCAAGGGAGGCTGCTTTCCGTTCGCCGCCACCACATGTGTCTATCACAACGGCACCGAGTTTCCGAAGGATGCGACCGACAAAGGGAAGTTTCTCCAGGTGATCACCGGTCACGAACGCCAGATTGTCGATCTCGGGATAGACGAGAAATCCGTCGCCCCAGCTCTGGTGCTTCGCGGCCAGAATGAAGGCGCCTTCGGGCAGCTTGTCCCTGCCGCGCACCTCTTGCCGGATCCCGGCACACCAGCGCATCGCCCACCGCATTGCGCGCGTGTAGCTTCGTATCCATGCGCTGATCGCACAGCGCCCCGGGAGCGCCAACAGGGGGAGGGCGGTGAGGACATAGACGACCGACAGCCCCCAATAGGCGACAGAAAACAGTACGGACCGTATCATCAAGGCTCCCTCGATACCTTCAGCGTTGTTCCAGGATCGCGACGATTGCGCGGGTAAACGAACCGATATGCTGGGAGAACGGACCAGGGAGGCGGTTGTATGCCTTGTTGCTGCCGGCCTGCATCATCACGCCCAACGCCATGGCGGCAAGGATCGGCGGATCGCCCTTCGGGATCATTCCCTCTTCCATGGCGACCGCCAGCAATGTCTCGACAATCGACACCGGGTCATCGTCCCTGCGAACGTCGTGGGGGACGAACTTGTTCACCGACAGGAGGTGGAACGAAAACAGCAACCAATCCTCATCGGCCAGCGTGCAATAGGCCTCCACCACGCGCCGGATGCGCTCTTCAAGCGTGCCGCCATGCTGCCAGGCTTCGATCATCATCTTGCCGAGCCGGTTGTGGGTTTCCATGAAAAGGGCGAGCGCCAGGTCATCCTTGCTCTTATAGTGACGGTACAGCGCTCCTTCTGACACCCCTGCCTCCACCGCAATTTCGCGGGTCGTTGCTGCGTCCACGCCCTTGTCGACAAACAGTTTGAGGGCGGCACCCTCGATCAGGGGGCGTGCGTTTCTCGCGCGCGGACGTTTCGCCTGGGCAGTCTCGGTCATTCGATCAACCTCTCTGAGGGGGGTATAGCACACAATTCCATGAATGCAAGTGTTTGCTCACTTACTAAGGGCGATGTGCCTAGATGGGTGAAAGGCGGGGCAGGCGCGACACGGGCGGCACGCGACGAAATTGTCGGATCGTGGCCGCCGGTCTTGGCGACGGCGTTGCAGGGACCGTGGTCGCAGGCATGCCTAGAGACAATGTCAGGATGCGCCGTTTGTAATGTCATCCAGACGCGCCTCCACAAGACCAGATGAAGCGCATAAACCCCGAACCACCATGGAACGTGTTCCATGGTGCAGGTCCCTGCCAGTGAGATGAGGTCTCAGCCCTTCGACACGCTGTCGTTATCTAATTGCAGAAGTGGTGTCAAAACTACAGGGCAGGTTGTATCGGCCCCTCGGCCCGTCCGTGTACGAATTGATCAAGATAGGGGTTCCCGCTTGCATCGATGTCGCTGGCAGGACCCCTCCAGATAATCTGCCCCTCGTAGAGCATGGCGATTTCGTCTGCGATCTTCCGCGCCGATGCCATATCGTGGGTGATCGAGACAGTCGCCGCACCAAGCGCCTTGACCTGCTCGATGATCAGGTCGTTGATCGCATCGGCGGTAATGGGGTCGAGGCCGGTGGTCGGCTCGTCGAAGAATATGAGGTCGGGTTTCGAGATGATCGCCCGGGCCAGCGCGACCCGTTTCTGCATGCCGCCTGAAATCTCGGCCGGCGTGAGGTCCGCCACCGAAGGCCCCAGCCGAACCTTGCGCAGGCTTTCGATGGCCCGCGCTTTCGCCTCGGCGCGCTTCAGGCCATCGGAATGAATCAGGCGGAACGCCACGTTCTGCCAAACTGTCAGACTGTCGAACAGCGCACCCGATTGGAAAAGCATCCCGATCCGGGCGCGCATCGCTTCGCGCGCCTTTCCCGTTGCGTGCGTGACGTCCTCGCCGTCAAAGAGCACGGATCCGGAGTCCGGTGTCATGAGGCCGAGGGCATTCTTGAGCATCACGGACTTGCCCGATCCCGAGCCGCCCAGGATGACGAGGGATTGGCCGCGGCGGACATCGATATCAACGCCCTTCAGGACATCGTTCCTGCCAAAGGACTTCCGAACGTCTCGCAGTTCAAGGATCGGTGTCGTCATAGGCCTACGCTCGTGAAGATGGTGGACATCACATAGTTCAGCGCGAGCACAAGGACCGCTGCGGCCACCATGGACAGGGTTGCCGCACGTCCAACGCCGGAGGCGCCCGCCTTCGACCGGTCGCCATGGTAGCATCCCATGATCGCGATCACAGCGCCGAAGACCACCGATTTGATGAGGCCCGCCGCGATATCTTGCCAGGTGACGAAATCGATCGTGTTGCGCAGGTACACCGTGCTGTCGAAGCCAAGCCCCTGAACACTGACAAGCCAGCCGCCCATCACGCCGATCACATCGGCCAACGCCACCAGCACGGGAAGGGCGAGGACTGCCGCGATCAGACGGGGCGCGTAGAGGTAACGCTTCGGATTGGCTGACAGCGTGGTCAGCGCGTCGATCTGCTCGGTGACCCGCATCGCGCCCACCTCCGCGGCGATCCCGCTGGACACCCGGCCGGCCAGCATCAACCCGGTGATGACGGCGCCCAATTCCCGCGTGATGCCCAGGACAACGATGTTCGGGACGAACTGTTCCGCACCGTACCGCGATCCGCCGGTATAGATATTCAGCGCCAGGGCTGCACCGATAAACACCGAAGACAACCCGACCACGGGCAGGGAGTAATAGCCGATCCGGACCATCTGACGGAGGATCTCGCCAGCAAACCAGGGCGGTGTCAGTGCAGCGCCGATGATATCACCGCCAAAGCGGGCCAATCCACCCACCTCGCGGCAGGTGGCAAGGATGGCTGCGCCGATGGGCTGGAACGGATTGGGAAATCCGCCTTTGGCCTTGCTGTCAGCGTTCGTAGATGCGTTCGACACGGCGGCCCATTCCCGTCAAGAGTTCATATCCAAGGGTTCCGGCCCGGTTGGCTTGCTCGTCCAGGCTGGCAGTCTGGCCAAGGAATTCAACGACCGCGCCCGGTTTGGCAAGACCCTGGCTGCCGCTCACGTCAACTGTGATCAGGTCCATCGACACCCGGCCCACGATTGGACAGGCCAGGCCGTCAAGGGCAACAAAGCCCCGATTGCTGGATGATCGGGGAACGCCATCGGCATAGCCAAGGCTCACCGTTGCCAATGTCGCCGGTTCGTTGACGACATGGGTTCCGCCATATCCGACCCGTTCGCCAGCCTGAACGCTCTGTACCGACAGGATCGGAGCCTCGACAGTGACGCCCGGCGCAAGTGAAACCCCGGGCGGCGCCGGACCGCCGCCGTATAGCGCAAGCCCCGGTCGCGTCAGATCAAGCCCGTAGGCCGGTCCGAGTCCGTGCCCGGCCGAGTTGGCCAGGCTCGCCGGCACGCCGGGGAAGGCGGCGGCGACGGTCAGGAATGAATCAAGCTGCCGTTCATTATCGGGCGACCCTGGCTCGTCCGCGCAAGCCAGGTGGCTCATGACAACGGCAGGTTGCCGATCTCCCAGCGATTGCAAAAGGGCGCCTATCTGATCGATCCGAACGCCAAGCCGGTTCATGCCCGTATCGATCATCAGGCCGAACTGCGCGTCAGCGCCAGCCTCCGCGAGCCACCGGCCGGCGTCCTCGGCGCTGTTCAGGACCGGGCGGACCGCATCGGGACCCCAGTTCACCTCGCTCCCCGCCGAAAGCCCATTGAAGGCATAGATCGCAGCATCATTTCCCGCCGCGATCCGCACGTCATAACCCTCATCTCCGTAAGCAACAAAAAAGGTCTTGCACCCCACGGCAGCCAGCGCGGCGGTAACCTCGCTGGCGCCCAGGCCGTAGCTATTGGCTTTCACCACAGCGCCGGTCTCGGCGGCCGGAAATACCGTGTCCAGCGCCCGCCAGTTCGCCTGAATGTTCCCGAGATGCACCCGGGCAAGGGGAGTTACAGCCATGGTCTTCGCCTAAAGCGCCTTGGCGGCAATGTCATGGGGCCGTTTTGCGGCAGGTCCAGCCAACCCCATGCCGGTTGCTAGCCATCCACCATGTTGAGGGGGACCGCCGTTGTTCGCTTGGCGACGCGAATGATGATCCGGGACTGCACATCGGACACAAGGCCCGACCCCAGCAGCTTGTCGCGCAGGAAGTCATCATAGGCGTACATGTCCCGGGTCATCACATGGACGACATAGTCCACCGCTCCGGTGACGGTCATGCATTGCACCACCTCGGGCCAGTCCTGCACGAGGCGTTCGAACGCATCCAGGTTTTCCCGGCTCGGCAGGGAGAGCTTGACGCTGGCAACGACCTCGAAATCAAGGCCTAGTTTGTGCGAGTCCAAAAGTGTCACACGGCGGGTAATCACGCCGGTTTCTTCCAGCCGCTTGATCCGCCGCCAACACGGCGATGATGACAGGCCGACCTGTTCTGCAATTTCGGCCACCGACAGGGCTGCGTCTTCCTGAATGAGTTGCAGAATGTGCCGGTCGATCGCATCGAGGTCCTGAAACAACTTTATTCCCCTTGTGCGGCAGGAATTGGGACAGTGTTCCACAAGACAGCAGATTGCCCGCCGCCAACGCAACATTTTTTTGATCCTAACCGGCAAGCCGCGGAGAAATGTGCCCTGGAAGCCTCACTTTCCGTGTGCAGATTGGAACGCGCGTGCCGAAACGGCCTTCACACACAATCGCCCCGACTAAGCGCGGGCAAGGGCGTCCTCGATCAGCGCGGCGGTTTCCGCGGCCCCGTAGAGTGCTGCGAAGACGCCGAAGCGCGGTCCTTGCGATTGCCCCAGCAGAACCTCATAGAGTGCCTTGAACCAGTCCCGCAGGGGCTCGAAGCCATGGTCCTTGCCCACCGAAAAGGTCAGGGTCTGCAACGCCTCGCCCGTCGGGTCGTCATTGAAGGTGCGAAGCCGGCTTGCCAGGTCTGCCATCGCAGCCCGCTCCTGGTCATTCGGTTTCCGATAGGCCTTGGTCGGCTTCACGAAGTCCTCATAATACCGCAGCGCATAGCCAACGAGCCGGTCCAGGAGGGGATGGCTCTCGGCTGTCGCCCCCGGGGCATACCGGCCAATAAATGCCCACAGCGTGTCCTTGTCTTCGGCATTCGCCGCGCTCACCAGATTGAGAAGGAGCGCATAGGACACCGGTGACGTCTGAGCAGGCACATTGCCGGAATGGATATGCCAAACGGGGTTCTCGATCTGACGCGCGGGCTCTTCGTTCGGATATTTTTCGAGGAAGGTGAGATACTCGTCCACCGCCTTGGGAATCACGTCGAAATACAACCGTTTGGCTGTCCTGGGTTTCTGCCATTGGAACAGCGACAGGCTCTCAGGCGGGGCGTAGGCGAGCCAATCCTCGACCGATATCCCGTTTCCCTTCGACTTGGAGATCTTTTCACCCTTGTCGTCGAGGAACAGCTCATAGACGAATTGTTCCGGGGGCGGGGCGCCGAGCACTTTCGTGATCTTCGAATAGATGGGCGCGTTCGCCTGGTGGTCCTTTCCGAACATCTCGAAATCGACACCGAGCGCGGCCCACCGCATCCCGAAATCCGGCTTCCATTGCATCTTCACATGGCCACCGGTCACCGGCAGGGTGATGTCTGTTCCGTCCTCGTCCTCGAAGGTCACCTCACCCTTTTTCGCATCGACCTTTTTCATGGGCACGTAGAGCACACGGCCCGTCGAAGGGCTGATCGGCAGGAACGGGCTATAGGTCTTGCGGCGTTCCTCGCCCAGGGTTGGCAACATCACGTCCATGATCGCCTGGTACGCCTCGGCTGCGCGCAGCAGCATCGGGTCGAACACGCCGCCCCTGTAGAGGTCCGTCGACGATTTGAAGTCATAGTCGAAGCCAAACCCGTCAAGGAACGCCATCAGCCGGTTGTTCATATGGGCGCCGTAGCTTTTATGGGTGCCAAAGGGGTCAGGCACTGCGGTCAACGGCTTTTGCAGGTGCTCGGCCAGCATATCGGGATTTGGCAGGTTGTCCGGCACCTTGCGCATGCCATCCATATCGTCGGACACGCAGATCAGCCTGGTCGCCACCTTGTCGTCGGTCAGCGTTCGAAAGGCGTGGCGCACCATGGTCGTGCGCACCACTTCGCCAAACGTCCCGATATGCGGCAGGCCAGAGGGGCCATAGCCGGTTTCGAAAACCACCGGACCGTCCTTCGCCCGACCCGCCTTCTCCAATTGATCCAGCCGTTTCTTCAGCCCCCGCGCCAGCTCGAAGGGCCACGCCTTGGCAGCAACCGCCAGGGCAGGGAAGTCATGGGGCTCGGTCGCGGGCGCAGACATGGGTAAAACGGCTCCTTCTCACATGCTGGGCGGGGGTAGGCCCGGCTCCTGAATTGGTCAAGCGCGAGGGGGGAATGCACTGGCTGGTCCAGCAGGCGCATGGGCGCCGTCCGGTCAGGTGACGGTTTCGTCATGGCTGCGACCTGGCATTTTCATTGCTGAAATATCAAGGTATGAGTATGAACGCTGGGCGGGGACACACATCCTTCAGGAACGTGGTCTATGCGATCTATTGCGGTATTGGCGGTTTTCTCACTGGTCTTTCTCCTTGGCGCATTGTCCCATGCCCAAGGCCGTTGTGACTGCTCACAGGTAGAACGCTCTGCGGCTTGCGAAGCGAGCGTCCAGCATCGCCAGTCAGTGGTCGCCGTCTCATCCACATCGCCCGCCTGCTCGATGGTTGTCTGGACAGCAGATGGACAGCCGAACGTTTCCCTCGTCATGGACGGCCTGGCCATCGCCGACTGGTACGGTAGCTCCGCCCCCGACATTCGCGTTGAGAGTTGCGAGATCTGCCGCGATCGCCAACTCGGGATCGGCGGCGCGGATGCGGCCCTCGACGTTTCTGCCATTCGCCCCGAAACCGGAATAGACTTCGCTCCCGGTTCCCAGGCGCCAGCTCAACCCGGTCAGGGCGTCAAGACCCGCGGCGCCACGGTGGCCGCAGCGCCAGTGCCCGCCGCTCCATGTCCGGGCGGTAGTCCTGCGCCCGAACTGCTGGTACCCGCCGCCCTCGAATATCCCGCAGCGATGGAGCGGTACGCCCTGGAAGGGACCTGCAATGTCGTCTTCGACATCGCCGAGAGCGGCGCCGCGGTAAACATCCGTCCAACTTGCAGCCATGACGGCTTCGTCAAGGAGGCTGCCCGCGCTGTCGCCGTGGTCCGTTTCACCCCGCCCTACCATTGTGGTGTCCCGGTGGTCCGGAAGGACGTGACCTATCCGCTCGTCTTCTCCTACAATCGCAATCGTGCCGCTATTCCCACCATGGCGCCGATCCCCGATCGGCCCTAGCGCGCAGAATGGGCTGCCAGCATTGCGCGAGACGCCCCTGAGCACTTGCCCGGACTTGTCTTGTCCCGGAATGGCGCCTACGCCTTGCGGCCCAAACAGGAGTGCATTCCATGGCCTTGCGCGTTGCGATTGTTGGCGCCACCGGAAACGTTGGCAAGGAGTTGCTCGCTATTCTCGACGAGCGAGATTTTCCCGCCGATATTGTCCATGCCATCGCTTCGCGCCGGTCAAAGGGCCGCGAAGTCAGCCTGGGTGACCGGACGTTGAAGTGTCAGGACCTGGAGCAGTTCGATTTTTCGACCGTTGATCTGGTCCTGATGTCGGCGGGCGGGACGGTGTCGCGGGCGTGGGCGCCGAAGATCGCCGCGTCTGGCGCGATTGTTATCGACAACTCCTCGGCCTGGCGGATGGACCCGGACATTCCCTTGGTGATCCCCGAGGTCAACGGTGACGCGGTCATGGGTTATGCCACCAGGAATATCATCGCCAACCCGAACTGCTCGACCGCCCAGCTCCTGGTAGCGCTCAAGCCGCTCCATGATGCAGCCCGGATCAAGCGGGTGATCGTCGACACCTACCAATCGGTGTCCGGCACCGGAAAAGAAGCGATGGATGAGCTCTGGAACCAGACCAAGGGGCTGTTCGTCAATGATGCCGCCGAACCCATGATCTACCCCAAGCAGATCGCGTTCAACGTCATCCCCCATGGTGGCGATTTCCTCTCCAATGGCTACACCACCGAAGAACAGAAGATCGTGGATGAGACCCACAAGATTCTCGACCCTGACATCAAGGTAAGCGCGACGTGCGTTCGCGTGCCGGTGTTTGTGGGCCATTCCGAAGCGGTACACGTGGAATTCCACGATCCCATCACGCCGGGTTCCGCCCGCAAGATCCTCCGCGAGGCCCCGGGAATCATGTTGGTGGATGACCCTAAGGAAGAGCTTTACATCACGCCCGTGGAATGCGTGGGGGAGTGGTCCACCTTCGTGTCCCGCGTTCGCCGTGATGTAACCGTTGATAATGGACTCGCATTCTGGGTCGTCTCCGACAACCTGCGCAAGGGCGCGGCCCTGAACGCGGTCCAGATCGCCGAAGAGCTTGTCACGCGCGGGGTGCTGACCCCCCAGAAGGGCTTCGTCGGCGCCGGTTAGCGCCGGCGAGGTATAGCCGCCCTCGCTGTTTGCCGTTCGCTTGCCCTCGATAAAATCCTTCCCGGACAAGTTTCGGGTGGTGCGCGTGCGGACAGGCACGTAAGAGCCGGCGATGCCCGCTGATCTTCGCCTTGGCCTCACCGCCGCCCTCGGAGCCTACATGATCTGGGGGCTCTTGCCGCTGTACTTCAAGGTATTGGGCCATATTCCACCGACCGACATGTTGGCACACAGGATTGTCTGGAGCGTACCGACAGGGATCGTCTTTCTGGCCATTTCAAGCCGTTGGGACGACCTGCGTCTCGCCCTGACGCCGGGCAAGCTCAAATGGTTGCTCCTGTCGGGATGCATGATCGGGGCGAACTGGTTCCTCTACATCTGGGCCGTCGGCGAAGACCGGGTCATGGAGGCGAGCCTTGGCTACTACATCAACCCGCTCGTGAATGTGCTGATCGGTTTCGTCTTTCTCTCGGAGCGGCTACGCGTCGCCCAGTGGATCGCCGTCGGTCTCGCCGCAATTGGCGTGCTGATCATGACCGCAGCGTTCGGGCGCTTTCCCTGGGTCTCCCTCGTCCTCTGCCTCACTTTCGCGATCTATTCCCTCATCCGAAAACAGGTGCAGGTCGATGCTAGGGCCGGTTTTGTGGTCGAGGCGGCCATGTTGTTACCCGTCGCCGCCGGGTGGCTCATCCATCGGGGCACCCTCGTGGGCGCGGACGTGCTCGGCCAGTCGGTGACCGATATCCCATTGCTCATCTTGTCGGGGCCGATCACTGCCGTTCCGCTTATCCTGTTTGCCATCGCAGCAAAGCGTCTGATGCTGTCGACGGTTGGAATGTTCCAGTATCTCGCCCCGACGCTTCAGTTCCTGATCGCCTTGCTCCTCGGCGAACCCTTTGGCCTGACCCACGCCATCGCCTTCGGTTTTATTTGGGCAGCCCTCATATTGTTCACGACAGACAGTGTATTGGGCAATCGCCGCGCCCGCCGCCTCGCCCGGGCTGCGCAGGTTTCCTGAACGGTCCGAACGCGCGCAAAGAAAACCCCGGCCGCAGAGAACTGGACCGGGGTAAGGCATAGATGATGGAGCTTTCCGAACTCGCGTATCAGGTCGCAAACCCCATGCCACGATCAGAAATCTCCCGTGTTTATTACGCGATTGGCGATATCCATGGCGAAGCTGAGCGGCTGTCAGCGCTTCACGGCGCAATTTTCGATCTCCATCGGACCCTGTACTCTCACCATTGTGCCGCACTGGTGCACCTGGGCGATTATGTGGACCGGGGGCCCGACAGCCGCGGTGTGATCGAACGGCTCCAGGCGCTTCAGAAGGCCGCCAAGACCAATCCCAGGCTCGAAATGGTCTGCCTGAGAGGCAACCATGAGCAGATGATGATCGATGCTCTGGAAGGCGGCGCCATGGCCGAGGCATTCTGGGCCCGCAATGGCGGCATGAAGACCCTTGAAAGCTACGAGACATCCCCCGTAACGGGGTTGCTCGGCAGGCACCTCAAATGGTTGAAATCCCTGCCTCTGCGGCACTGGGCGGAAGACGACCATCTAGTGTTCGTTCATGCGGGCCTGTCCGGGAACAGCTTCCCAGAGGAAAAACCCGAAACCTATCTCTGGACCCGGTCGAACGATTTCTTCTGTACCGACCAATGGACCTCGCCAGCCCTGGATGGCCATCGCGTCGTGCACGGACATACGCCGACCAATGACCACAAGCCCTTCGTCTCCGAGGATGGCCGCCGGATCAACGTCGATACCGGCGCCTGTTGGGGTGGGGCTCTGACCGCAGCGGTCATTGCACCGGGTGAAAATGTCCGTTTCCTCGCAGCCTGAAACAGGTTGGGAGCAGAAAGACCCACCTTCGACCAGATCCTTGCGCTGGAACAGGACTGGAAGCGGTCGAGAACGCCAGGCTTTTCGCCCGCAGCTCCATATCGGGTGACAAGCCCCCATCGTCCGCTAAGCTCTCTCGACACAGCAAACAAGGCACGGAGGAAATCATGGGGCGTCTCACTGGGAAGACAGCTATTGTGACAGGCGCGGCCAGCGGCATCGGCCGGGCAACCGCTGAAGCGTTGTCGCGGGAGGGCGCGGCCGTCTATGCGACCGATCTCGATGGTGAAGGGGCAACCCGCTGCGCTGCCGCCATTACGGAAAACGGCGGACGCGCGATGGCCGCACACCAGGACGTGCTCGACGAGGTGCGCTGGAATACTGTGGTGGAGGAGGCAGCGGCGCTCGGCGACGTTTCCGTGCTTGTGAACAATGCAGGCATCGCCCTTGGCGGCGCACTGGTCGATTTCTCGCTTGAGGACTGGCGCACGCAAATGGCCGTGAACCTCGACAGCGTCTTTCTGGGCACGCGGGCGGCGGTCCGGGCCATGAAGGACACCGGAGGCGGATCGATCATCAACCTCTCTTCGGTTGCCGGTCTTCGCGGTGCATCGGGCCTGGGCGCCTATTGTGCATCCAAGGGCGGGGTCCGGCTGTTCACCAAGTCAGCCGCCGTGGAATGTGGCCAGATGGGCTACAATATCCGAGTGAATTCCGTGCATCCAGGCATCATCGATACACCGATCTGGGGGAAGAACATCACCGGCGTCATGTCCGCCTCGCCCGACCCCGAAGCCATGCGAGAGGGGCTGTTCGCGCCCGGTGGAAACGCAATCAACGCCCAGGCATTAGGGGCTGCAAGCGCGGTGCTGGGGCGCCCGGGAACAGCCGATGAAGTCGCCGAGGTCATCGTGTTCCTTGCCAGCGATGACAGCCGCTACTGCACGGGCCAGGAGTTCGTTGTCGATGGCGGCATGACCGCACGGAGCTGACGCTTGCCGGACCGTCACCTGCTGCTGACGCGATAGCCTAGAGCGCTTCCAGGCGAAGTGGGCACCGGTTCGCCGTCCGGAAGCGCGTCGAAACAAGGACTTGAAGCGGCGCGCTGAGTCCATTTGAGAATGCGCCGCTTTAGGCAGGCCTGGCTGTCCGGAACGTGGTCGCCAGCGCGTCCACAAGTTCCAGTGTTTCAACAAGGTCAGTCAGTCCCCGCCGAAGGGTTGTGTCATCCCAGGCGCCGGTATTGGCGTCCAGCAAGGCAAAGCGGTCCTCCCCTTCCACATCGAAGACGAGATGCCGGTTCCGGGCGACCGCACGGAACGCCTGACCATGGGCAATGGCTAACAGCCGTTCTACGACGCGCGGATCGAACAGCGTTCTGGCTTCGACCTGGTCAGCGCTGCGGAGGCGGAAACGCTCATCGAAGGCTTTCGACGCCAGGTCCACACGCGATAGCGGCGGCGCGTCCTTGTGGGCCAACCAGCCAATGTTCCGCGCCCTCAGTTCAACCAAACCGTTCACCGGGCGGGGCAATGTCAGCACGATGGCGAGGTGGTAAATGTCCGGGTCATCTTCGACCCGTTCGATCCACTCGAAAGCGTCGAACGCCACCCCGCCGCGAACGCCATGGAACCCGTCCTCGACCGGCAGCGACTGCAGGTACTGGTCCTCGATCTGCTGCTTTTGCGCATCCGTTGCGATCACAATCGGCTCGCGGCCCATGATTCCTGCCTCCCGCAACGCGGTCACCGCATCAACCATTGTCAGCTCCGAAGCGGGCAGGCCGGCAATGGCTTCGCTCGCCTCGCGCGGTAGCCACGATTGCTTTGATAGCCACGCGAGCGCGGGATGTTCACCCCCCGGTCGCGCCACATAGGACAGGCCAAGATGGCGCGCGACCCGGTCGAGCGCTTTTGCGCGGGCAACATAACGGACCTTCGCCTGGAGGAGCCAGGCCAGCAGTTTTTTTCGGTTCAGGTAGAGCGACAGCGCGATCGACGCGAAAAAGAGCGGAATGAACAGGATGAACCGCAGGAAATCGCCGAAGCCGTTCGTCGGAAGCACCAGGAAGGTGCCCGCAAACAGCAGCAGGAATAGTCCGCCCGCACCACCGATGATCGCCTGAACACCCTTGGGGCGTCCCTTGGGATCGGTTTGCGGCGGCGGCAGGTCGGCGAACGCGCGCCTGATGTCGCGGTCAACGATGGCGCGAATGCCCTGCCAGCCAGGCTTGGCCTCCAACTCTTCCCACGTCATCGCCATGCACGGAGCTTAGACCAATCGGCTTATCAAAGTCTCTGCCGCCGCTCAGGAATTACTCGGTTCGAAAAGCCGTGTGATCTGCTGTGCGGTAGTTTCGCTGAAGCGCCGGCCCATGGCTGAACCGGCAATGTCGATGTTCAGGTTTGCGAGGTAGGCCCGGCCATCGGGCGACCGCTCGCATTCGGCGAACATGGAAAACCGCTCGATCTTGACAAGGAAATGCGGCTTCATCGGCTCAGGCAGGTGCAGCTGGAAACTCTCAAGGATCGGTCCGGTTTTCGAAACCACAGCCGAACCGACAAGGCTCCTGAACATCTTCTTCTCCGGCCCATCAGCGCCATCTTCGGGGACCGGCGTGAATGTATAGGTGACGCTGTTGCCATTGTCGCTGGCAAGGCTCGCCGTATCGGGGATTTGCTCGACGAGGTTCTGACACCAGATGTCGCCGTCGGCCTCCCGATCCCGTTGGGCGATGCCTTCCGCGAAGTCCTCGCTCCACTCCGTGCGCGGCGGGGCGGTCAGGACGATGCGATTCCCCGCCGGTCGGGTCGGGTCGACGGATCCGATGGCGGTGACACCGTCCGCCTCGAATTCCACATCGAATGCGTAAACGGGCCCCTCCGCCGATACGCCCCTCAGGGTCTCGAGCGGATCGGCTGCGGCGGTGGACCCCAGGACAAGGGCCGTCAACGTGGCAAGGACAGGGCGCATGGGACACTCCAATATCATCGAGTATCGATATGTGCGCTACCGTGTGAACGGCAGATGAAGCACTCGAAACGCGCAGCGGGCGACTGCCCGCCGGCCGGTCAGGCCGCCTCTGCGGAGGCGTTTGGCATCGCCAAACTGCCGTGAGCGAAAGCGAGTCGACGATCGCTTCCACAGAAAGCGAAACCACCCTAGGCCTCGGCAACCGTCCGATCTGAAAAGACATCGAGATCGATGGCCGCCACTTGCCGCGCCGGCCGCACGATCAGGAGGAACAGGCCTGCACAGGCCGAGCCGGCAAGCCCGCCAATGCCGAGCGACGTCAGTGCCGCCCCGGCCAGAACGCTGGCGTCCCGTTCGCTGTCTGGCGCAAAGCCCGTCACCCCGAGCACGGTTGGAACAGCGACCAGCAGCGCGCCCAGGCCTGCAGCCCATGAGAGATAGGCGCCTCGATGCACGACCCGGCGCCCGGGGAATCGGCCTACCGAAAGCCCAAGCGCCAGCCAGGCGGCGGGTATGGTCAGGTAGCCAAAGAACCAATTGAACGCGCCCGCCAGCCCCGCAAACATCGCACCGCGGAAGAACGAAGGCGCATTGTCGTCAAACCCGTTTCCCGCGCCGCCGAAGAACACCATCTCCACGCCGCGCAAACCGAGGAGCAGGCCCACGCCCAGCATGGTCACCAGAAGGCAGGCCACGATACCGCACAGGAATATGGCCAGGGCAACCCGCTTTATCCGTGGTGGGGCTTCCCTGTAGGTGGCGTGTGCCTCATGCGCTGACGCCATTGTGTCTCCTGCTCCGCTCAGGCGTCTGCGGGGGGACAGCCATAGTCACCCGGTCCCGTAGCCTGGCGATGAAACCGGAGCCTCTGGGCATACTCGAGAGGATTCTTGGGCTTTACAAGGGCATCAGCAGGCGTCTCGGACCAGTCCACGAGGCGAGTCAGGAAGAAGCGCAAGGCTGCGCCGCGGGCGAGGAGCGGCAGCACGCGCCGCTCATGCCCGGTCAGGCGACGGACAGCGTCATACCCCGCCACCAGTGCGGCCCCCTTGGAGTAGTTGTACTGCAGGCCCGTGGACCAGCCGCCTTCCTCGAACGCCCAGGCATTCAGGCAGACTGCCAGGTCGTAGGCGAGCACGTCGGTACAGGCGAAATAGAAATCGATCGCGCCCGTGAACCGATCGCCGAGAAAGAAGGCATTATCCGAGAAAAGATCGGCATGGATCGTTCCGCGCGGAAGGTCGGCTGTCTGGCTACGGGCATCGGCGATTGCGGCCAGGTCGTCCTCGATTTCCCCGGCCAGCCCTCGCTCCAGCGTTTCCGCCGCGTTTTCCCGTCCCGCCCACAATCCGGGCCAGGCCCATGGACCGAGGCTGTTGCGACGCTCAAGGCTGAAATCCGACAGTGCCAGGTGCATCTCCGCAAGGGCCGCCCCCAACGACCGGCACTGGCGCACATTGGGACTGCGAGGGCTCAACCCGTCGAGAAACGTGATGATGACCGCCGTCCGCCCCGCCAGGGGGCGCAACACGGCACCGTCCCGGCCGGCAACCGGTTCGGGGGCCGGGAAACCCTTGGCCGCCAGGTGGCGCTTCAGGGCCATGAAGTAGGGCAGGTCCTTGGGGTCGGCCCGCCGCTCGAACAGCGTCAGGATGTAACGGCCCCGGTCGGTTTCGAGGTAGTAGTTCGAGTTTTCGACGCCTTCCGCGATACCCTTGAAGGCCCGGGGCGCACCGAGGTCGTAGTCCGCAAGGAACGCGTCGAGTTGTCCATCATCGACATGGGTATAGACTGCCATGCCCGGTTCATTAGAGCGGTTTCACCTCCGGTGGAAGCGCGCCGGCGGTTCGGTTCGCCGGCGCAACAGCGGCCGACTATCCGCGCTTGGTGACCAGGTCATCCTGAAGTGTTCGGCCCGCCAGTAGGAAGTGTATGGCAGCCCAGCCGTAGAGGCTCGCGAACACGACGATAGACCAGCGCAGGCCCCGCGCATCCGCGCTGGCGCAAGCCTCGACAGCCGCAGCGCTCAGGTTCGCAACCTCCCGGCAGCCATTGAGATCCAGTCCCAGTCCGGCCCCGGACAGGAACATGGTCTTGAGAACCGTGGACAGAATGCCGATCACGAGCGGTCCAAGCCCGTACCCGATCAGGTTGACCATGAATAGCGTGACGGCCACCGACGTCGCCCGCATCCGGCTGTCCACGACACCGCCGGCCACAGCGTACATCGGGCCCAGATAGAGGGAGTTGGCCAGTGATGCGATCATCAGGGGGACAAGCGCCAGGGTGAGATTGTCCAACAGGTAGCCGATGACGAAAAGTGGTGCGGCAACACCCATTCCCAACGCAGGAATCCAGGTCAAGGCATTGGGATGGCGGGCGGCAATCTTGTCGGCGATGAATCCCGACGCGAAAACGCCGATGGATGACATCACCCCCAGCAGGATCCCGAACAACAGCGCGGCTGTCTGGATGTCGAGGCCGTGTGTCCGGATCAGGAAGGAGGTCACGAACTGACCCACTCCATAGCCCACAAAGGCCGTGATCGTCGCGCCGATGACGACGTGGATCAGCGTCGGCTTTCCAGCCAGCACCTTCAGGGCATCGCCGAAGCTGACGGCCGGTTGGTTCTGGAGTTCCACCGGGTCGGTGTAGCCCCGTGGCGGTTCCTTGATTGTCAGCTTGACGAGGATGCCGACGATGATACCCGGCACGCCGACAAGGACGAAAGCGACCCGCCAGGCTTCGATTTCATCCCAGTTCAGGGCATCCAAAGCCCACGTCCAGCCCCACGAAGACAGCGCGGCGGCGATGTCGCTGCCCCCGAGATTTCCGGCGATGAAGCCGCCGAAGACGGCGGCCAGCATGCTGCCAAGCGGAACACCAAGCGCGTAGATCGAAACAGCCGTGGCCCGGCTGGTCGGCCGGAAATAGTCGGCAATCAGGGATTGCGCAGGCGGCGTGCAACCCGCTTCGCCCACACTGACACCGATGCGGAACAACAGCAGCATCAGGAATGAGAATGCAATGCCGCACAGGGCTGTCATGAGGCTCCAGACAACCACCGCCACGGCGATGATCCAGACCCTGTGGGCCCTTTCGGCAAACCGCGCGACCGGAATGCCGAGGAATGTGTAGAGAACGGCAAAGGCAGGGCCGCCCAGAAGGCCCATCTGCCAGTCTTCAACCCCGAAGGAGTCCTTGATCGGCTCGGTCAGGATATTGATGATGGTCCGGTCGATGAAGTTGAAGATGTAGACGATCAGAAGCGCGCCGAGCACGTAGGACCGGTAGCCCTTTGAGCCAAACCCGAAATCAGGCGCCGAACGTTCGGCAGAGCTCGGCAACGCCGCCGATTGTCCTGTCGCGGTTTGCGGGGCCTGTTGTGAGGAAGCAGAGCGCGTCATGGTGTGTCCTTACGCTTTGGCTATGTCGTCTCCCTTCCCCATGCGGCCCCTCAAGGCGGGTCGTCGTCCCCAATTTTTCAGTGCGGGACGCCTGTCAGCCAGGCGCCCGACGGTAGTGGCCCGTCAGCCAGACTTCGCGATCATATCGCTCTGCAGCGTTCGGCCCGCCAGGAGGTAGTGAAGCGCCGCCCAGCCATAACCGCAAACAAAAATGATGATTGACCACTGAAGTCCCCGCGCGTTTGCGCTGTTGCAGGAGTCCGCCTCGGCTTCCCCGAGTAGGGCCAGATCCTTGCAGGCCTCCAGTGTCATGCCGAGCCCATCGCCGCTCAGGAACATGGCTTTCAGCCACGTCGACAGGATACCGATCAAAGGCGGTCCCAGTCCGTAGCCGAGAATGTTGACGACAAACAGGGTCAGCGCCACCGATGTGGCGCGCATCCGGCTGTCCACGACGCCACCGGCGACCGCGTACATCGGCCCCAGATAGTAGTAGTGGATCATGGCGGCGATCATCAGGAACGGCATCGCGACCCATAGCGACTCGACCAGGAAACCCACGATGTACAGGGGGACAGAGGCACCCATCCCCACTGCGGGCAACCAGGACAGGGCATTCGGGTGGCGCGCGGCAAACCGATCGGACAACCACCCTGACGAAAACACGCCGACCGCCGCCATGACGCCCAGTATGATCCCGAACAACAGCGCCGCTTCCTGAATACTCAGCCCATGGGTCCGGATCAGGAAGGATGTGGTGAACTGCCCAACACCATAGCCGACAAAAGACGCCACGGTTGCACCAGCGACGACGTGCAGATAGGCGGGTTTTTTGGAGAGGATATTAAGCGCTTCGCCAAAACCGACCTTTGGCTGGTTCTGAAGGGCTGCGGGATCGGTATACCCGCGCGGCGGCTCGGCGACCGTCATCTTGACGATGATCGCCACCAGTATCCCCGGAAAACCAACCAGTACGAATGCAATGCGCCAGCCTTCGACCTGGCTCCAATCCAGGGCGTTTTGGGCCCAAACCAGGCCCATGGACCCAAGGAAGGCGGCAAAGCTTGGCCCGTCGAGATTGCCCGCGATAAACCCACCGAAAACCGAGGCGAACATGCCGCCGAGCGGAACGCCCAGCGCATAGACCGATACGGCCGTCGCCCGGCTCTTGGGACGGAAATAGTCGGCAATCAAGGACTGAGCAGGTGGGGTGCAGCCCGCTTCCCCGATGCTCACGCCAACACGGAACAGGAAAAGGACGAGAAACGAGCCAGCAATGCCGCACAACGCCGTGAAAAGGCTCCACACCGCGACTGAAATCGCAATGATCCAGACCCGGTGGAACCGTTCTGCCACCCTCGCAATCGGGATGCCCAAGAGTGTATAGAGAAAGGCAAAGGCGGGCCCGCCCAGAAGACCCATCTGCCAGTCTTCAACCCCGAAGGAGTCCTTGATCGGCTCGGTCAGGATGTTGATGATGGTTCGGTCGATGAAGTTGAAGATGTAGACCATCAACAAGGCGCCGAGCACGTAAGCCCTGTAGCCCTTCGATCCAAAACCGAAATCCGGCGCAGACTGGTCAATGGCGCCTATCGCAGGCGCCTCCGTGCGGGTATCCGCCATGTTTTCCTCCCGGGACCCCGCCGGTCTCCCCCGCAAGGCCGGTGTTCCGGTCAAGGCGGGAGGCGGTAGCCGCTGTTTATGCGGGAGAGTGGGCGGTTTTCTGGTTCACGTAAAGGTCACGAGCAAAAGTCCGACCCGACAACAGGAAGAAGACGCCAGCGACCGCGAACAGGCAAGTCGCCGTCACGCACGCCCATTTGACGCCATAGGCGCGCGCTTCCCGGCAGGCGCCAACCAGTTCCTCGCTGAGGCTGGCGTCCGTCAGGCTGCAGGTCGCCGTGATCTGCCCGGCGAAATCGCTGGCTGCGATCCAGTTCGTTGTCAGCGTGTCTGCAACGATGCCGAGGGCCGGGGGACCAATGCCGTAGCCGATGAGGTTCACGACGAACAGGAGGATAGCGATCGAGGTCGCCCGCACCCGCAGGCTGACCACCGCCTGGGCGATATTATACTGCGCGCCGAGGTAGAAGTACTGGAACATGCTCGCAACCATCAAAGCCACAAGCATCATGGTCGAGTTCGCCAGCAGGAAAGCCGTCGCATAGATCGGGGCGCAGATCAGGAAGGCGATGCCAGGCACCCAGGTCGCCGCCGTTGCAGATCGCTTGGACGCCTGCTCTGTCAGGTATCCGCCAAGGAAGGCGCCAAGCGTCGCGGCCAGGCCAACGGGCGCCATGAACATCAGCGCGGTCTGCGCAGGCGTGAAGCCGTGGGTAAAGACCACATGCTGGGGCTGGAGGCCGGTGAGCGCATAGCCCGCAAACGCGGCAAGGGTGGCGCCGGTGGTCATCACCCAGAAGGTCGGCTTCGAGAAGATTTCCCCCATGGCCTCGCCAAAGCTCGCGCGCTCGGGCTTTGGCGCACCGGGGGGGTCAGAGTAGCCGCGCGGCGGCTCCTTGACCGTCGTCAAGACCAGGATGCCAAGCAGAATGCCTGGCGCGCCGACATAGATGAACGCTTCCCGCCAGGAGAAGAAATCGAGAATGACACCGCCGAACACCTGCGCCAGCAATCCGCCCGCCGTCACACCCATGGCGTAGATCCCAAGGGCGGTGGGACGAGCCAGGGGCGTATAGTAGTCGCTGATCATCGAATTGGCGGGTGGTGTGCAGCCGGCCTCGCCGACGCCGACCAGCATCCGCGCCAGGAGCAACGTCACAAAGCCGGTCGCAAAGCCGCAAAGCACCGTCGCGAACGACCAGAGGATGACGCATACCCCGATGATCACCTTCCGGCTCATCCGCTCGGACAGGTTCGCGATGGGGATGCCCAACAGCGTGTAGAACAGCGCAAATCCAATGCCCGAAAGCAGGCCGAACTGGAACTGGGAGAGGCCGAATTCATTGATGATCGGCACGCTGACGACCGAGATCAGGATCCGGTCGATGAAGTTGAAGGTGTAGACAATGGTGAGCGTCAGGAGGACGTAGGTTCGATATCCAAAGGTCTCATAACTTTGCCCGATGGCACTCGCGCCCGATTGGGCGCGGTCTGCTGCGACGTCCGTCATCTACTCTTCTCCCGATACGCCTGCGAGCAGGTTACTATGTTTTCACAACCGTAACGCGCCTTACAGTTCCGGCAAGGGGGCATGTCAGGATTCAAATAAGGCCAGCGGACTTGAAGCTCGTCACGCCCTTTTTCCCCGCAATCAGATGGTCATGAACCGTGACGTCCAGTGGCGACAATGCATCCATGATTTCCCGCGTCACATCGATGTCGGCGCGTGATGGGGTGGGATCGCCAGAGGGATGGTTGTGAACCAGGATAATGGCGCTTGATGCCAGTTCGAGGGCGCGGCGCGCGATTTCGCGGGGATAGACAGGCGCGTGGTCAACGGTACCCAATCCAAGCAGTTCATCTGCGATCAACTGGTTCTTCCGGTCGAGGAAAAGGACCCGGAACTGTTCCCGCGTTTCGTGTTGGAGTTGGGTGCGGACATAGGTGATCAGCGCGGTCCAGCTTGCAATGACGGTCCGCTCGCCAATTTCCTCGCGGGCAATCCGCCCGTGGAGTTCCTGAACGGTTTTCAGGTACGCTGCCACCGTTTCACCGATGCCCTCAACCTTGACGAGAGCGCGCGGCTCGGCGGCAAATACCCCGGAAAGCGACCCGAAACGCGCCAGCAACGCCTTCGCGACAGGTTTGACGTCTCGTCTGGGGATAAAGGCGAAAAGCAGTGTTTCGAGGAGTTCGTAGTCTTCGAGCGCTGTCGCCCCCCGGGACAGCAACTTGGTGCGCAACCGGTCCCGGTGGCCCATCCAGTGGGGTTTTGATGATGGCGCGCCGGACGCCATCAGCTTATCCGCGACCGAGCGCGTGCGGTGTATCCAGCCCAGCGGGGGACTTCGTGAAGATCTCGACGCCGGTTTCAGTCACCCCGACCGAATGCTCGTACTGCGCCGACGCCTGCTTGTCCCGGGTCACCGCCGTCCAGCCATCGGACAGGATCACGGCCTTCTCCTTGCCAAGGTTCAACATCGGTTCGACCGTGAAGAACATGCCCGGCTTGAGTTCCGGAAACTCGTCATAGGCTTTCTTGCGCACGACCCGGCCCTGCTCATTGCGAACATGCTGGGGCCAGGCATGGACGACGTTCGGCTCGTCGTGAAACAGCTGTCCCAGTCCATGGCCACAGAAGTCATCGACAACCGATAGCCGCGCCTTCCTTGCAACCTCGGAAATCGCGATCGCGATGTCGGCGACGCGGGCCCCGGGCTTGACCGCATTGATCCCGGCCATCATCGCCTCATAGGTCGCGTCCATCAGACGCTCGTGTTTCCGCTTCGCCGTGCCGGCAACGTACATGCGGGAATGGTCGCCATGCCAGCCATCAACGATCAGGGTAACGTCGATATTGGCTATATCGCCGTCCTTGAGGACGCGGGAGCCTGGGATACCGTGACAGATGACATGGTTCAACGAGATGCAGGACGCATGGCGATAGCCGCGATAACCGATCGTTGCCGACTCGGCGCCGTGGTCCATCACGAAATCATGGACAAGCCGGTCCAGGTGCGCCGTCTCGACACCGGGCCGGACTTCGTCCACCAGCATGTCCAGGCATTCGGCCACCAGGCGACCGGCCTTCCGCATCCCTTCGAACCCGTCTTCCCCATGCTGGCGGATCTCGCCTGTTCGCATCGGGAGAATGAGGTCTGTTTCGAAGGTCGAGGATGTCATCATTGAGGACCGTCTGGGTTATGGTGTTCAAGGGCTGAGCGCGTCGGCTCTGTCCCAGGGCAGGGCGTGCCGCACCGCAATTTCCTCGGTGCTCACATGGCAGTCATACACCAGAACGTCCACCCCTGCATCCGCTGCGGTCCGTAATCCCACATCATAGGTGCCATCCAGGTCAGGAGCCGTCGCAAACCGCTTGCAATCGGGGCGCTGGACAATGAACAGCATGACCGCCCTGTGACCCGCCTCCGCCATGTGGGCAAGCTCCACCAGATGCTTGGCCCCGCGCGCCGTGACGCTGTCGGGGAACTCGGCAAGACCGGCCTGTCGCATCAGATGGCAGTTCTTGACCTCGACATAGGTGAGGGCGGCACCGCTCGACAGGAGCAGGTCGATCCGGGAGTTCTCGCCATACTTCACTTCGCGGCGGAGCGTATCGAAACCGGCAAGCTCGGCGATCGTCCCGTCCCGGATGGCTTCCTCCGCCAGCTTGTTCGGATTGTTGGTGTTGATGGCGACCAGGGCACCATCCGCTTCCACCAGTTCGAGCGTGTGTTTCAGCTTGCGCTTGGGATTGTCAGATTCCGACAGCCACACCCGGCTGCCGGGCGTCTTCAACCCCATCATCGAGCCGGGATTCGGGCAGTGGGCCGTGACAACGTCCCCGGTCGCCTCCCGTTCAACGTCGGCCAGGAACCGGTTGTAGCGCCTGACGAGGCGGGCGGGGCTGAGGGCAGGCAGATCCATTTGTCTTCCCCTAGGCCCATTCGCGGGTAAGATGGAAAAAAACAAGACCAGACAGGAGGAAACCATGGCCGACACAGTTCACGATATCAGGACATCCGATCTGACCATCAGACCCATGACGCCAGCGATCGGCGCAGAGATCCTTGACGTTGATCTCGCCCGCCCGACCGACGCGATGATTGCAGACATCCGGGCCGCACTCCTCAGGCATCAGGTGCTGTTCTTCAGGGACCAGACCCTGACCCGCGCCGAACACATCACCTTCGCCCGGGCCTTCGGCGAGCTGGAAATCCATCCCGCCACACCCAAGGAGCAGGAAGACCGTGAAGTCCTCCGCATCGCCCATGGCCCCAACTCCCGCGGGCAGGAGAACAGCTGGCATTCCGACGTCACCTGGCGGGAATGCCCGTCCCTCGGCTCGATCCTCCGGGCGATTGAATTGCCCGACGTCGGCGGCGACACCCTCTTCGCCAACATGCACCTCGCCTATCAGAATCTGGACGAGGAAACCCGCGAGCAGATCGCCGGCCTCACCGCGGTCCACGATATCGCGCGCGTCTTTGCAAAGCGCCTTGGCAAGCGGGCCGAGGACCTCCACGAGACCTATCCCCCCATGGAACACCCCGTTGTCCGGACCCACCCGGAGACGGGCCTGCCCATCCTTTACGTGAACGGAGCGTTCACGTCCCATATCAAGGACATGGACCCTTCCGAAAGCGATGCCTTGCTCCAGCGGCTTTACCGGACGGCGGCCAATCCCGAGATCCAGTGTCGCCTGCGCTGGGCCCCCGGCACCCTTGCCTTCTGGGACAATCGGGCCTGCCAGCACTTTGCCGCGTCCGACTATTTCCCCGCCATCCGCATCATGGAACGCGTCACCATCGCCGGCGACCGGCCGTACTACCGGGCGGAAGCCTGACGCGGCCAACGCGGTCGCGCCGGTCCGCGACCATTCCGGAGTTGCCCGACGGCGTACCTTCGGGCTAACCGGTGCGGGAAGGCGCGGCGTTGGCATTCCGATAGCGCCCCGGGGCGGGGCAGAAGCAAGGGAAACGACAATGGGTAATACGAACCGCAATTGGCTCCTGGCGGCGGCCACCGTCATGCTGGCCTCGGCCTGCGCCACACCCGACGCGCCGGAGGCAACAGCCTTGACGCCGGCCGCGCCGGACCCGGCTCCTCCAGCAGCGATCGCAGAACCGGTCGCCGCCGACACACTGTCTGTCCCTGAACCCCAGTTCACCCCAGATGGCGTCGCGGCCCTGGAGGTCCGGATGACCCAGTTTGTCGCTGACGGCGACGTTGCCGGTATCGACACGCTCCTGGTCCAGGGTGATCAGGTCATCAGCCGGTCCATGGCCGGCATCCGCAAGGCCGAAACCGGTGCTCCCATTACCGAAGACACGATCTACCGCATCTACTCCATGACCAAGCCCGTCACCGGCGTTGCCATGATGATGCTCTACGAAGAGGGCGCCTTCGCCCTCGACGACCCGATCACCGACTACTTTCCCGAGTTCGAGGCCCTGCAGGTCTACACAGGGCCCGGCGAGGATGGCGCGCCAGGCTTTGTCCCGGTCTCCCGCCCCGCCACAATGGGCGAACTGATGAGCCACCAGGCCGGCTTTGCCTATGGGCTCTTCGGCGACGATCCCGCCAATACCGGCATGCGAGAGACGCAGGTCTTCGCATCGGAGGATCTCGATACATTCATCGACAAGGTCGCGGGCATTCCGTTGCTCTTCCAACCCGGAGACGCATGGTATTACAGCGTCGCG